>JACDZF010000019.1 GCA_013426795.1 Desulfocapsa sp. | reverse complement strand
AACCCGCCGCTCAAGCGGACCGCCGACAGCTGGCCGCTAAGCTTCACGTTATCTGAGCCACAAAATAATACCTGCCAAAATCATAATTGCGGAATTTTTCACACTGTTGTCGGTGTAAAAAGCTCTGATCTGGTCTTGAAAAAATAACAAAAAACTCCCAGCTCCAGTGGCGGGAGCAATCAGCCCAGACTTTTCCGCACCACTTCGGTCACACCTGCCGACAGATTTTTCTGCCCGGCAATCCTTTCCATCTGCTCCCGCATCAACCCTTGCCGCTGTGAATCATACCGTTTCCAGGAGGTAAACGGGGACATGAGTCGTGCCGCTATCTGGGGATTAACGGGGTCCAGGCGGATAATCTGATCGGCCAGAAACTGATACCCGGCGCCGCTGGCCGCATGAAAACGGACATGGTTGCCGCTGCCGAAAGCGCCGATCAAGGCCCGCACCTTGTTGGGATTGGTCAGGGAAAAGGCGGGATGGGCCAGCAGTTCCCGCACTCTGTCAAGGGTGTTGTCGAGACTGGAGGTGGCTTGCAGGGTCAGCCACTTATCCACCACCAGAGGTTCATGCTGCCATTGCCGGTAAAAATCCGCCAGGGCCTCCTGCCGCGCCTGCTCGGCGGGGCAATGAACCAGGGCTCCCAGGGCGGCCATGACATCGGTCATATTGGCCTTCCGCACATACTGCCGCACCGCCAGTTCCAGGTGCTCCGGCGGCAGGGGCTCCATGGCCAGAAGACAGGAAAGGCAGACATTTTTCAGACTCCGGCGGCCCATGGCCTCGGGGGTAAGGACGTAGGGATGGGGAGACTGGGAAACGGGGTCGGTATCCTCCCGGGTTCTCTCGTAACAGTCCCGCAATTCCGCGGCCAGTTGACGGGCCAGTTCGGCGCGCACAAAGCGGCGGGCCAGATACAGACTGTCGGGATCAATGACCTCCATATTCAGGGCCAGGGTATTTTCGGAAGGCAGGGTCAAGACCTGGGCCAGCAAAGCCCGGCGTGATGAGGCTTCGGTCTGCCTGTCGGCCCCGTTCAGCTCCCGCAGGTTTGCCCGCAGGGCCTCGACAAAGAGGGGGTCGAGGACTGGCGCGCCTCCCGTCTGCAAGCACTGCACGCACTCAAAGATAATGGACTCCCCGAGACGATTGGCGGCATCCCAGCGGTTGAACAGATCGCTGTCATGGGCCATAAGAAAGGCCAACTCTTCCCGTCCCTGAAACGGCTCCACCTTGACCGGGGCGGAGAACCCACGCAGGAACGAGAGCACCGGTTTCCCGTCAAGTCCGGGAAAGCTGAACGACTGCTGAACATCGCGCAACTGGAGCAGGGTGTCCGGGGCGATCATATCCCTGCCCTGACTGTCCAGCAATCCTACCCGCAAGGGGATATGAAAGGGCTCTTTCACCTCCTGCCCCGGAGTTGGAGCGCAGCTCTGGGTGACGGTGAGGGTGTAGAGACTCCTCGTTTCATCCCAGACACCCGCAACCCGCAGAAGCGGAGTCCCGGCCTGGGAATACCAGCGCTGAAACTGCTCCAGATCAACCCCGGCGGCATCAGCCATGGCCGCCGCGAAATCATCACAGGTCACGGCCTGACCGTCGTGCCTCGCAAAATAAAGATCCATGCCCCGGCGGAACCCCTGCGGCCCGAGCAGGGCGTGCATCATCCGGATCACCTCCGCCCCCTTGTTATAGACGGTCACGGTGTAGAAATTATTGATCTCCTCATAGGAGTCCGGGCGCACCGGATGGGCCATGGGGCCGCTGTCCTCCTTGAACTGAAAGGTGCGCAATATCCGCACATCATCAATGCGCTGCACCGCCCGGGCGTTCATGTCCGCCGAGAATTCCTGATCCCGGAACACGGTGAGTCCCTCTTTCAGGCTGAGCTGGAACCAGTCCCGGCAGGTGACCCGGTTGCCGGTCCAGTTATGGAAATACTCATGGGCGATCACCCCTTCCACCCCCAGATAATCCTGATCGGTGGCGGTTTCCGGACTGGTGAGGACAAATTTGGAGTTAAAGACATTGAGGCCCTTGTTCTCCATGGCCCCCATATTGAAATCATCGACGGCGACAATCATATAGCGGTCAAGATCATACTCCAGCCCAAAGACCTCCTCGTCCCAGCGCATCGCCTTGATAAGGGACTGCATGGCGTGATCGCATTTCTTCAGATTCCGCGCCTGGACAAAAATCTGCAACAGAATCGAGCGCCCGGAACTGGTCGTGAAGCTATCCTCCTGACAGAGCAGGTCCCCGGCCACCAGGGCAAAGAGATAGCAGGGCTTGGGGAACGGGTCCTGCCAGACGGCGTAATGCCTTCCTCCTTCCAGGTCCCCCTGTTCCAGCAGATTCCCGTTGGAGAGCAGAACCGGGCAGGTGTCGCGGTCCGCCTCAATGCGGGTGCTGAATCGAGCCATCACATCGGGCCGATCCTGATAAAAGGTGATCTTGCGGAATCCTTCCGGCTCACACTGGGTACAATAATTGCCACTGGAGCGATAGAGGCCGTCAAGGGCGGTATTCCGGTCAGGGAAGATGCGGGTGATAATCTCAAGGACAAAGGCATCGGGGAGCGCATGGAGCACAAGCCCGGCATTGGTCAGCGTGTACTCAGCCGGAGGAAGGGGGCGGGAATCAAGGCTGATGGCCATAAGCTCGAGATCCTGACCATGGAGAATCAGGACATTGCCTCTGGAAGAACAGTCAGGGTTGCGCTGAAAAGAAGACCTGGCCGTGACCACGGTGTCTTCGTGGTTGAGCTGAAAGGTGAGATCAATGGCAAGGGTCAAAAATTCGGGCGGGGTATAATCCTGTCGATAAAAGGTCGACGGTGTCATTCTGGTCATCTGGTCCTCATCTATAAATTCCGTGCCCGTTTCAGGCCCATGGAACCTGAGAAGGGGCAGTGTTGGCGGTTGACAGCCATTTTTCATTCCATTATAGTCAGCGCTTCAACGATGAAGCGTTCCTATTCATTCACCATACCAAACTTAAGGGAAATTGTCCCATGATCACCATCAACGAAAATTATCTCAAGCTCCAGGCATCCTACCTTTTTTCCAACATCGCCAAACGTGTGGCCGCCTTTCAACAGGCCAATCCGGACAAGGAAATCATCCGCCTGGGGATTGGCGATGTCACCCGGGCCCTGCCGCCGGCCTGCGTTTCCGCCTTTCACAAGGCCGTGGATGAGATGGGCTCTGACACCAGCTTTCGCGGCTATGGCCCGGAGCAGGGCTACGATTTTTTACGGGAGGCCATCGCTGTCAACGACTTTCAGGCGCGAGGCGCGGCGATTGACGCCGATGAAATCTTTATCAGCGACGGGGCCAAATGCGATACCGGCAATATCCAGGAACTCTTCACCCAGGATATCAGGGTCGCCATCCCCGATCCGGTCTATCCCGTCTATCTGGATACCAATGTCATGGCCGGACGCACCGGCAACTTTGTCGATGGCCGCTATCAGGGGCTGGTCTATCTTGAATCCACCAGGGCCAATAACTATGTCCCCGCCCTCCCCGCCGGGGATGTGGATCTCATCTATCTCTGTTTTCCCAATAATCCCACCGGATCGACCATCACCAAAGCGGAGCTGAGCCAGTGGGTGCAGTATGCCAAAGAGAAAAAGGCCCTGATCCTCTTTGACGCCGCCTATGAAGCCTTTATCCGGGACCCTTCCCTGCCCCATTCCATTTACGAGATCGACGGCGCCAGGGAAGTGGCCATAGAGTTTCGCTCCTACTCCAAGAGTGCCGGCTTCACCGGCACCCGCTGCGCCTACACCGTCGTTCCCAAAGAGTGCACGGCCTACGACTCGCAAGGCCATCGCCAGCCCCTCCATTCCCTGTGGAACCGGCGCCACTGCACCAAGTTCAACGGCGTCTCCTATCCGGTGCAGCGCGCCGCCGAGGCCATCTACAGTGACGAGGGAACGGTTCAGACCAGGGAACTGATCGCCTCGTATATGCGCAATGCCGATCTGATCCGTGCGGAAATGACCAGCCTGGGGTATGATTTTGTGGGGGGAGAAAACGCGCCCTATATCTGGATTGACGCCAAGGGCGACTCCTGGGAGTTCTTCGACATGCTGCTGAATACGGCCGGGGTGGTCTGTACCCCCGGTGCCGGATTCGGGAAATGCGGGGAAGGCTACATCCGCCTTTCCGCCTTTAACTCCTACGCCAATGTGGAAAAGGCCATGGCCCGACTGCGGGAGACATTGAAATAACTCCTGCAACAAGGGTTTCAGCGCCCGGCCTGATCCTTCCTTGCAGATTGCGGCAGTGATTTTATTGGGGCAAATCGGCCTGTTCAAGCATGGCCGGCTGGAAAGAGACCTGCTCTTCTTTTCCAGGAAGCTCGACAATCCTGGTCGCGCCATGGCCCTGCAACCAGTTGACCACGCCGCGCACCAGACGCTCGGGAGCAGAGGCCCCGGCCGTCACCCCGACGGTCGCGTGCCGCTCCAGCCACTCAGGGCGGATATCGGTCTCATCATCAATGAGATAGCCCACCATTCCCGCCCGCACCCCCACCTCACGCAAGCGGTTCGAATTGGAACTGGTTTTTGACCCCACAACCAGCAGAATACCCGCCTTCAGCGCCAGCTCCTTCACCGCGTTCTGGCGGTTCTGGGTGGCATAACAGACATTGGAACGCGAGCCCCGGATGGCCGGAAATCGCTGAACCAGTCTCTGTCTGATGCCGGCAATATCCGACTGGCTCAGGGTCGTCTGGGTGACATAGCAAACCCGCAGGGGATCCTCAACCTGCACACTTTCGGCTTCCGCTTCGGTGGCGATGACATGCACCCGCCCGGCAACCCGTCCGCTCACCCCTTCCACTTCCGGGTGCCGATGATGTCCGATTATCAAGACATCACAGCCTTCACCATGATATTTTTCCACCATCCGGTGGACACTGCTCACCAGGGGACAGGTGGCATCAATGATGCGCAGCCCCAGATTCTTCGCCTGCTCCTGGATGGATATGGAGACCCCATGGGCGCTGAAAATACAGACTGCGCCGCGCGGGATATCGGCCAGCTCTTCCACAAAAACCACCCCCAGCTGTTCAAGCTCATGCACCACATGCTTATTGTGGACAATCTCATGGAGGACGTAAATGGGCGCGCCACACTGCTCAAGGGCCAGCCGCACCGTGGCTATGGCCCGCACCACCCCGGCACAGAAGCCCCTGGGGTTGGCCAGAATAATTTCAGTAATCATAGATCACGATGATGGAATAATTTGGAAACTTAAAAATATCCCCCGGCCAGAACAACGATAAGGATACCAGCAAAGCCCTCTGCACCTTGCACAGAACTTTCGAAAACTTGATCCACGATGGAGAGCCGGCAGGATCTTTGCCAAAATATCCACCGAACATTTTTCAGGACCGGACAACATGATCCTTGCAATCCCATTGGGTATGTTTTAAACAATCCATGGTGTTGAAGACTGTTCCTCCCTTCCATCCTTTGCTGAAGCCGGGCGGTCGTTTGCCATTATAGAACCTTTTTTCTGGTTCGCTGTACAAAAAAATCCCATTCCTTCAACCTCTACCTGATTTCCACACTCCCATGATCCAGACACAATCATTTACCGTCACCCAGCCAACCCGTATTCAATTCGGCGTCGGCAGCATCAGCAGTCTCGCCGGAACCGTTCAGGACTTTAACGGCAGCAAGGTCTTCCTGGTCATGGATCCGGCCCTGATCAGCAGCGGAATCGCCGACCAGATCACCGCCCCCCTGGATAAAGCCGGTCTTCCCTATGTCCTGTATGATTCCATTGATCCGGAACCCGGTCTGAAGCTTGCCGACAAAGGGTATAAGCTGGCCAAGAGCAAGGGCTGCGACTGTGTCATTGGAGCCGGTGGCGGATCGGCCATGGATGTGGCCAAAGCGGTGGCAATCCTTCTCACCAATGGCGGAAAGGCCGCTGACTATCTGGGTCTTGACAAGATCCCCAAACCCGGAGTACCTAAAATCATGGTGCCCACCTCGGCGGGAACCGGGGCCGAGGTCACCTTCACCGCTGTCTTCATCAATGAAAAAACAGGCTCCAAGGGGGGCATGAACGGCGACCCGCTTTATCCCGAGGCAGCCATCCTGGACCCCTTGCTGACCCTCAGTCTGCCGCCAAAAGTCACCGCCTCCACCGGAATTGACGCCCTCACCCATGCCCTTGAGGCCTACACCTCGACCCAGGCCCATACCATCTCTGAAATGTATTCCCTGGAGGCGATCAGGCTGATCAGCCGCAATCTCCCCAAGGCCTATGCCAATGGCAGCAACCTTGAGGCCCGCTCCGCCCTGCTCATGGGCAGCCTGCTCGGCGGCAAGGCACTGGCCACTGCCGGGGTGGGACTGGTTCATGCCATGGCCTATCCCATGGGCGGCATGTTTGGCGTGGCCCACGGACTGGCCAACGCGATACTGCTGCCCTACGTGATCGAATACAACCTCATCGGCAATATGGAAAAATATGCCCGCCTGGCGGAAATTCTGGGAAAGAAAACCAGCGGCCTGACCACACGGGAAGCGGCGGAACGATGTGTGGAGGCCCTCTTTGAACTGAACGCGGACGTGGGGATTCCGGGAACCTTGCAGGATATTGATATTCCCCTCGATCAGCTCCCTGAAATGGCCCGGATCGCCCTGACCGTCACCCGTCCGGTGGAAAACAATCCCCGACAGCCAAGCCTCGAAGATGTCATCACCATCTACCAGATGGCCTACGAGGGAAACAGCGCCATTTTTTATTAACCCAACCTTTCTGCCCCTCAGGCAAGACTGGAAATTCTTCCCCAACGATCATGGTGAGAAAAGACTTGCACAAACGGGTCTTTTCTCATGATGAGAGACTGGTTTCGCAAGGGGGAACAGGGGCAAGGCGCTGGCAGGGGAGAATCCCCCTCATTCACTGCTAACGTTCAGACAGGCAGCCTTGCCCTTCCAGGGACATCTCCGGAACATTCCCCGTCACCGGGTTCGGTTCAAGACCTACGATCAGAAGATCGCGCAGAGATCAAAGGCATTGCGGATAAGCTCGATTTGAGACGGACCGCTGTCCGGCAGAAAGATGGCCACCACATCAAAACGGGCGGCAACATCGGTGAGCTTGTTTTGGTTGAGATACTCCAGGGCAACCTTGCTGATCTGGAGTTGCTTGCGGTGCGTGACCGCCTCCGAGGGGGAGCTGAACAGATTATTCTTTCGGGTCTTCACCTCCACAAAAACCAGGGTCTTGCCCTGAATCCCCCATGCCGAGCGAGTCCGGTCCTCGGCAATAATATCAATCTCCCCGTAAAGATTCCGGTAATTCCGTTCCACAAGACGATAGCCGACTCCCTGCAGATACTCTGCCGCCAGATCTTCACCACGCTGCCCCAGAATATTTCTCCGCTGATCAGACAAATTCCTTCACTCCTCGAAAAGACTGGCGATGACAGGAGGCCGGGCCATATCTTTCTATGGCGGCACGATGTTCCCGGGTGGGGTAGCCTTTATTCCGGTCAAAGTTATAGGCTGGAAACAAGGTCGCCAGCTCAGCCATCAGGCCGTCCCGGGTCACCTTGGCAACGATGGAGGCGGCGGCAATGGAGGCACTTTGAGACTCACCACGGATCAAGGTTCGTTGCGGGATATCCATGGCAATGGGAAATTTGCCGTCTATCAATAAAAAATCGGGGAGGCAATGGAGCCAGGCGAGATCGTCCACGGCTCGTTTCATGGCCAGAAGGGAGGCCTGGAGGATGTTGATGCGATCAATGGTGGCGGCGGAAACAATCCCGACACCAGTGAGCGCCCCTATCCGGACAAGGACATCGGCCAGGCTGCACCGCTGCTTATGGGACAATTTTTTGGAATCAATGAATGGTGAAAAGTCGCATTGTCTGGGCAAGATCACGCAGGCAGCGACCACCGGACCAGCCAGGGGCCCCCTGCCCGCTTCATCCAGACCGGCAACGCCGGAGTACCCCTGGCCATGGAGCAGCCGTTCATGGGAAAAGGTGTCGATCCGTTCCGAATGAAGGCCGGGAGGAAGACCATCCATTCCCTTTAATTTCTGGTTCAGATGGACCTTCACGAAGGCTCTGGAAAAAGGTCGGGCGGGTCAGGCAGACGGCAAAAGGCTGGCCGGAAAGCGTTTGCTTTCCGGCCAGCCTTAAGAATTCCCATGACGAATGGAGAGAACAACTCTTGCGGGTCAGCGATTAACTCGCCTGATACAGACGCTCACGAATACGGGCTGCCTTGCCACGGAGATCACGCAGGTAGTAGAGACGGGAGCGGCGAACACGGCCCTGACTCACCACCTCAATCTGTTCAACCCTGGGGCTATGAAGGGCAAAGGTCTTTTCCACGCCAATGCCGTGGGACACCTTGCGCACGGTGTACGAGGCATTCATATCTCCATTCTTCCGTTTGATAACAACACCCTGGAAGATCTGGATACGCTCCTTGTTGCCTTCAACAATGCGGATGTGAACCTTCACGGTGTCGCCGCTGCGAAATTCCGGATGATCAAATCTCATCTGCTCCTGATTAATTCTGTCAAGTATTACGCTCATAATTTTACTCTAGGTGAAATATGTTAAGGTGAATAGCTGCTGCCTGTTGCTTATGAAAGGACTTCAAAAAAATCAAACATGTCACTGCAATTCGTCCCGCCGCACGCCCATGAGTCGATCAAGGATAATCGAAACCGCTGAACGTACGGAGAGGTGATTATAGCCGGTAATACTTTCTATGGGAAGCAGAGAATAATCGGCGCTCTCATTTATCTCCGGGGCCAGGCCGTGCGCCGTACCAAACAGAAGCAGAACCGGTTCTCCTTCTTCAATACGGCGGCGGGCTTCCCGGTACCCGAGACTGTTTTCCTGGACCCGGGCGCTGGTTGTCACCAGCAGGGGCCTGCGGCCTCTCTGCTCTGTGATCATGGCCACCGTCGCCTCCAGTGATTCGCTGATCCTGATTCGCTCAAGGGCCGCTTTCCGGGCGGGGTTGTAGGTCGCGCCATGACCCGTCTGCCAATGATCCAAGATCTCTTGAATCAGGCTGTGCTGGTCAGTGTAGGGGGTGACCACATAATAGGTGCCGACCCCGAAGGTGATGGCCGCCCGCGCTATATCATGGAGATCAAGGTTGGTAACCGCCGAGCCGATGGTCTCTCCACCCTTGTTGATAACCGGATAATGAATGAGAGCGATATCAACGGCTCTCCCCATCTCCTGTTGCTGCCCGTCACTCATTCTGGCCTGCCAGCACCGCCCTTACCTTCTCATAAAGCCCATGTTTTTTCAGCAGCTTCTTCTCACTGTTGCTGAAATCGACCTCCCGGAGCAACTCCGGGCGTCGCTCCAGGGTGCGACGTACCGACTCCAGAAAACGATACTGCTCAATGGCCTCATGATTGCCCGACAGCAGCACCTCCGGGATCTCCTGCCCTGCAAAGACCCGCGGCCTGGTGTACTGCGGGTGTTTGAGCAGGTTCCGACTGAACGTATCCCGGGATGCCGATTCAGCACAACCCAGCACTCCCGGCAGCAGACGGGTGACGGAGTCAACAAGAATCATGGCCGCAAGCTCACCGCCGGTGAGGATATAATCTCCCACCGAGATAGCATCGTGAACATGGGCGTGGACAAAGCGCTCATCCACCCCCTCATATCGACCACAGACCAGAATCAGATGGGACAGTTCACTGAGCTCTTCCGCTACCTTCTGGGTGTAGGCGCGCCCCTGGGGGGTGAGCAGAATCACCCTGCCGGCACCATTTTTTGCCAGCACCGCAGCAAGGGCAGCGGACAGGGGCTCCGGCTTCATGACCATACCTTCACCGCCGCCAAAGGGACGGTCATCGGTGGTGGTATGCTTATCCACGGAAAAGTCTCTGATATCCGTGACATTCACGTGGATCTTTTGCTCCTGCCTGGCCCGACGGATAATGGATTCATTCAAGGGCGAATCCAGAAGAGCCGGAAAGATGGTCAGTATATCAAAAATCAAGGTGTCCATGGACACTCATCACCGGCAGCGGAGTTTATTTCCAGCAGACCGGGTGGTGCGTCAATCACTATTTTTTCGCCATCATGATCCTTGATAATGGAATCAAGGACCGGGATCATATACTCATTCTCCCCGTCCTGAACCACCAGAAGATCCTGGGCGCCATTGGAGAATATGTGGGCCACGGTTCCCAACCTGCGACCCTCCACGGTAAAAACCGGCAGCCCTTCCATCCGGTAGAGGTAAAACTCATTTTCAGCGGGCTGCGGCAGATCCGCCTTGCTGATCAACACCCCCATCCCGACCAGTGACTCGGCTTGATTGCGGTCAGAGATCGAGCTGAGCCGGGCAATCAAGGTCTTCCCTTTGATCCGGCTTTTCTCAATGGTACAGGGTTGACCCAACTTTCCCGAGGAAGAGACGAGGACGAGTTGCGGGTACTGCTGAATATTTTCCGGTTGCCCGGAAAAGGAAAAAATCACCACCTCCCCCTTCAGGCCATGGGGTTCAATGATTTTACCAATCAATAAAAATTGTGCGGAAGGGTACGGAAAATCATCGGCCATGATGGGTAAGACAGCTATTCCAATATATCAAGCCGTGACCGCCTGTTCTCTTTGCCGGCCCGCACCGCAAGAAGGGAGCGCATCGCCCTGGCTGTCCGGCCCTGCTTGCCGATCACCTTGCCGATATCTTCCTTGGCCACCGCAAGACCGATGGTGACGGTGTCATCTTCTTCACTGGTGGTGACAACGACCGCCTCAGGGTTGTCAACCAGCGATTTCGCCATATGGGCAACCAGTTCCTGCATGGCCTGATTACTCTCCAACCTGGACCTTCTTCATCAGACTCTGAACGGTGGTCGAGGGCAAGGCACCTTTCCCAATCCACTCCTGCATTTTATCGGCCTTGATAGTGATGGCAGCCGGATTCTGCATGGGATCATAGGTGCCGACGATATCCAGGAACTTGCCATCACGCTGGCACTCACTGTCGGCCACAACAATACGGTAAAAGGGATGCTTCTTTCTGCCAAGTCTGGTTAAACGAATTCGAACCGCCATTACTGCGTACTCCTCTGATGTTTGAACTGCATTGTTTATGAAATCTGCTTACTCACTGACTGTCTCGGCCAAAGGGGAGCCCGCCTAGGTACGGCGCAATCCCTTTGGCAACTTGCGTCTTTTCTGTCCGGTGATCAGGCCGGGCTTGCCGCGCATCTTCTGCATCATCTTCAACATCGTCGAATAGCTCTTGATGACCCGGTTCACATCGGCCACATCCGTCCCCGAACCCTTGGCTATCCGCTCTCTCCGGCTGGCATTGATGATGGCGTAATTATGCCGCTCTTTCCTGGTCATGGAGCGGATAATGGCCTCGGTCTTGGCCAGCTCTTTTTCATTGGGCTGGGGCGCGTTCTGCAACTGTTTGATCTTGTTAATTCCCGGAATCATTCCCAAAATCTGCTCCAGGGAGCCCATCTTCTTGATCTGCTGAATCTGATCCAGGAAATCTTCCAGGGTGAAGGTATTCTGGCGAAGCTTATTGACCAGCCTGTCGGCCTGTTTCTTGTCAACAACCGCTTCGGCCTTTTCGATCAGGGTGAGGACATCTCCCATGCCCAGGATACGGGAGGCCGTCCGGTCGGGATGAAAGACCTCCAGGGCGTCCAGGCCTTCCCCGACACCGGTAAACTTGATGGGTTTGCCGGTTATATTTTTGATGGACAGGGCCGCGCCGCCACGGGCATCACCTTCCATCTTGGTGAGAACCATGCCGGTAATTTCCAGATCTTCATTGAACTTGCTGGCCACCGCCACCGCATCCTGCCCGGTCATGGCATCCGCCACAAACAGGATCTCCGAGGGCTGGATGGCGGCCTGAATCTCTTTCAGCTCGCCCATGAGCAGTTCATCAACATGGAGGCGACCGGCGGTGTCAATGATCAGGGTGTCGTAATTTTTCTCCCGGGCCGCCGCCACTGCCTGCCGGCAGATATCCACGGGTCTGGACTCGGCGGCGGATGGATGGACCGGGACATCAATCTTGTCGCCCAGAATCTGGAGCTGTTCAATGGCTGCCGGGCGATAGACGTCGGCGGGCACCAGATACGGACGCCGGCCTTTATTCTTCAGCATCAGCGCCAGCTTGCCCGAGGTCGTCGTCTTTCCCGAGCCCTGCAGTCCTGCCATCATGATAATAACCGGCTGACGGCCATCGAGACGAATCTGTTCGGTATTACCGCCCAGCAGCGCCACCAGCTCTTCATGGACTATCTTGACAATCTGCTGGCCGGGAGACAGGGCCTGGCTGACTTCAAGGCCCACGGCCTTGGCGCTGACCGCGGCGATAAACTCCTTCACCACGTTGAAGTTGACGTCGGCATCGAGGAGGGCCATACGCACTTCACGCATGGAATCCTGAATATTCTCTTCGGTCAGGGTGCCATGACCTCGGAGTTTTTTAAAGACCGCTTCCAGCCTGTCTGTCAGATTTTCAAACATAACTACTTACAAGGTTCGCGGAGTGTTCCAGAAAAAAATCGTACTAATTGTCGGCAGGACAAAAAATACGCGAAGATACGCACTATTTCTCACCATGAAAAACCAGCGATGGCAGAGATTTTTTCACTGAAGGAAGATCTTTCAGGACTTAAAAGCAAAGAAAAATACTAAAAAAAATGAACGCTGTCAAGCAGGGAACCAAAATGAGGCGAAAAAGGTCCCGACATTCCCTTCGACCCAAATCAGCCGGACCAGATTCCAGCAACTCACGTCTCCGGTGCGAGCGGCAGCCAACCCTGCCGCCCTCAATCACCACTGATGCTTTCGGCCTTACCCTCTTCCTTGCCCTCTTCCTTGTCCGCCGCCTCCGGCTCCAGATCCCATTGCCTGCCGCAGGAGTGTCCATGATACGCCACCAGTTCCGCGACCAGAGAACCGATCAGGATTTTTGAACTGATCCGGATCGGCACCCGGCAGGCGTCATCGGTGAACCAGATCACGGTGTCGCCGGCCTTGTCATACAAGCCTTTAAAGGTCATCCGGGGCAGAACGGCAAGCACCCGCACCGGTCCCAGCAACGATTCTTGCACCGATGTCCCCTCGCTGGACGTCACCACCACTTCATGCCGCTTGTCATCGGCAAAGGTGGGAACGACCACGGACATATCAGGGGAAAATGGCAGGACACGGGTAAAAAAGAAGGAAGAAAACTCATTATGAACCTTGCCGTCCACAACAAATTCCTTCTCCGGCTCCTCATTTTTTCGATACCGGACCAGCCCCTTGTCCTGATCATACAGCGTCAGGCGATGGACCCTGGAGCCGATCAGCCCCTCGTTCTGTTCCACCTCATACCGCACCGGCAGACGCTCCTGCCCCTCGACTTCCGTAACAAAGGTGTCATCCACCGGATAGATATATCGAAAAGCCCCGGAAGCCGTCACCCGGGCCTGGAGTATGAATCGCTTCTGCTCCCCTTCCTGCTTGCGGATGCGAAGCACCAGTTCGCCAATCTTGATCCCGCCACTCCAGGAAATATCATAGGAAAAGGTCTCATCGGCATCATAGGCCGAGGCCAGAAGGGCGGGGTCAGCCATTGCCGGAGGAGGCTCTTGCGCGACGGCATTGACAGTCGCCAGAAGGAAAGAGACCAGGGCACAGCAATAAATTCTGAATGGTGGAAACATTGGCTCAGCCCCTGGCGGTCAATAAGGCAAGCCAGGTGGCTGCAAAAAGAGTGCTGCTGATCACCCCGTTCAGGGAAAAGAAAGAGCCCTGAATCCGGGACAGATCGCGGGGATTCACCACCAGATGCTGGTAAAACAAAACGGCGGCGGTGAGGACAATGCCGATATAATACCAGAAATTCAGATGGACCTGGACTCCGGTCAGGGTGAACAGGACAAAGGCCAGTCCATGGAAAACCTGCGCCAGGCGGAAGGCATTTTTCCGGCCCATCCGTGCTGGCAGGGAGTGCAGCCCCGCGCCCCGGTCAAAATCCGCATCCAGACAGGCATAAATGGCGTCAAATCCCGCCACCCAGAACAGCACCCCCAGCGACAGGACCCAGGGAAAGCCGGCCAGACTCCCCGATACCGCAACCCAGCCGCCCAGGGGCGAAAAGGCCAGGGCCACCCCGAGCACCAGATGGCACAGGGAGGTAAAACGTTTGGTCAGGGAATAGAACAGGGTCAGGGCCAGGGCCAGAGGCGCCAGCTTCAAGGTCAGGGCGTTCAGGTTCGAGCAGGCAAAGAAAAAGAGGAACCCGGCCAGGATCACCATGGCCCAGGCCTCCTTAAGGCTCACCTCGCCGGCGGGAATCGCCCGCGCGGCGGTGCGGGGATTGGCCTGATCAAAGTGGCGGTCGGCGATGCGGTTAAATCCCATGGCACAGGTTCTGGCCCCGACCATGGCCAGAATCACCCAGAACAGTGTTCCCCACGACGGCGCGCCGCGTCCGGCAAGAAATGCCCCCATAAGGGCAAAGGGCATGGCAAAAACCGTCAGTTTGAACTTCACCATCTCCAGCAGAACAGCGATTTTTTTCCACATACCCTATTCCTCTGCACCCCAGCGGCGGCGGCCCGGCACCTCAAGCCCGACCTGATCGGCAAGCCGCCAGGAAAAGGTGTCGGCGGCCTCCTCCAGACTTGCGGGTTGCAGATAAAATGCGGGCATGGGCGGACAGATCACCGCCCCGGCATCATGGGCCGTCAGCATATTCTTGAGATGGGTTCGGTTGAACGGCGTTTCCCGCACCACCAGCACCAGCTCTTTGCGCTCCTTGAGCATCACGTCGGCACTGCGTTGTATCAAGTTGGCGGACATTCCGGCGGCAATGGCAGCCAGTGTCCCCATGCTGCAGGGCAAAATCAGCATGGCATCATAGCCGCTGGAACCGGAGGCCGGAGGAGCGGCAAAATCACGGCAGTCAAACCAGCTGCTCACCGTCGGCAACTCCCTGGGGAGTAACCCTTTTTCCATCCCCAGCACCTTCGCCCCGGCCTCGGAACAGATTCCATGCACCACCACCTCCAGCTCTTCAATCTTGCGTAAAAAAGACTGAAGATACAGCATCCCCGAGGCGCCCGTCACCGCCACCAGGATTTTTTTCGGTACCTGCCTGTTTCCCATTACCTACCCGCTCCTTTGACCACCATTTGAATTTCCATCATTGACTCTTCACGATCTTGATTGGCAGGGCCTCCGCCGCCCCTTCGCCACGCTCAATCAAATACCGGTAAAACCTCTCCAGGCCCAGCTGCTTCTCCGCTCCCAAATCATAGCCGATGGCTCGCAGATAGACATAACACTCATCGGGGTGCATGGGAATCCTCGGGGCCGCAATCTGACACACCGCCTCCAGATTTTCCCGTCCCATGGTGGCACAGCTTACCAGTTCCCGATGAATCAAGGCCAGAGTTTCAGGGGAACTCCCACAGAAATCTTCCCGCACTGCAAACAACGCAAAGACAAAGGGCAGACCGGTATACCGGTGCCATGCCGCCCCCAGGTCAAGCTGATGGGGAAATCGCTCATCCCCCACCAGGCGCAGGGCCTGATCCCCGATGGCCAGCAGAGCCGTCGCCTCGTCAATGATCGCACTGCCCACGTCTCCCGAGGAGTACAGGGGCTTGACCCCGTAGAACTCCTCGAGAATGATCTTGACCAGATACACGGAGGTCTGGGACTGCCCGCTGAGCAGCACCGGGCAGCCATTCAAGGAACTGGGATCAACCCGGGAGAAAAGAAACACCGAACCCACCGAACCATTGGCGCTGATCGACAGATCGGCAAGGATCCGGTACAGCGAAGGCCGAGCGCAATATTCATGGGAAGAGACAAATCCCAGATCAAGCTCGCCCGCCGCCAGCATCCGGTTCAGGGTGGAAGGCGGGGCCTCAATCATTTTCCATCCACCGGGATGTTTGCGACTTTTCCAGCTCTCGTAGATCGGCGCGGTATTGATATAGTTGACCATGCCGATTCTGGCCCTGCCAGCTGCTTCTCTTTCCATCATATCCGTCCAACTCTGTTTGTCATCGCTAAGCCGTCGTTCACAGATAACCTGATTGTTCAGGATCGTGCACAGCCTGACCCCGATGAACGGGATAATCGCCTGGCAAGTCTTTTTGCCACTGCCTTCTCGGCCCATACTGCGAGAAAAGAGACACACAGCAGGACTGCAAAAAAGACCATAAATTTGGTCACCGACCCCATCTCATGCCGGGGTGTAAGCACATAGGTGTCCAGTTTATCCAGGGGGCCCTGCAGGATAAAGAGGGCGTAACTCACCCCTCCCAGGATCGTAAATTTCGGCCAGGCCAGGAGTTGCAGGAGGGAGTTCCGTGAAAGCGTCAGGTGCCACACAAGCAGGAGCATCAAGGGCGCGTAAAAACTCACGGAAAAAGGGAGACTCAATCCGACCAGTTTGTTCATCTGGGGTTGGAGTTGAACCATCATCGCCACCCCAGATAACAGAACACAGGTGGTCATTACTGAAAAAATCCCCCCGTTCCGGACCTGTAAATCCCATGTCATCAGACAATAGGCCCCACAGACACCGATGAGAAAACTGCACAAATGAAAGGGGGGGAAATAATAGAGCAAGGTAGCAGACCAGTAAAATTTGCCGATAGACACCCCGGAATTCAAAATCTTAACAGCAAACCACTGGGTCCCAGCCCACAGCAGCATACCGGCTAGGAGCACAAGCCAGCCCTTCGGCCTGATTTTTTTTAGAAAAAAAAGGATCAAGGGAAAGATGACATAGAAAAACAGCAACGCCGAGACAAACCAGCTGGTAAAATTCACCGTCAGCGGGTACGGCTGCCATGACTGCACACAGAACAGATTCCTGAAAAAATCGTACCAGCTCAAGGTGCTGAAAAAAAACAGAATCCCCACCGAGATCACAAAGGCCAGATAATACAGCGGCAATATCTTCACCAACCGCTTCCAAATATATTGGCGCCAGGAAAAGGGTTTCTGGGAATAGCCGAGGTAGAGCAGAAATCCCGACAGAACAAAGAAGAACGTCACCATCAATGAGCCGGCCTTGAACACATCTGGAACCTGGGGGTACCATTCAATCTCCTTACCAAAATGAAAAAAGACCACGATACAGGCGGCCAGAAAGCGGAAGAATGGCAGGGTGGCGGTGTTCATCCTGGGCCCCTTTCCCGCCGGGGAAGTGGACGCAGATCCCTGGCAGGAGAAGGATTCAGGCGGTGATATTGCCATTTTCACCCATCCAGCGCAGTTTTTCAGGTTGTCCGCCGCTGGTCAGGATATCCAGGAGCTGTTCAGCATCCCCTGCCCCTTGCAGGGCCGGGCTCCTGGCATTGAGTAAACTGGCCATTTTCCCAGAGGAGAGGGTGCCGAAATCCCGGGCACGGCCCAGGGCCTGGGCGCCGCCCAGGGTGGCCATGGCCAAGATGCGGGCAGGGGAAACACCGGGATGATCCTCGCGCAAAATCCGCATCTCCCGCCACAGGTCAAGGGATTTGTTGGAGGCCATGGAATCGGTGCCGATGGCGGGAAGCAGGCCCTGATCCAGCATCCTCTCCAGGGGCGCCACCCCGACACCGAGGAAGCGGTTACTTCCCGGACAAAGGCAGATCCTGCAGCCACGGGCCGCCAGCAGCCGCACCTCCTCCTCGCTTATCTGGACACAATGGACGCAGAGCAGATTGGCATCGACCAGACCCAGCCCCGCAAGGTAGTCGACAACGCCCGGGGTATTCTTTCCGGGCCGGAGAAAACGACCATCCCAGGCCCCCCGCTCTTCGAGAAACCCCCGAAAACAACCCTGTCCGTTGCGCAGCAGGACAACTTCATCCACTGATTCAGCCACATGCAGGGAGAAGATATGGCCCAGGCGATCCGCCCTTTTCTTGAGAACCGTCATGATCCCGGCGGTGGTCGAATAGGGGGCGTGGGCGGTGGCGAGTACCGAATCGGGCAGGGAGTCTATGCGGGCCAATACCTGCTCCTCGGCCCTGGCATCGGGCCCGAGCAGCTCCAGGAGAAAGGTGCTGTGCATGGCCGTCGTCTGCGCAATCGCAGGGGAAGCGGGGATAGTGTTGCCGATATCAAGGAGGAGTACGATCCCGGCACGGTACTGTTGCTCCAGCATCTGTCGGGCCGCGCGGACAGTTTCGGGGACGCTGATTTCCCCGGTCTGCCTGAGCTTGAGTAAGGCGCGGATCCAGTCACAGAAGCTCTGAGCGCCGGTGGGCTGAGGAATACGATAGGCGGAGAGCTCAAGATGGATATGGGCGTTGACCAGTCCAGGCAGCAGCACCCCCTGGCAGTTCTCCACTCGCGCCTCCGGGAACTGACTCTTGAGAGTGAGGGCCTCGCCCACCGCCAGAATCCGACCATCACGGATGGCAACAGCGCCATCGGCGATCACCGGGGAACTGACCGGCACCACCCAGGAAGCTAAAAAGAGAGAGACCGCAGACACAGGAATTTCATTGGGAGCAGTTGCAGGAGCAGAATGAACGGAGGAATTCGGCAACAAAAAAGGGAAGACCCCTACCCGACAAGGGTGTAATCCATACGCCGCTGCCGGGGTTCAAAACCGGCATCCACGACCAGCCGCCTGATCTCCTGCTCGGATAACCGGAAACTGACCCCGGCTGCCGCCACCACGTTTTCTTCAAGCATGGTGCTGCCGAAATCATTGGCTCCGAAATAGAGGGAGAGCTGGGCGATCTTCGGCCCCTGCGTTACCCAGGATGCCTGCACATTGTCGAAATTATCAAGATAGATCCGGGACAGGGCCAGCATCCGCAGATATCCCATGCCGGTACTCTTTTCAATCTCTACCTGCCGGGCCAGGGCCGTATTGTCAGGCTGAAAGGGCCAGGGAATAAAGGCGGTGAAGCCGCCGGTGCGATCCTGTAACTCACGCAGACGACGGAGATGCTCCAGTCGCTCGGTGATGGTCTCGATATGGCCAAACATCATGGTGGCGGTGGTGCGCAGCCCCTGATGATGCGCCTCTTCCATAACCGCTATCCACTGATCCGCCGAACACTTGCGCGGCGCAACGGCCTGCCGTACCCGATCAGAGAGGATCTCGGCACCACCGCCGGGGATCGAATCCAGCCCTGCGGCAATGAGACGTTGCAGCACCTCGGAGAGAGTAAGGCCGGACAGATTGGCAAAATGACACACCTCGGGAGGCGAGAATCCATGGATATGGATGCCGGTACCCTTCATAAACCGCAGCATCTCTTCGTAATACTCCAGGGGCTTGTCGGGATGGAGGCCGCCCTGGAGGAGGATCTGGGTCCCGCCCAGCTCCTGGGTCTCGCGGATCTTCTGTTCCAGCTGATCAAAGGTGAGCAGATACCCGGACGCATCTTCGGGGGCCGCAAAGAAGGCACAGAATTTACAGGCGGAGATACAGATGTCGGTATAGTTGATATTGCGGTCAACAACATAGGTGACACGACCCTCCGGATGCAGGCGGCGCCGCATGGCATCGGCCAGAAACGCCAGCTGGTAGAGATCCGCACCAGCCTCGAGGGTCAGAAACTCCCCATCACTGATCCTGCCGCCAGCCAGGACCTTCTCTCTAATAGACGTCATTTCCTTTTCCCGGCTCTCCCCCATCGGCATCCCCATCGCTGCACCAATCAAGCGTGGACCTGAATCACATTATAGAGCGTATCGCGCTCCACCGGAACCCGGCCTGCCTCTTTGATCAAGCGCACCAGGGTCGTGCTGCCGATGGCCTGATCGGTGTCGGCGCCCGCCATATGGGTAATCACCTCTTCCTTCACCGTCCCGTCCATGTCATCGGCCCCGAAGGAGAGGGCCACCTGGGCGAGTTTGGGCCCGATCATGACCCAGTAGGCCTTGATATGGGGGAAGTTGTCCAGAAAAAGCCGGGCCACGGCGATACTCTTGAGATCATCAATGCCGGTGGTGCGGGACAGACTGCTCATCTCGGTGTTCTGGGGATGAAAGGCAAGGGGGATAAAGGCGAGAAAGCCATGGGTTTCATCCTGGGCGGCACGCAGGGCGGCCAGATGCTCAACCCGCTCCTCCATGGTCTCGATATGACCATAGAGCATGGTGGCGTTGGTGTGCAGGCCATGCCGATGGGCGGTCTTGGCCACCTCCAGCCACTGGTCGCCGGGAAGCTTCCGCTCACAGGTCAGCTTGCGGATTCGCGGCGCAAAGACCTCGGCCCCGCCCCCGGGAATGGACCCCAGGCCGGCATCCTTCAGGATCTCCAGGGTCTCATCCACGGATTTTTCGGCCAATCCGGCCAGATGGGCAATTTCGACGCAGGTGAAGGCCTGGATATGGACATCGGGCCGAACCTCCTTGATCCCGCGCAGGAGTTCCAGATAATACTCAAAAGGGAGATCGGGGTGGAGCCCGCCCACCATATGGATTTCGGTGATGGGCTCATCAAGCCGGGCTCGCACCTTCTCCTTGACCTCGGCCAGATCCATCTCATAGGCCAGTTCCGAGCTTTTATCCCGGCCAAAGGCGCAGAATTTACAAAGATTGGTACAGATATTGGAGTAGTTAATGTGCTGATTATAAATGAAATAGGCCTTATCACCGTTCATCCGGTTTCTGACCAGATTGGCCATATACCCAAGGGCCAGGATCTCTTTCGTGGTGTACAAGGTCAGCCCGTCGTCCAGGCTCAATCGTTCCCCGGCCTCCACCTTTTCCAGGATATCGCCAAGTCCTACCTGCTGCACAAAAGATTTCATAATATGCCACGCTGTAAATAAAATAAAAAAAAGCCGGAAACAAAAGTCCGGCTTTCCGCAAGGATGACTAGTCTCTTTTTTTCCAGAAGGTGCCGTAGGAAAAACCCAATCCGGCACGTTTAAGCTCTCTGCCCTGGGCCACTCAAAGAACCAGCCCAGATACGGCTGTTTCTTTGGAGCGGCATAAGGTGCCGTAAGAGATCGTTTACTGCACCTTCAGGGGTTGCGGCCACGGCCACTCAAAGAACCAGCCCAAAAACGGCTGTTCCTTTGAAGCGGCATAAGGTGCCGTTAAGAAAAGAGCAAAAACTGCCTTGCTCTTTTCTTAACGGCACCTAATCAAGGAAAAACTTCAACTGATCACGTCTGCTGGAATGACGGAGACGATTCAGGGCTTTTTTCTCAATCTGACGAATCCGCTCACGGGAGACGTTAAACCGCTTGCCGATCTCCTCCAGGGTGTATTCGGCCTTTTCCCCGATGCCGAAACGAAGCCGGATAATTTTTTCTTCCCGTTCACTGAGGGTGGACAGGATTTCCGTCACCCGACCGGCAAGCTCCCTGGTCTGCACCATATCAAAGGGAGACTGGGAGTCCCCGTTTTCCAGGAAATCGCCCAGGGTTGAATCATCATCACCAACCGGAGTTTCAAGGGAAATGGGCTCACGGGAAGCCTCCAGAATCGCCAGGATCTTATCCATCGGCAATTCCGTACTCTTGGAAATCTCAACAGGAGTAGGCTCCCGCCCCAGCTCCTTGAACAGGGCATAAAAGGCCTTGAAAAACTGGCTGCGCAACTCGAGAAAGTGAACGGGGAGCCGGATGGTCCTGGTTTTGTCAAGAATCGCACGGGTAATGGCCTGCCTGATCCACCAGCTGGCATAGGTTGAGAACTTGTTTCCCTTGGTATAGTCAAACCGGAAAACAGCCCGCATCAGTCCAAGATTCCCCTCCTGAATCAAATCGGCAAGGGTGAGTCCCTGATGCATATAGCGCTTGGCGATGGAGACCACCAGACGCAAATTCGCGCGAATCATCGCATCCTTGGCGATCTCAATGGAGTGACTGTAGCCTTCTATCCTGATCTGCAACTGATAGAGTTCAGATTTTTCCACATATTTTTTGGCAGCAGCAATCACGCTGTAGCGCATAAAATTAAGCTGCTGCTTTTTCGGCTTTAAGGTAGGATCGCGCTTTTCCCAGAGATCAATACGGGTACAAAGCAAGGTCATTTCAGCAACATCGGAATCATTATCGCGAATCGCCTGAATAATCGCATCAAAGCCCTGACGAATACATTTGGAGTACTTTGCCTCTTCATCGGGGGTCAACAGGTCAAACTGACCCATCTCCCGAAGATACGTGGTGGTTGTTTCCTCCGCTTCATGCCCATCGTCACTGGCAGTGGTAAGCGCCACATCCGCAAGCTCATCATCGTCATCAATTTCATTCTTTTCATGATCCCACACCTCGCCGGACAAGGTGCGTTTCTCACCATTTTTCTCGACATTCACGATCTGAATGTTATTGGCACCCAGGAAATTAAAGATACTTTCAATGGCATTGGGATCTTTAATATCATCCGGCAACAATTCATTTAAGTCGCTAAAACTGAGACAACCTTCAGTCTGGCCGGCTTTCAGGAGATTTTCTTTCAATTCAGAGAGCACTGGGACATACTCCAATACGTATAAGAACCTGGAACAATCGGATTTTGACTCAAAATCAAGACGTATAAAAATAGCACAGGAATCTACCTGATATTCCTATGATATAATCTTTAAATCAACGTGAAGATTGATCAAAAAAATACAATTGCACAAGATTGCTTAATGTTGTTAAAGTGAAATTGTGGTCGTAAATTATGGTTTTATGACAAAGATACAGTCAAGTCATAATGAGCAGTAACAAAATGTTACCACAATTTATAAACTAATCAAAACTTAAGTTATTACAACCACTGCCGACAAAAGACAAACTAAATAGACAGAAAAACGCAGAAAACCACTTTCAACGAACAAGAGTCTTTCTCGATTCATAAGAAAAAAATTTTTGTGAGTATAAGAATGATTCATTCAGCTCGCAAGAGAACCTGCCTCATTTTTTTTTAGAGACCCTTGCAAAACCTGGCTCCCGGATAGAATAAGAGTCTATGAAAGGATCTCCCACCGTCATGAAATCAACATTCCCATCCCACCGCGGCAGCGGCATTCTGGCCCACATCACCTCACTTCCATCTCCTTACGGCATCGGTGATCTGGGTTTTCCCAGCCACGCATTCCTTGATTTCCTGGCTCGTGCCGGTCAGAGGTACTGGCAGTTTCTCCCCACTGGACCCGGTAGCCCTGTTTTTGACAATTCGCCCTACATGAGTACCTCTGCCTTTGCCGGTTCACCGCTCCTGATCTCCCCTGAACTCCTCCTTGAAGAAGGGCTTATTGAGGCGGGCAGCCTGCGCAATGCCCCTGTCTTTTCTGAATACCGCGTTGATTTTGACCAGGTTACTCTTTTCAAAGGCAGGCTCATGGAGGAGGCCTTTACCAATTTCCCTTTACAACTCCCTCAATTTATCAACTTCAAAAAAAACACCCCCTGGCTCAATGACTACACCCTGTTCATGACTTTGAAGGAACAATTTCATGGCCAGGGCTGGGGCGATTGGCCGCTGGAGATTGCCACTCGTGAACCTGCCACCCTGTCCGATCTGCGCGTCAAACACCATGATCGCATGGAATATTTTGCCTTTGAGCAGTATGAGTTTTTTCGACAATGGCAGATCCTGCGGGCCAAGGCCAAAAATGAAAACATCCGGCTCATCGGCGACATCCCCATCTATGTCGGCTGGGACAGTGTCGATGTCTGGGCCAACCAGGAAATCTTTACCCTTGACCCCGGGAGCTTCAATCCCACCCATGTCGCCGGTGTTCCGCCCGATTATTTCAGCAAAACCGGGCAGCGATGGGGCAACCCCCTGTACCGCTGGCAGTCCGAAGATGGGGAGATTCAGAGGAGATTGACCGACTGGTGGACAGCGCGATTTCGTGCCGTCTTTGAGATGGTTGACATCGCCCGTATCGACCATTTCCGTGGCTTTGAGGCTTACTGGTCCATTCCTGAAAAGGAAGAAACAGCGATCAATGGGAAATGGGTGAAAGGGCCGGGCAAGGCCTTCTTCGATACAATTATCGCCGCCCTCGGGCCCCTGGATATCATCGCCGAAGATCTGGGTGTCATCACCCCGGAAGTCTCCGAGCTTCGAAATTCCCTTGGGTTCCCCGGCATGAAGGTGCTCCAGTTTGCCTTTGACGACAATCCGGACAATCCCTTTCTCCCCCACAATTATCGGAACCCTGAGTGCGTGGTCTACAGCGGCACCCATGACAACGACACCACGGTGGGCTGGTTTCTCAGTGATCACTTGAGCCCCGCCCAGAGAGCCCATATCAAAAAAATGACCAACCAGAACGATGATAACCATTCGTCAATCCATCAGGATCTGATCTATCTGGCCATGGCCTCCATTGGGCGATTGACCATTTTTCCCCTCCAGGATATTCTGGGATTCGGCAATGACTGCCGGATGAACAGTCCTGGTACCAGAACCGGAAACTGGACATGGCGATGCGCCCCTCGGTTTTTCACAGAATCCATCAGCTCCTGGCTGCACGACATGACCATCCTCTTTGGTCGTTGTCCCAAAGAAATCCAGACAGCCAAAACCCCGTGACCCCGAATCCATTATGCACACCCTTATTATTCTCGGCAGCCCCCGCAAAAACGGCAATAGTGAGACCCTGGCCCAGGCAGTGGCCGGCGGCATCCTCCAACATCCCCGGACCACCCTCGAATTTATCCGCTTAAACGACTTGCACATTTCGCCCTGCCAAGGCTGTGGCGGCTGCAATACGACCTCGACCTGCGTCATTGATGACGACATGACACCCCTGTACGAAAAGGTTGACACCTGCGATCAGCTCATCCTGGTCAGCCCCATCTATTTTTACGGCCTTTCGGCCCAGTGCAAGATCTTCATTGATCGCTTTCAGGCTCGCTGGGCACGAAAATATCTGGCCGGTATTCGATTCAGAATGGATGAGCAGCGAAAAGGATATCTCCTCGCAACCGCCGCCACAGAAGGGAAAAAGGTCTTTGACGGAGCCATGCTGACGGCGCGGACCTTTCTTGACGCCATTGATCTGGAACTTGCCGACTCTCTGCTGATCAGGGGAGTTGATCAACGGGGGGCAGTCAAAAAGCGAAGCGAAATTCTGGAACAGGCCACCGCCTTTGGTAAAGAGATTGTCCAAAATGCAAGATAAGGCACGTTTTGAACCGGATATTACCGACAAATAACTGGAGAACACTATGCCCGAGATAAACCTGCGGCAGATGAAAAAAGATCAATCGGGAACCATTTCTGCCATAAAGGTCGGCGGCGAACTCGGCCTCAGAATGCGGGAAATGGGTTTGGTTGCCGGCACTAGAATTACCATCCAGGGTCGGGCTCCTCTCAATGACCCGGTTGCCCTGCGGGTGATGGGAGGAATTCTGACCCTGCGCAACAATGAGGCCGACCATATTACGGTCTTTGTGGAGGACAAGGTTTGATCAACGCGAAAAATATCCCTTGAAAAATAATTGACAGGGCTTAGAGTTTGTTGTACCTAAACACGACTTGCTTTCCACGCTTCTCCCTAAATAGCGTGCTTGAGCATTGTGTTTCCATAAACGTGATGATGAGTGACTTGCAGATTATTTTCTTGTTTTTTTTAAGAAAATAATCTGTGAAAGGCACCTATCCCGTTCATCGGGGGTTAGAACGGTACCAGGAGTCTGAAAGAAAAAATCATCATGTGGAAAGCTCTTTAGTAACTTCTATCAAAGGGAACTGGCCATGAATTTCAGGAAATTTCATCGCAAATGTGCCTGCCTGGCAGATAAGGTCAGAAGCTGTGTGCCGCAACCTCCCTGCCACGGTCACGGTCATGCTCACATTGCCCCCCTTTCCGAATCCTGCCGCTCTGGACGACTGCGGATTTGCAAGATTACCGGAGACCGGAAACTTTGTGCCAGAATGGCATCCCTGGGAGTGTATCCGGGTGAAGAGGCAGAGTTGCTGTGCCCGGAAAATGGCGCCCAGTGCCTGTTAAAACTGCAAGGAACCACCCTCAGCCTGGACAGTCATACTACGAAGAACATCCTGGTCACTGAGATATAAGCTTCCCTTTCCGCCTCAAGCGCGGTTTTTTTTGGCGATTTAAGTTTAGGAATAACTAACTATCCACCAAAAATTTCAATGAGCATTCCATCATGTGGCAATCGTTGACCATCATCATCATTCTTGGCATTTGCCTTTTTTTCATCGGCAAAAAAGTCTACCGACAGTACAAAATCGCCGCCGATCCCCATGCGAAGACCACCTGCGGTGATGGTTGCGGTGGTTGTTCATCGCCAGCATGTCCCCCTGAAGAACAAACAAAAAAGAGATAATCAGCCCATGACCCAGACCATCCACATGGCCCTTGCCGGCAATCCCAATGCCGGGAAAACCACCCTGTTCAATACCCTGACCGGGTCCAGGCAACATGTGGGAAATTATCCGGGGATCACCGTTGACTACAAGGAAGGGTTCTTCACCCATAAGAATCAGGAAATTAACCTCACCGACCTGCCCGGGACATACTCGCTCACCGCCTATTCAGTGGAAGAGGTGGTGACCAGGGATTATCTGGTCAATGAAAAGCCCCAGGTCGTCATCAACATCATTGACGCCTCCAATCTGGAACGGAATCTCTACCTGACCACCCAGTTTCTTGAACTTGGCTGCCCCCTGGTTATCGCCCTCAACATGATTGATGTGGCCAAGGATCGAGGCATTGCCATCAATCCCGAAAAACTGGCGGTACTCCTGGGAGTGCCGGTGGCACCCATAATCGCCCGGAGCGGAAAGGGCACCGATATTCTCATCGACCAGGCCGTCGGTCAGTCGGGCCAGCAATGGCAGCCCCGCGATATCTCCTATGGCGAGGATCTGGATGCGGCAATCATGGACATGATCGCCCTTATCACCGAAGAGAAATTCCTGACCGGCATCTACCCGCCCCGTTTCACCGCCATCAAGTATCTTGAGCATGACGACCAGATGCTCAAGAAAGGACAGCAGGAAAACAGTCTCACCGCCGACATTCTGGAAGAAAAAGTCACCCAGGTTTCCGACCACCTTCTCAAGACCATGGATGCCTACCCGGAGGCGATTATTGCTGACCATCGCTATGGTTTCATCAAATCCATCCTCCGCCAGGGGGTTCAAACCCAGAACTTTGACACCGACCGCCTGTATACCTCGGATAAAATTGACAAGGTGCTGACCAATCGTCTCCTTGGCCCGGTATTTATGTGTCTGGTCCTCTTTGGCCTGTACCAGCTCACCTTCTCCTGGAGTGAAATCCCGGTGTCCTGGCTGGAGTCATTCTTTGGCTGGCTGGGCAGCCAGGCCGAAACCCTCCTGCCCGACGGTCCGGTCAAGTCCATGCTCATTTCCGGGGTGATTCACGGCATGGGCGGTGTGCTGGGTTTTGTCCCCCTGATCATGTTTATGTTTTTAGGAATTGCCATCCTCGAAGACTCGGGCTATCTGGCCCGGGTCGCCTTTATGATGGATCGCATCTTTCGCATCTTCGGCCTGCACGGCTCATCGGTCATGCCCTTTATCATCTCCGGCGGCATCGCCGGCGGATGTGCCGTCCCCGGGGTCATGGCCACGCGCACCCTGCGCTCGCCCAAGGAGCGACTGGCCACCATCCTCACCGTTCCCTTCATGAACTGCGGCGCCAAGGTGCCGGTCATCGCCCTGCTGATTGGTGCTTTTTTCAGTGAAAACAAGGCCATGTATATGTTTCTGTTCACCCTTATCTCCTGGGTGGTTGCCCTGCTGGCCGCAAAATTCCTGCGACTGACCGTCCTCAAGGGCCCGGCCACCCCTTTTGTCATGGAACTGCCACCCTATCGCTTTCCCACCCTGCAGGGACTGGCCATCCATACCTGGGAGAGGACCTGGCAGTACATCAAAAAAGCCGGCACCGTCATCCTTGGCATCTCCATTCTGCTCTGGGCCATGATGAGCTATCCGGAGCTGTCGGCCGCACGCAAAGCAGATTTCGAGCAGCAGCGCCAGCTGATAAGCGTTGCTGTGTCCCCCGCCATCCTTGCCGAAAGTTCTTCTAAGTCGGATGCCGTTTCGGAGGAAGCCCTGACCCTGCGCCAAAAGATTAGCCTTATAAACCGCCAGGAATCAGAACAGGCCCTGCGTCATTCCCTGGCCGGAAAAGTTGGACTGACCCTGGAACCAATCTCCACTCTGGCCGGCTTTGAATGGCGAACCAATATAGCCCTGGTTGGAGGATTTGCGGCGAAAGAGGTCATCATCTCCACTCTCGGAACCGCGTATTCCATGGGGGATGTGAAAGCGGATGCATCCGACTCCCTGGGCCAGAGACTCACCACCGATCCCAACTGGAACAAGGTGGTGGCCGTCTCCGCCCTGATCTTCATCATGTTCTACGCCCCCTGTTTTGTGACGGTGGTCTGCATCGCCAAAGAGGCTGGACACTGGGGCTGGTCCCTGTTCTCCATCTCTTTTAACACCATATTTGCCTTCCTGCTGGCCACAGCCGTTTACCAGATCGGCATCCGCATAGGCTGACCCCTTCGCTTCCTCAGGCTTTCCCGTCCCATGGTTTCTCGAACTGCCTGAGAAGCACCGGCGGCGCACACTCTCTTCCCGCCCCTCCTTCCTTCTTCACCCTTCCATCGTTAAAGCCTATACAGGCCATCTGGTTTATCAGCATTACCAATTTGCTTTTCAGATCACTGACAGGTAGATGTTTCTTGTTTTCTCTTCAGTTGAATACAGCCCTGTATGTATGAAACATGGTCCCTGTCTCCAAGCCACTGACGGGGAATATTGCCCTGTTTTTTCAGTGTTCTATCCACCCAGAAAACATAGCGGCAGGAACTATCTTCGCACGTCTATACCTCAGCATTATTTTTTCGACCTGCACTGATAACTCAATAGACATCTTTTGAGCCATTAAGTTGACTCCTGTGGAATCGGAAAGAGTCCCATTTTACAGCCAATTTTTTTAATGATGGAAAGGAGGAAACCAAAATGAAAAACCTTCCAGAGGCATTTCCAGCCATTTCTGAAACCCAGAATCTCTCTGAATCCGGGGCATCCCGCCGCCTTTTTCTGGCCCAGAGCCTGGCGGGAATTGCGGCTATCGCCATCTCTTCACATGCATCTGCAATGCCAAGTACTTCTCCTCAATGGGGAATGATTATCGACCTTAACCGCTGTACCGGCTGCCAATCTTGCGTCATCGCCTGCAAGGCTCAGAATGACACCGCTCCATTCCAGTTCAATACCAAGATCATAGAGTCCGAAAAACACCATGCTCCCTTATTGGGATCCATCTTCACGCCCATCCAATGCAATCACTGCGAGAATCCCCCCTGCGTAGACTCTTGCTCCAATAAAGCCCTCTTTAAACTTCCTAGCGGGATCGTTGCTACCGACTGGAACCTGTGCACAGGTCTTCTAAGTTGTGTTACGGCCTGTCCCTACGATGCGCTTCATGCAGACAAACGATATGGCAACAGAATTGACAAGTGTGATTTCTGTCAACACCGACTGGAACAGGAACTTCTCCCCGCCTGCGTCACAGCGTGTGGTTCTGGAGCACGCCTGTTTGGCGACATGAACGCAGCAAAGGGTGAATTTGCTGAGTATCTCCAACGCGGTGACCTGGTATCACGAAAGCCGGAACTCAAGCTGACCACCCGTGTTCGTTATATACCTCTGCGAAAT
>JACDZF010000271.1 GCA_013426795.1 Desulfocapsa sp. | reverse complement strand
ATTTGACTGATGATATTCAGCCGGGCCCGTTTCTTGTCATCAGAATGGGCCACATGCCATGGCGCCCATGGGGTGTCGCTGGCGTTGAACATATCATCGCGGGCATGGGTGTATTCATTCCACTTGTTAAAGGATTGAATATCCATGGGCGAGAGCTTCCAGATTTTACGGGGGTCATCGATGCGGGCAGTCAGACGCCTGGCCTGCTCCTCGGGGCAGACTTCCAGCCAGAACTTGAGCAGGATGATGCCGGATTCAATCATCATCTTTTCAAAGTCCGGGACACGATCCAGGAAGCGCTTGGACTGATCCTCAGTGCAGAAGCCCATCACCCGCTCGACACCGGCCCGGTTGTACCAGCTCCGGTCAAAGATGACCACCTCGCCCGCGGCTGGAAAATGGGGAATATAGCGTTGCGAGTACATCTGGGACTTTTCCCGCTCCGTCGGTGTGGGCAGGGCCACAACCCGGAAAACTCTGGGACTGACCCGCTCGGTGATGGCCTTGATCGTGCCCCCCTTTCCGGCGCCATCCCGGCCTTCAAAGACGATGCACACCTTGAGGCCCTTCTGGATCACCCATTGCTGGAGCTTGACCAGCTCTCCATGGAGTTTGGCCAGTTCCCTGTTGTAGGTCTTGAGGGTAAGTTTTTTGCTGTCCCTCACTTTGGGGGCCGTTTGGAGCTCTTTCTTCTGCTCCGCCTTCACATCATCCTTGCTCTTTTCTTTTTCCTTTTTCATGGGATTCTCCTTTTTGAGGTTGCTGGTAAGCTCTGTTGTCACTGGTGCAGTCCCAACCAGGTTGAACGCATAAGGTGACTGCACTGATATCTGATGATGGTTCCTTCATGGCAGGATGGGCCACGGTTATTGAACCTCCGTTATCCCGCCGCGAGCGACTGGATCACTGCCTTCTCCGCCCTTTATCCAGGCAAGGAGCAGGGTGTAGGTGACGGCCAGTATCACCGGCCCGATAAACAGGCCAATCACCCCAAAGGCGAAAAGTCCGCCGATGACCCCGGCAACAATCAGGATCAGGGGCAGATCGGCCCCTTTTCTGATGAGAAAGGGGCGCACAAAATTGTCGATGAGGGTAACGAAGACCGACCAGATCAGCAGTATCGTTGCCCAGGTGGTCTGGCCGCTCCAGTAGAGCCAGATCACCGAGGGAAAGAGGACCAGGCCCGGCCCGACCTGGGCGATACAGAGAATCATCATAACTGCTATCAGCAGGGCCACCGACGGAATCCCGGCGACAATCAGGCCCAGCCCGCCGAGGGCGGACTGGATGATAGCGGTGCCGACTATGCCGAGGGCAACACTGCGAATGGCCGCAGCCGTGAGGATGGCCGCCTCTTCACCGCGCTCCCCGGCCAGCCGCCGGGCAAAGCCGCAGACCAGATGCGCGGCCTTTTCACCTTGGGCGTAGAGAATGGCGGAGAGGATGATGGTCAGGATAAATTGCACCACCAGCAGTCCGATGTTGCCGACCTGACCGACAAACCATTTCAGGGTTGTGTTGACATGGGGGGTCAGTTTGGCCAAAAATTCCTGGGGACTGATCACCGACAGCTGCTGCCAGCGTTCGATGAGGGTGTGGGAGATGAGGGGAATCCCTTCGAACCAGTGGGGCGGCTCGGCTATGCGCAAGGTCTTCAGTGAGTTGAGAAGGCCAAACAGGTCGCCTGTCCTCTCGATGATGGTGAGTATGGCAAAGGAGAGGGGAATCTCCAGGAGGAGGATGAGGGCCAGGGTCATGACCAGCACGGCTATCCAGCGTTTGTTCCAGCATCGCTTCTGGACGGCCAGCATAAACGGCCAGGTCGCCACCACGATCATCACCGCCCAGCCCAGGGAAAAGAGAAAGGGGCGCAGGATCCACAGGCAGGAAGTGATGAGCAGGCCGATAAAAAGGACGGCCAGGGTGGTGCGGGCAATCCCGGCGGGTTGGTTTATGGTCATGGCACCCTTTAGACTTCCGTTGTCCGGCATAATGGCATCTCCTGAGGGGACAACATCCTTGCTTGCTGCCCCTTGCCTTGTCCACCAGTGGCCTCCTGGCCGCTTTGGGCAGGATTTATTGAGCCGCCTTGATTGCGGCGGTGATCTCTTCGCTGAGTCGCCGGACATTGCTGCGCTGGGCGCTGACCCAGGCATCGTAACTGCCGTCGGCCGTTTTTTGTCTGAAGCTGCTGCGGCGCGTAACCCGCACCGCTTTGCCCTTGGGATCAATCAGGGACCAGCGCACCATCAGGTTTGCGTCTTCCCCCAGAATCCCGTCCAGGGCCAGGATATCGAAGGTGATCTGATAGGTCGGTTCAAGATCCTCCCACATGGGGAAGATTATAACATCCTCGGTACCCAGCTTATCGGACAACAGTTCGGCCATGGCCCGGGAAAATTGGTGGCTCACCTCACCGGCCCAACGATGCTGGTCGTTGAGCAGGTACTGGTCATCCGTGGAACCGGTGGAGATCTGCGACTGCTTGAGGATGTCGGGAGTCGAGACGGGGCCTACCAGGATCACCAGCGGGCTCGGTGGCCCGGACCTCTCGTGGGCGGGGCCAAGATCAACCAGGCTGTGGTAGGCAACGGGTGGAGAAACTGGGCTGCAGGCGCTGACAGTGAACAGAACCGGCCCGAAAAACAGAAGGCGGACAAGAATGCTGAGGAAGTTATTCACCGGATTTATTCTCCTTTCCAAAAATAATCGATTGCGGCTGGTTATTCAGGGTGTCGGTTAATTCTCGCAGGGAACGAAGGGTCATGGACAACTCTTCCAGGGATTTGGTGGTGGTGTAGGTGAGGGGGGAATCCTTGCCCATCA
>JACDZF010000270.1 GCA_013426795.1 Desulfocapsa sp. | reverse complement strand
TTGGTGCCGAAGGTCGGAATCGAACCGACACGGGGTTGCCCCTGCGGGATTTTGAGTCCTTTCTTTACAAATTCGAAAAATCCGCTACCATCAACAACGTACTAATTTAAAACAAAAAAACGATTATATATTTCCAGACCATTTTCTATATTTTCCGTCACCAGATCGTCCCCGGAATTCGAGTTTTTTGGGACAATCCTTTCCTGAGCCGACACAGACTCTCACTCAATTACTCTACGCCGAGTTCCCTTGCCATTATTGTTCATATATACAACGGAGCGACGCATGCCCCATGTGTTCTTATTTCGGATAATATATAGCAGTCCGACAAGCGCAGTCTCCGTTCACTTTCTGACTTTATCGCAACCCACGACTGCCCCTTGGGGCTAATCATCAATAATGACGAACGACCACGGCGGCTGGACGAACGCATCCTTGCCATCCCTGCGGCCTGCCTCTAAGTACAGAGCATCTTATTCCAGTTTTTGGAACTTCCTTGCTTTTAATGAAAAAACAACCCAATGGTAATGACTGCCTCCATTATTGTTGAGGCAATCTATTGTCCTTCGGCATCAAAAAAGCATTCTCGATGCCAGGCAAGATATGGCTGGTGTCTCGGGGCAAGCCAACGCAAAATAAGCCCATCCTTCAAGCCGATATTTTTACTATCCTGTGGAGAAATGCGAGATGAACATATCAACAATCCAGTATCCGAGAAGGTAATCAGCCTCCGGTCAAACAGAGCGTCCAGGTTAGCGGTGAGTAAAAAACCATTGAAAACATCAAGCCGCTCTTCGTCACATCCACATTTCGCCCATGGTTTGAGATGGCTGGCACGCAGCATTTTCGGGATAGCAATTCCTGTAACTGCGCAGGCACCACCCCAGTAATCCATAAGTGCTTGCCGGAAGGTATCCTGCCCGACTCGCTGCTTCACCAATCGCTCGATCTCGGTACCGATATCCCTAATCTCTTGCAGTTCCTTGCCCACTGCCAGCTTGTAAGTCAGTGCCGCCTGGTTGGGTAGGGATTGGGCCAGGGCAGCGGCGCGACGAAGCAGACTGGCCAGTCCCTCAATGTTCCGTGCCGGAAAGACACCGGGGTGTTCTATTACACCAGCACAGGAACGGGCCAATTCCTGCTGAAGGAGTTCACCGGACACTCCAAGTAACCACCCATCTTCTGCCGGTGCAGACTTAACCCTGGCCTGGGCGCGATGTCTTGCCGAGGCCAGCACCACAACGGTGTCATTGCTTTCCAGCACATGCTCCCAACCGTTCTCGCAGGCAGCCTTCTCAATCAGGGCGCATTCCAGTATATCCATTAGCTCAGCTCTTGTATCCCTTGCGTACTCAAGCGCACGGGTATAGGGGCGATGTTATCTTCTGTCGCTCCACCATACCGTTTACTGCTCTGCCCATTCCAGCTTTCGGATGAGTTCCCGAAAAACATGCCATTTTTTTGTTAAGAACTGATAGCGCCCAGCAACAATTCCGGGAGCAATACCCAATTCTGTGGCCATTGCTTTTACTTCCGCTCGTGACTGGAGCCTGGAGATAAGGGAATCATATCGAGTGGGAATGAGGATCTCTGCTGCGAATTTATCGGCCTTAATCTCTCTGGGATCATCAAGCTTTTCATCGTTGATCAACAAAACTTTCTTGCCGTCGTTCAGCACATGCCCAGCTTCATGGAAAAACGAAAACCAGAATTTATCTTCGCCACGACCACGCAAAGAGAGGAGGATCATCGCCTTGCTGGGTGTTAGCCATTTGGTTGCCCCATTCCAAGGAACCTTTTTCATCTCACGCACAAAAGCAACGGCAACTCCGGACTGCGCACAGAGTTTCTTCATCTCTGGCATAAACACACCAGGCTGCTCCTGAGTCAGGCCGCGAATTTGCTGCAACGTCTCCTTAAAATGTTTCTTGTCGAATGGGGTGCATTCGGTCTCATGCGCCTGCAGTTCTCCCTGACGTATCCAGGCTGCGGCATCGCCGGGCCTCGTCTCGAAACACAGCGATCTCCTGGCAGCCACTTCTGGCGTGACCCACACTTCCTGCCATGCCTCAATATTGCTGACCCCAAAAAAAGCCAGGGCACTTCTCAAGAGAGTGACCTTGTCAGTTTTTGCATCAAGACAACCGCGTTCAATAAGTTCCTTGGTCGGTATCGTCATCAACCACTGAAGATTTGATTCGAGCCGCTGGCGTTCCTCAAGCTTGGCGAGCTGTTCACGGTACTGAGCCTCAAGATTGTTCCACATTCTGGCAGGGACATGGGTCACCAGCTCCAGCCGATTGGCGGTTTCATAGGATAACGGCTGATTACCTTTGAATATCCGAATTAAGGTCTGCTCGGTCAACCCAGTGCGAACTGCCAACTCTTTTTGGGTCATCTCCAGAGATTCCATTACCTCAAGCAATGTCACCCCTGGCGGCACGGCATAGTCTGGCTCAAATTCATATTTTTTTCGTGAGGTTCCCATGTCTGGTTGCTCCAATCAATGTGTGTCGGCGATTTCTACGATTTCAATTTCGGTGACGCCGTCCCAGTCTAAGCCGCTATCTTCCCTTGTTGGATAGGGGATATTGGCCACAACAAACAGCAACCGATAAGGGTGATCCAGGTCAACGGACAACTGTCCAGACCTGTTTCCTGTTAACTCGTGACATCTGGCAGGGGGGAGGCGGGAAATATCGCCAAGATTTTGAGCTGCCTTCAGCTCCATCATTCTCTGCTGCAGTTTTGCTCCACCTTTTACCCCCAAATGTCTGCGGGATTCGTCGGCTCCTGAGCATATTTTTTGCAACTTTCGTGTCTTAAAGAATATCCGCATTCATCGTT
>JACDZF010000269.1 GCA_013426795.1 Desulfocapsa sp. | reverse complement strand
GATATCGAGGTGGCTGATGGGCTCATCCAGGAGGAGGATGCGCGGCTCCTGGGCCAGGGCCCGGGCGATGACCACCTTCTGCAGTTCGCCGCCGGACAGCTCGGTGGTGGAGCGCAGGGCATAGTCTTCCAGCTCAAGCTGGACCAGGATATCCCGCACCACCTGCAGGTCATGCCGCGAGGCCCGCCAGACGATATGGGGCTTGCGGCCCAGCAGCACCGTATCAAAGACGGTGGCCGCGACGCCATTGGATTTCTGGGGCATATAGCCGATTTTTCTGGCGATCTGATCACCGGACAGGGAAGCCAGCAGCTCTCCGTCCACATGGATGGCGCCGCCGATGGGCTTCAGGATCCCGGCCATGACCTTGAGCAGGGTGGACTTGCCGGAACCGTTGACCCCGAGGATCGAGGTGACCTCGCCGGGCGCGAAGCTCAAACTCACGTCCTCGAGGACTTCCCGGCTGCCATAGGCAAAGGAGAGGTGATCGACCGTGAGCATGGCTATCTCCCCTGACCTTTGATAAGCAGATAGAGGAACAGCGGCGCTCCCAGAAAGGAGGTGATGATCCCCACCGGCAGGATAACGGGCGGCATCAGCATGCGGGCGATAATGTCGGAGAGCAGCAGCAGTAAGGCCCCGAGGATGGCCGAACAGGGGATGAGAAAACGGTGATCGGTTCCCACCAGAAAGCGGGCCATATGGGGGGCAATGAGGCCGATAAAGCCGATGATTCCGAGGAAGGCGGTGATCACCGCCACGCTCAGGGCGCTGAGGACCATGCCGATGATGCGCAGTCGTTGAACCCGCACGCCCAGACTCTGGGCCACCTCGTCCCCCCATTGCATGGCGTTGAAGCGCCAGCGCACCGCCACAAAATAGATAAAGGCAAAGAGAAAGGCGGCCAGCATGATGGCGTTCTCGCGCCAGCCGGCCTTGCCCAGATCACCGAAGGTCCAGAAGACCGTGGCCGCCACCTGCATGTCGCTGGCAAAGTACTGGAGGAACATGGTGGCGGCGCTGAAAAAGGCGCTGAGGGCGACCCCGGCCAGGATAACCGCCTCCGGACTGATCCGCCGCAACAGGGCCACCCCGAGGATAAAGCTCACCGACAGCATGGCCCCGGCAAAGGCCGACAGCACCACCAGATCGGGCGATCCCAGGGTCACGGCCTCGCTCCCGGCCAGGTTCAAGGTGCCGGCGCCGAGGACGATAATCGCAAAGGCCGCGCCAAAACCAGCGCCCTGGGAGATGCCGATGGTAAAGGGCGAGGCCAGGGGATTTTTCAGGATATTCTGCATCACCGCCCCGGCCACGGCCAGGCCGGCTCCGGCAATGAGTGAGGCGACCATCCGTGGCAGGCGGATATTCCAGATCACATGCCCGTACTGGCTCCGGGTCTTGTCGAGGAGGTTATGGACGATATCGCCAATGCCCAGGGGCAGCGAGCCCACGGTCATGGAGGAGATCGCGGCGGTGGCAAGCAGAAGCAGCAGGACCGCGCCCACCGCCCATTTGAGGCCGACGGCCTTCTGATACCGGTCCAGGACATCCATATCAGTGGACGCTGACTCCGGCCGCATCGAAGACGACCTGGCCGTAGCCGTAGCGTGCCTGCTGGAGATGGCCATAGGCCTTGACCCCATCAAAAAACTCAAAGATGGCATCGGCTTTTGTCCCCGGATCAATATCGGCAAAGGTCTCAGGGGTGAGGATCTTGCCCAGGAAATAGGCGTTGGCGAGGGCGGTCTCGATATTGGTATGATACGAATTATAGGGCGGCATCACCCACACCCGGCCGCCTTTGACGGCTTTCAGCATCTCGTAGAAGGCCGGATTCTTCTGGTAGTCTTCCCTGACCTTGTCCATTCCCCCGGCATCAAGGACGATGACATCGGGATTCCAGAGCAGGAGTTTTTCCTGATCGATAAAGACATGCCCGGGCTGGGCGATGGCATCGGCGACGTTGTGGCCGTTCATCCAGGTCAGCGGCGCGTAGTGTGCCTCGGTGCTGGTGATCCCATGCTTGCCCCGGTAGCTGATGGCTCCGACGTAGACCCCGGGCCGCTCAGCACCGCTGACGCTGCGCCTTTGCAGATCCTGCTCCAGGCCATCGATAAAGCTCACCAGGGCCGCTGCCCGCTCAGCTCGACCTAAAACCCGGCCGAGCAGGGTGAGCGATTCCCTGGTTTTTTTCAGATCGAGACTGGTCATGGCGGCGCTGTTCAGGAAAAACACCGGGATGCCGGTCTTCTCCTGGATGGTGTCCACATGGGATCTGTCCAGGCCCACGGCCACAATAAGATCTGGATGCAATGCGATAATCTGCTCAAAATCCGGCAGCTTGCCGCCGGGGCCGCCCTCGCCGATGACCGGCAGATTCTTCACCTTCGCGGCCACCGCCAGACCATAGATGCGGCCTGGATCCAGCGGTTTTTTCTCGAGATCCTCCACCCCCACCACCAGATCCAAGGCCTGCAGATAGGTGACGAAACGCAGGGCGCCGCCCAATGGTACAATCCGCTTTATCTCCGCCGGCAGGCTCACGCTCCGCCCGGCCTCGTCGATGATGACCACGCGCTCGCCCCGATCTGCGGCCTGGGCCGGGGACAGCCCCATGGCCAGAGAAATCAACAGGAAAAGACCGATTGCCGCGATTTTCGCCATTGCCGGTGGAGAGTATGAAAAACCTGCCATCAGAAAACTCCTTGTTCAAGGGACATCATCAAAGTGTGGAAGACCTTTTTGCCAGGTTGCTGCTTCCCGGACACGCCTACCAGCCCCGGTTATAGCCCGCGTGGCAGTCCAGGCAGACGGTCTCACCATCTTCAAAGCGGCCGGTATTCTC
>JACDZF010000268.1 GCA_013426795.1 Desulfocapsa sp. | reverse complement strand
CAACACTCAACCTCCAGCCCTCGGCAAACCATGACTGTTTTTTTTCGGACTGTCTTTTTCTTTTTCTCTCTTCTGTTCGTCTCAAGTCCGCTCTGGGCTATCCCCCAGACCATTTCCATCGGCGTCCTCGCCAGAAGTGGAGAAAAATTTAATATTCAAAAGTGGCAGCCAACGGCAGACTATCTCTCCCGGAAAATCCCCGGCTACCAGTTCACCATCGTTCCCCTTGGATTCAAGGAAGTGCACGACGCAACCGAGCAGAACAAAATAGATTTTCTTCTGACCAATGCTGATACCTATGTGGAAATGGAGAAACTTTTCAGAGTCAGCCGCATCGCCACCCTGATTAACCAGAATCTTCCCTCGCAACACACCAGCACCCATGGCGGGGTTATTTTCACCAGGGCTGACCGCCGTGACATCAATACCCTGGCCGACCTCAAGAACAAATCCTTTATGGCGGTGGATTCCCTTTCCTTTGGCGGATGGATTGCCGCCTGGCGGGAGTTCTTCCGGCAGGACATCGATCCCTTTACTGATTTCGCCTCTTTCCAGTATGCCGGCAGCCATGATGCCGTGGTCAAGGCCGTTCTCGCCGGTTCCGTTGAAGCCGGCACCGTGCGCTCCGACACCCTGGAACGGATGGCCGAAGAGGGGCTCATTCACCTGGACCAGATCAAGGTACTGAATCAGCAGCACAGCGAGGACTTCCCCTTTCTCCACAGTACCGAGCTCTATCCCGAATGGCCCATGGCCGCCCTCAAAAGCACCCCCAACAGCCTCGCCCGGCTGGTCGCCGCCGCCCTGTTGACCATGGAAAGCGATGATCCGGCGGCCATCGCCAGTCATACCGCAGGCTGGACCATTCCCCTGAACTATCAGCCCGTGCACGACTGCCTGCTCGATCTCAAGATCGGCCCCTACAAGGACTATGGCAAGTTCTCCCTGACCGATGTCCTGTCCCGCTACTGGGGACAGGTAACGGTTTTGGCCACGGCGATCCTGCTGGTCATCCTCGCCTCCTGGTATGTCCTTCTGGCCAATCGCATCCTGCACCGGAAAAAACAGGAAGTGGATCGGCTGAACATCACCCTGGAATCCAAGGTGAGCCAGCGCACCAAAAAAATCACCACCCTGCTTGACCAGCAGATCTATCTCAAGGGGATTCTCCAGACCGTTGCCGACATCAACAAGTTGCTGATCACCTCACCCAACATCGAGACCCTTCTCAGGCAGTCCTGCGATCTCTTCGTCCAGCACGGGCACTATGGTTTTTCCTGGATCGGCCTGCTCGACAATGACCAGATTACCAAAATCTACAGCCCCAGCAATTTGCATGATTATCTGGCCCCACCTCCCTATGCCATCAATGATCCGGCCCTGCCCTTTCACCACAGCCCGACGGTGCGATGTCTTCTCGAAGACAAGGTCCTGATCAGCCTCCTCAATGAGGAAGAGGATTTTACCCCCTGGCGGACCCAGGACAGATTAACCGGATTTCATGGGTCCATCGCCCTTCCCCTGCGGGCCAGGGAGGAAGACAAACCATTGGGCGTCCTCACCGTCTATACCTGGCTGAGTGAGGGCTTTGAGCCGGAAGAGATCGCCATGCTGGAGGAATTGGCCGGCGATCTTGGTTTTGCCATCGCCTCCTATCGCCACCGCCAGGAAATCGCCCAGCTCACCGTGGAACGCACCGCCAACTACGAAGAAACCATCTACTCCTTTGTCTATATGATCGAGCAGCGGGACACCTATACCGCCGGTCACACCGAGCGGGTGGCCCGCTACTGTCAAAAGATCGCCTCGGCCATGGGCATTCCCAGCCGTGACATTGACAAGCTCTACCGGGCATCCATCCTCCATGATATCGGCAAGATAGCCACCCCGGACTCGGTTCTGCTCAAGCCCGGCAAACTCAACAACCTGGACTACGACCTGATCAAGCTGCACGCCAAGGCCGGCTATGAGATGCTGTCCAACATCGAGATGTACAAGGATCTGGCCGAGATTATCCGCTATCACCATGAACGCCATGACGGCACGGGCTATCCCACTGGACTCAAGGGCGATGAGATCCCCCTGCTCACCCGCATCATGACCGTCGCCGACGCCTTTGACGCCATGACCACCAACCGTATCTACAAGCCCCGCAAGCAGGTCGCCGAGGCCCTGGACGAGCTTGCCTCCCTGGCCGGAAGCCAATTCAACCCGGAGATTGTGGCCGTGGCGGTCAAGGCCCTGGCCGAAACACCGCCGCCCTTAAGTGTCACCCAGGAGCCAAGTACGGATATTGAGATAAAACGCTTTTCCTACTTTTTCAACGACCGCCTCACCGGGCTCTACAATGAGGATTATCTGCGGATTTTTCTCCAGAACAACCAGAATCTCCAGGAATACAGCTGTCTCCATACCCTCCATCTTGTCGATGTCCTCAAGTACAACAAACAGCGGGGCTGGGAGCAGGGCAACCGGATCTTCCTCAACTTTGCCGTCGAGCTCCAGGCCCGCTACCCCGAAGCCCTCCTTTTCCGGGCCTACGGCAACGATTTCGCCATTCTCACCCGGAAACACATCGAGGTGGATGCGACAACCTTCAACTCCTTCACCAGCATCGCCGGTTCCGAGATCACGGTGGACGTCCAGCGTATTGATTTCGAAGAGCATAAAATCTACACCCTCGATAAACTTGAGAAAATGGTCATCTCCTCGCAAACCCCGGCAATACCAAGACAATGGCGGGACACCGACGCGGCGGCAAGGGCATAGCAATCTCTGGAAGGATGCGGACCTTGACGGCTCCTTCCCCGTTCCCCTTTGTCCGCAAAATCCCTCACCCTGAAACAGGCC
>JACDZF010000267.1 GCA_013426795.1 Desulfocapsa sp. | reverse complement strand
CCTTGCGGCGTCTCCGTGACCATCACCCCCAGGGCCTGCAGGAGCTGGAAGAGCGGGCGGCCAAAGAGAAACAGCTCGAGGGCCAGGTGCAGCCCCAGCTCCCGCACCACCCGATCACGAAAGGCCAGATCAGTGTTGACCTGCCGTTCCAGATCGCCCGGAATATTCTCGGCCCCATCGGCCAGACTCCTCTCCACCTCGCCCATGTCAGGACAGGGACACAGGCTTTCATGCTCGAGGACCAGGGATCGGAGCGGTTCATCATCGGAAAGAAGATCAAGGCGACTGAGGAGATCCTGACCGACCAGGGCCAGACTCTGCTCCGGCTGCCAGCACTTCAGCACCCCGCAGGCCATCGGTCGATTTTGGTAGATGGAACATCCCCGACTGGCCGCATCGTAATAGCAGCAGCACCACTGGGCCCCGGTTCCCCGAATCTTCACCAGTTCCCGGGTCACCGGTTCAATCCGGTCCGTGAGTGGATTATGGGCCAGTTCGCCGCGCCGGATGGTGATCAGGTCGGTGAGCGGCAGATGCCCGACCCGCACCAGGCCCAGATCCTGGCCATGGAGGGCAGGGCCCCCTTTTTGACAGCAGGTGCCGCAGCGCCGACATGATGTCTGTGGTTTTTCTCTGGTCATGGAATCAGCGAAGGACATCCTGGAAACGTTCTTCCGGCCAATGGCGGTTCGAAGAGTTTACCTGCCCCGGCTGGAACTCCCGTGGGAGTATGATGGGGCTCAAGGAAGTTCCAGCCTCCCTAAAACTCAATCCTGAAACTGCACACCCCCTCTTCCACCTGACTCCGCACATTATAGCCGGAATGGTTGAAGATCGCCTGCATCCGCTTGTTGTCCCGCAGAACTTCTGCGGTGAATCCGCCGATACCGCTGGCCTTGGCAATGGTGATCAGGTGGCTGAAGAGAAATCTGCCCAGGCCCTTGTTCTGCCACTCATCGCGAACCACAAAGGCGACCTCGGCCCGGTTGCTCCGTTCATCGAGATAATAGCGGCCAACGGCCACGATATCATCGCCATGGGCCTCGGGAACCGTCCCCACTATGGCCACATCCTTGCGGTGATCGACATAGACAAAATTCTGGATCTGCTTCTGACCAAAGCGCTGGTTATGACTCATAAAGCGGTAGTAGAGTGTCTCCTTGGAAAGATCATAGAGCAACTCGCGCATCATCGGCTCATCGGTGGGATGGACAGGCCGGAAGTTGACCTGGGTGCCGTTATCAAGCAAAAAGCTGGTCTTCATCAGATCCTCTGAGGCGACCACGAATTTGCCCTCCACGTCGGCAAATTCACGGCGGATAAAACGGGCCTCGATGGCCTGCTTGAGGAGCAGCTCCCGATGATCGGGATGGGCGATGGAAACCAGGGCCAGGGTTCGATCCTGCACCGATTTGCCATGCAGATAGGCCACCCCGTATTCGGTGACCACATAGTGCACCGTGCCGCGGCTGACCACAACCCCGGAGCCATTACTCAAGGTCGAGACGATGCGGGATTTTCCATCTCGGGTGGTGGAGGGCATGACGATGATGGGCCGACCTCCCGGGGCCTTGGCGGCGCCGCGGTTAAAATCCACCTGGCCGCCGATCCCCGAATAAAAATTCCCGTCCTCCGAATCTGAACAGACCTGTCCGGTGAGATCAATCTCCAGGGCCATATTAATGGAGACCATGCGGTTCTGCCGGCCAATGACATTGGAGTCATTGACGTACTCGGTGGGCCGGAAGGAAAACAGGGGATTGTCATTGACATAGTCATACAGTCTTTTCGTTCCCATGCAGAAACTGGTCACGATCTTGCCGCGATCCGTGGATTTCCGGGCCCCGCTCACGGCCCCTGAGGCAATCAGATCGATAATATCATCGGTGATCAGCTCGGTGTGGATACCGAGATCACGCTTGCCGTGCAGGGCATGGATCACGGCCTGGGGGATGCGCCCCACCCCCGGCACCCGTCCAATACCAAACTCGATGGTGGAACCATTGGGGATAAGGGCCGCCACCAGCTCCGCAATCTTGGCGCTGATCTCATGCACCGGCTGCGACTCGCGCTGCAACAGCGGCACATCCGCCGGCACCAGAATGTCCAGGTCATTGATATCAATCAGGCTGTCACCCCTGGTCCAGGGCATCTGTGGATTGACCATGGCAATCACCAGGGAGGCGTTCTCGGCAGCAGACTTGACAATATCAACGGACACTCCAAGGCTCATCTTGCCCCGGACATCCGGCGGGGTTACCTGGATCAACGCCGCATCCAGGGGCAACTGCCCGGAGTCAAACAAACTCGGAATATCGGACATAAGGATGGGGGTGTAATCGCCCCGGCCCTCCTCAAACAGCCCCCGCACATTATGGCCGATAAAAAACGAATTGACCTTGAAACAGTCGGCGTACTTTCGCTCGGCATAGGGGGCATCTCCTTTGGTCAGCAGCTCAACGATCTCCACATCGCACAGGATGCCCGCCATCTCAACCATGGCTTGGACCAGCAGGGTGGGTTCACCGCAGCCGGTACCCAGAAAAATCCGCTGGCCGGAGCGAACATGGGACAGGGCCTTCCTCGGAGACATGATCAAATCCTTGTAGGTCTCTTTCCAGTTTCCATCATATTCCATGCTCTATTCTCCTTAGTGGCCGTAGATCCTGGAAGCAAGGTCTTTTTCTTGCTTCCAGGATCTCCAGCCTCTTATGCCGCGCCAAGGAAACAGCCAGTCCCTTCCGGCTGGTTCCTTGCGTGGCGTCTCGCCTAATCCAACCCACACCCCAAAAAGCACTCGTCTCAAACAGCAAGGTCTTTTTCTTGCTTCCAGGATCTCCAGCCTCTTATGCCGCGCCAAGGA
>JACDZF010000018.1 GCA_013426795.1 Desulfocapsa sp. | reverse complement strand
CCTGGCGAAGATAACTCCCAGATCCTTGGGCCGGTCCGGCTTATTTGCGGCGAGTGTGAAGAAGATCTTACGGCCTTTCATCTGCGATTTACAGAAATGCTCTTTTGACTCCCCCCTTGTTCTTTCACTTTTTTCTTTTTCCCGAAATTACCTTTCACAATGCGGCATGGTAATTTTTGGCGGCCCGGCCACCAGCATCTGGGCAATGGTGAGTTTTAACCGGGGATAAAGATGCCTTTTCCCATCCATCAATTCATTTTCCAGTTTCACCAGTGTTCGCAGCAAAAGTGTCCGCTCCATACGCGGCACTTGCGGCATTTCTGAATCCTTGAATGTATTCTTGACCAGCTCCTGACAACGAAAACAGCCCGGGAAATCAAGCTGCTTCCCATCCGGTCTCTGCATGGTGGCCGGCACCCCATGCGTTCTGCAGACCATCAGGCGATGCTCATAAAGGAGACAGCGGCCATTTTCATTGAGCGGACACATGATCTGAGGGCGCTCATTCCTGGCCAGGGCCTGTTCACTGAGGGCAATGTACAGTCGGCTGCGTTCAAGGATCGTCTCCTGTTGCGCCGTGGGAAGCTGATCAAAGCCCATCCACAGATAGCCCCACTCGACAAAGGTATGGTGCTGAAACCATGAGTCGCAACAGTTATCCGGGCAGCCGTCACAGCTGAAATTGAGCCTGCCGGCTACCTGATCATAGCCTCTTTCCATGTCTTCATAGACCTGCCGAATCCTCTCCGTCAGGCCAGGAGCAAACACAATCTCCTTCATTTCAATTCCCTTCTTCAAAACACTGCACCTGATACAGTTCCACTTCCGGATGGGAATCCCTCCAGGCGGTGGGAGATAAGCCCGCCTTCCGGCAGAGATGACCTAGAAAATCTTCGGCTCGTGGCAACTGTTCCCAAACCTGCGGCAAAAAAGTAGCGCGATGATGGCCCAGCCCTAAGATTACCCCATCAATCCCGGGGCGCAGCCGGGAAACAAGATCTTCACCATCTTCATAGGTCAAAGGTTGCGGCCGGGTTAAAATCGAGATATCGATGCGAACCTTCCCCAACTCCTCCTCCCTAAGCTTCGGAAATCGAGGGTCATGAAAGGCAGCATTCAGGGCATTCCTCTGGATCCCTTCATAAATGGAGCTTACCGGCTCGAGGTTGCCAATACAGCCTCGCAACGTACCAGCAATTTTCAGGGTCACAAAGGTTCCACAGCGAGCGAGCAGGGCCGGGTCGGGCGGATCATTTTTTTCATTTTCTGTCCGAATTGGTGATCCAGCAAGCTTATCGGCAATGGTATTGCGTGCTGATCGGATTAATTGTCGCCCCTGTTCTTCGCTTAAATGGAGTTTCCTCAAAAAGTTCTCCTCGCTCTGGATGATTGAATGATTTCCAACCCACACAATTCAAGATCCAGTATTAAAGACAAAAATTGATCTTGGAAAAAGCGCCAACGACCTAATTTTACAGTGTATCTTTTCAAGTCATAAAAAATCCTGCTGAGAATCAGCAGGTTCATCACCAGAAAGATGCTTCTGATCCATGCCTCGGCGGTCCTCATTGTCCTGGGTCGGATAGAGTTGAGACGATAGCCGTTCTTTCCTTGGCCAAACTTTCTTTCAATGGGAATGCGTTCCAGAGCATCGTGTCGCCGCTGGGCTTTTGCCTTCTTGATCGCTTCAGCGTTCAGCTCGGTCTGTTTCCTGGGACGGCCAAGCGCCTTGCCTCCAAAGCGAATCCCCTTTTCTTTCTGGTAGTTTCTATTGTCTCTGGTGCCGTAAATTCCATCAGCAAGAACAACTTCAGGGTAACAACCATATCTGGATTTGTAACTCTCCACCTGAGCCTGCAGATCCTGGCCTTCATTGAAGGCAGCCCTGCCAAGATGGTCAATCATGGCAATGCCATCAACAAGGTTCACGCTGATCTTTGAACCAAACTCCACCTTGTGTCCTGCTTTTCCCCGGACAATCGGACGCAGATGGGGCTGAGAGATACTGACAATCCGGCCCTCACAAAACGATTCGTCCGGTTGTGGTCCATTTCAAACTGCTGGGCATACACACGCTGTATGACCCAGTCCAGCTTCTGATTTCTGTGGGACAAAGGAAACTGCAGCATAGGCATAAGTATATTGCTGAGTCACCATCGCCCGGCAAAGAGGGCGAGTTGGCCTGGGACGCCAACATCTCCGTGTATCCGAAATACAGCCAAATCGAGCCTCGGCCTGAAACATTACCCGGACCGGGGCAGATTCTGACCAATTGTTTTTTACCTGACAGAAGAGTTCGGGGAATTTTTTCCCCACTCCTTGTGGACTTCTGCATCAGATTGAGGATGGTTCTTGTCTGGTGCAAGCTTCCTCCAGTTGTGGCGATGCAGCAAGTTGTAAACAGAGGCCAAAGCTGTTGTACGGCCCAGATGCTCATCCAATGCTTTCTTTATCTCACCAACAACCAGAATGCCACCATTTGCAGCTTTTTCAAAAAATGGACCAAGGAATCGAGCCTCTTCTTCTTTGGTCATATTTTCTCTTCTGCGTCCACCTCGTCGAGATTTATTCCTGTGGTCAAATCCTCCTGACCGAATGAAATCAATTCGGAGCTGACATGCCCACCCTTTGGAAACGCCTATAATCGTGGCTACTTGATCCATGGTAAAGCCAAACTCCAACGGTAAAATCACCGCTTGAATCTGCCTGAGCTCTCCAATAGACTGGGCTTTTGCCAAACGCTCTTTTGCAATGTTCAGTATCTCTTTGCCACTTGCTGGTCTTGCCATATGTCCACCTCCTTGTTGGTAGACATATTATAACATTTTTGATTTAGAAGTGGAATTATACGTTTTGAGTCATCGGCAGGACGGATGGGTCTCACACCGCTTTGGGGTGATTCTTGCCATGCAGGGATGTGAGATAGTCGATCCAGGCGTCAAATCCTTCGCCGGTGGTGGAGGAGAGATCCATGACCTGTAACCTTGGATTCAGGTGCAGGGCGTCGGCCCTGGCCTCGGCCACGGGGAAATCGAAGTAGGGGAGCAGATCCGTCTTGCTGATCACAAAGACCTGGGAGCTGATAAAGGCCTTGGGGTATTTGGAGGGTTTATCCGGGCCTTCCGGCACTGAAACCAGAACGACTCTCTGATGTTCGCCCAGATCAAAGGTGGCCGGACAGACCAGATTGCCGACATTTTCGATGAAGAGGATGTCAAGCTGGTCGCCGCCCGGTTCATGTTCGAGGAGATGAAAGCCTTTGTGGATCTGGGCGGCATCGAGATGACAGGCACCGCCGGTGGTCAACTGGATGACCGGCACTCCCTTGGCTCTGATTCTCTGGGCGTCCCGATCGGTCTCAATATCTCCCTCAATGACCCCGATTCTGATGCTCCCTTTCAGTCGTTCGATGGTCTTTTCCAGCAGGGTGGTTTTTCCCGATCCGGGGCTGGAAATGAGGTTGATGGCCACGATCCCCTTGGCCTCAAAGTGGGCTTTATTGCTGGCGGCTATGGCGTCGTTGGCGGCCAGCAGGTTTTGATGAACTTCTATAACCTGGGAGTTCGGGGTATGTTTATGATCGTGATCGTGATCGTGGTCGTGGGTATGGGTGTGGGTAAGATCACATCCGCAGGAGTCACACATGGGGGCACCTTTTTTGTAAGAAGATGAACGAAGCCGGGGCCGTAAAGGCAGCTATTCCAGCTCCACTTGATTGAGGGTGATGGCATCGCCTCCCTCTGGGATCAGGAGGTTTTCTTGACATTTTGAGCATTGATCGGGGCGAACCGACGCGGACTCTTCATATCCGCATTGAACGCAGCGATAGGTCGCCGGCGAATTGATAATGGTCAGGCTGGCCCCGCTGGTCAGGTCGTTTTCTTTGGAGAGGATGTCAAAGGCAAACTGAAACGAGTCGATGGCCACACCGGAGAGCGGCCCGATGTCGACAGTGACGGTGAGAATCCGCTGCTTGTCATGTTCGGCAGCAAGGGCGACAAGTTGGTCGATCAGCCCTTGCACCAGGGACATCTCATGCATTATTGAATATTCCCTTCTCTGTTACATCGATCTTTTCGGTGATGATGTGGCCGGCCTCGCGCAGCCAGGCGACGATCCGCTCGGCAATCTCTTTGACCCGTGCCGAGATCTGCGGGGAAAGTTCCATGGTGGTGCTCAGGTCAACGGGCACGACGCAGAAAAATTCCACGGTTTCGGGACAGGAGTCACGCAAGGTGCAGACTTCCAGCAACTCAAGGAGTCCAAGCTGGTGCGGCGACATTTTACGGGGGATGGTGCCCTTGCCGATGTCCTTGCTGCTGAAACAATGGACGGAACCCGGCGGCGCGTCGATGGCCACAATATCAATCACCAGAACCGGGTCATGTTCTTCGAGAAAGGGGGCCATATAGATGCCCGCCGTGCCGGCGTCATTAATCACGACGGTTTCCGGGAAGGTAAAATGCTGTTCCAGATAGTGGACGGTATGAACCCCAAACCCTTCATCTGAGAGCAGAACATTGCCGATGCCGAGGATTCCGGTCTTTTTTGGGAGAGATTTTTCTTTCATAGAGTTAACAGATCCTTGGGAGCGGGGCGCCGTGCAGGGGCGTTATCACCCGTGTTCCGCCAATGGAGGTTTTGAGTGTGACCCGGCGGGACGCACCGGACAGGGATGATTTTGCATCGTTGGTGCCGGAGGAAAGGGTGCCGATAATGGCGGCCTCCGCGCCTTCCGGGCAGGAATGGAAGAGTGCCAGGGCCTGGTCGGCGTATTCAGGGGCAACCATGGCCAGGCACTTGCCTTCATTGGCCAGATAAAGGGGGTCAAGCCCCAGGATTTCACAGGCTGCCCGTACCTCTGGGCGCACTGGAATGAGATTCTCTTCAATTTCTATGTGCAGGCCGCAACTGCCGGCGATCTCACAAAGGGTGGTCGCGACCCCGCCTCTGGTGGGATCACGCAGGGTGTGGACGGTGCCGGCAGGGAGACCGGTGAGCAGCCTCTGGACCAGCGTGTGCAGGGCCATGGAGTCGCTGCGCAGGTTTCCGTCCAGGGCAATCCCTGCCCGGCGGGTCATAATCGTGATGCCGTGATCGCCCATGGAGCCGGAGAGAATAATCTTGTCGCCGGCCCTGGCGTTTATGGAGGTGATATTCACATCTTCCGCCACCAGGCCAATGCCGGAGGTATTGATAAAGATCTTGTCGGCCTTGCCCCGGGGGACAACCTTGGTATCTCCGGTGAGAATGGGCACGCCGCTGGCCAGTGTGGCATCCCGGATGGAGAGAATGATGCGCTCCAGATCAGCGAGGGGCAAGCCTTCCTCCAGGATCAGGGCGAGACTTAAGCCGATGGGTCTGGCCCCGCGCATGGCCAGGTCATTGATGGTGCCATGGACGGCAAGGGTCCCGATATCTCCGCCGGGGAAGAAAATCGGGTCCACCACATAGCTGTCGGTGGTGAAGGCGATGCGGCCCGGCTGATTGTCGATGACCGCGGAATCTTCCATGGCCGACAGAATCCTGTTGTCCAGATGCCGGATAAAGAGGCTGCTGATCAGCTCCTGGCTGGCCAGGCCGCCGCTGCCATGGTCCAGGAGAATGGTTTTTGGTAATTCTTGAGTTAAATCCTTGGGCATGGCATGTCAGTGTCTGAAGAAGCTGTTGAGATAAAAAGTGTCGGTGTCTGAGCAGCGGAGATGGCCAGGCAAGCTGTCGCCCTTGATCACTCTGGTGAGCAGGAGCAAAATCGCCAGGGTGCCGTTGTCCTCAAAACAGTCGTCAATGGAGAAGGGGCTTGCCCCGATCATTCCCTGTCCTGGGGCCCTTTATTCATTTCTCATTGCCATAGGCAAACCAGGCGCTGCAGGTTCCTTCACTGGAGACCATGCAGGGGCCGATGGGGTTGGCTGGAGTGCATCGCCTGCCAAAGAGCGGGCAATGGGGCGGAGTGGTGATACCCTTGAGGATCTGTCCACAGAGACACCCCGCTGGCTCCTTGGTGTCGGGTACAACCAGCGACAGGCGGGGCTGGGCGTCAAAGCGGGCGAATCTTTCTTGAATGGCCAGTCCACTGCCGGGAATAACCCCTAATCCGCGCCATTCCATGTCCGCCGGCTCAAAGATGGTATCCACCATGGCCTTGGCCCGGGCGTTACACTCCCAGTTGACCGCCCGGGTATAGGCGTTTTCCACCTCGGCGCGGTTTTCCTTGATCTGTCGAGCCATGAGAATCAGGGCCTGGAGGATGTCGGTGGGTTCAAAACCACTTACCACGCAGGCAAGGTGATTGGCAGCGGTCAGCGGCAGATACGCCGATGCCCCGATAATCGTGCTCACATGGCCGGGGCAGAGGAGACCGTCAAGGCCCAGGGACGGATCGCCGAGGAGGGCCATAAGGGGAGGAAGCATGGTTTTGTGGGTGGAAAAGACCACAAAGTTGTCGATATTTTGCTGGCTGGCGGTAAGGATCGTGGCGGCAATGGTGGGGGTGGTGGTCTCAAAGCCGATGCCTGGAAAGATCATCAGTTCATCGGGATTTTGGCGGGCCAGATCGAGGGCATCGGTGGGGGAATAGACCACATCAATCTTGGCGCCCCGGGCCCGCGCGTCGGCCAGGGTCCGTCCCTTGCTGCCGGGAACCCGGAAGAGATCGCCAAAAACGGCAAGGCGCGCTCCCGGAAGCTCCGCCATCTCGAGGAAGGTGTCGATATGGCCTGCCGAGGTGACGCAAATGGGGCAGCCAGGGCCGGAGATAAGTTCGATCTCCGGTGGCAGCAGGGCTCGCAGACCGCTCCTGAAGATAGCCATGGTATGGGTGCCGCAGACCTCCATGATCCGCAAGGGCCTGGCGATGGCGGCAGTGGTGGCCGCAAGCTCGCGCAGCAGGTGACCCGTCAGGACCGGATCCCGAAACTCGTCGACATATTTCATGGTTTAGATCTCAATGGCCACGGCTTGCGGCATCTTGGCGAACACTCTCCGCGTCCGCTTCGGGCTGGTCGCGTTGCGGCATCTTGGCAAACATTTCCCGCATCAGCTCCAGGTTAATCGCGGCCTCGTGGGGATTGAGGGAATGGATGGCAAAGCCGGCGTGGATAATGAGATAATCGCCGACTTCCGGCCAGTAATCAACCACATCAAGACGGGTTTCGCGGTGGATACCATCGGCATCCACCACCGCGATTTGTTCCGTCAGGAAATCATCCGCGCTTCCTCTAATTTCAATAACCTTCATGGGCACTGCCAGACACATACCGTAATCCTCCTATAACCGCCTGACCCAGGGAGATGCCCCCGTCATTTACGGGGATCTCCTCACCGGTGTAAACCTGGAAACCATTTTCTTCCAGGGCCTGAAAAAGACCTTCCATTATGATTCTGTTCTGCAGGCAGCCCCCGGACAAGACGATGGTGCGAATGGGGCTGGTCGCCGCAATTTGCTGGACTGCGCATGCAAAGCCTGCGATCAGCCAGCGGTGAAAATCCATGGCCAGCGTGACTGCGGGCGTACCCTGCTGAATTTCATGGAGCATCCAGCGGATGAACGGCTTGTTTTCGATGATTACAAGTCCATCCCGCCGGCTGATCTCGGCTGACCAGGACTCCCGGGCCTCATCCGCCCTCTCTCCCTTGTTCCCTGCGGAGACGCTGAGGGCTTCCAGTTCCATGGCCGCCTGACCTTCAAACTCGGACTCAAGGCGGACGCCCAGTAAGGCCGCAACGGCATCGAAGAGGCGGCCGCAGCTTGAGGTCATCGGGGTGTTCAGGTGAGTCCGGATCATGGTAAGGATTGCCGCTCTTTTGTCATCGGCTATGCCTTGCAGCGAAACGGGCAGGTCGGAATGCACGAGAGCTTCTTCCCCGGCGTGGTGGAGAGCGGCAAGGCCCATGCGCCAGGGTTGATGGGCGGCGGCGTCTCCTCCCGGCAAAGCCAGAGGATCCAGACAACCGAGGCGGGTGAAGTCGGTGAGACTGACCTCCAGAATTTCTCCACCCCAGATGGTTCCATCGGCACCAAGGCCGGTGCCGTCGAGGACGATGGCAAGTACGGGATCCTTCAGGCCATGCTCAGCCATCACCGCCACGGCATGGGCATGATGGTGCTGGACGAGGATCCGGGGGACATTTAATTCGTCGGCAAGTTCACGACCATAGCCGCTGCTAAGATAGTCAGGATGGAGGTCGCAGACGATCAGTTGCGGCGTCAACTTGAGCATAGTTTGCACATGATAAATACTTTCCTTGAAAAAATCAAGGGATTCAATATTCACCATATCGCCTATATGTTGGCTGACATAGGCCTTGTTCTCCTGCACCAGGCAGAAGGTGTTTTTCTGGGCACTGCCGCAGGCAAGCAAGGGGGGGAGGGTGGCCTGAAGATCATGGGCGACGGCCACCGAGCCGGGGGCAAAACCCCGGGCGCGGCGGAGACAGCGTGGCCGCTCCTGCATGACGCGGAGCACGGAGTCATCGATCCTGGTCACGATTTCGCGATTGTGCAGAAGAAAAAAATCAGCAATCGTCCCCAGACGGGATATTGCCTCTTGATTGCCCGTGCACAGAGGTTCTCCGGTATTGTTGCCACTGGTCATAACGAGGCTCGTCGGGCATCCGGCGGTGGCAAAGAGCAGATGATGCAGGGGGGTGTAGGGCAGCATGACCCCGAGCTCTCCCATCCCGGGGGCAAGGCTTGGGGCAAGCTGCGACGATTCGCGTCTGGTCAGCAGGACAATGGGGTGGGCCGGGCTGGTCAAGGCCTGGCTGGCGGCAGGGGTAAGGTGACAAAAGGAATCGATCATGTCAAGGTCTGCCATCATCACGGCCAGGGGCTTGCTTTTTCGATGTTTCCGCTGGCGAAGTCGCGTTACTGCGGCCTCGGAACTGGCGTCCACCACCAGGTGAAATCCACCGATACCACGGATGGCAACAATCAAACCATCATTGAGTGCCCTGATGGTTTCGGCGAGGGGATATTCATTGACCTGCCCGGGATCGAAGGATACCGGGTCCGTGTCGGTGTGTGGTTCTGGTGAAAAAAGCTGTTCGCCGGTGCGGGCGTGCCAGCTGATCTGTGGTCCGCAGATATGGCAGGCATTGGGCTGGGCATGGAAGCGGCGGTTATCGGGGTTGTCGTATTCGGCCTGACATGCAGCGCACATGGGAAATGGGGCCATGGAGGTGCTGGGACGGTCATAGGGAATGGACTCGACGATGGTAAAACGGGGGCCGCAGTTGGTGCAGTTGATAAAGGGATAGCGGTATCTGCGGTCAGCGGGGTCAAGAAGTTCCTGTCGGCAATCGTCACAGAGGGCGATGTCGGCGGGAACCATGGTGCTTGGGGTACTGGAGGCGCGGCTTTGGAGGATGGTGAAACCTCTTCTGTCCCCGTCGCAAGAAGCCTCCTGCTGACGGATAGAGGTGATACGCGCCAGGGGAGGGGCCTCACTGGTTAAGGCATGGATAAAACGGTCAAGGTCCGCGGGTGCCCCTTCAGCCAGTATGACGACACCCTGGCTGGTATTGGCAATGCTCCCGCAGACCTCGACTTTTTTTGCTAAGCGATAGACAAAAGGACGAAAACCAACTCCTTGTATAACTCCGTGAACAACTAATTCCAGCGCTTTTCTTTCCTGAATTTCCAGTGGCGGGGTAGAATGGGGAAAGGCCTCGCCATAGGCAAGATCGGTCATTTAACCTCGCGATGTCTGAATTTGTTGCCGGTAAAGATGGAGGATACAAGGCCGTCGGGGTTCTTCAGGTCGTTCCAGATGACCAGATAGATATGAATCAGGGCAAAGAGCAGGAAATACCACATCAGAAGATGATGGATATACCGGCCAAACTGCTGCGACCCGAAAATCATATCGCCAAACTTTTGCCAGAAGGAGCTTTCCGGCAGCCACAGATAAAATCCCGCGATAATTTGAATAAGTCCAACAAAAATGGTGGTGACATAGGTCATTCCGGCAAGAACATTATGACCCAAGCGGTCTTCATCGTGATGATCCGTCAGGTACATATAAGCACCTAGGGTCGAGATGAGATTTTTGATATTCCGTGAACTTATTGGTAACACATCACAGATCCTTTCCTGTCTGTTACCGAAAATAAATAGAAAAATACGGGCGGCGATGGCACCTGTGAACAGATAGCCGGCCAGTATATGAATATAGCGCATGGTCATCATGGGAAATAAGCCCGTTCCTTCCAGGTTGGTCAGGGTCCAGGGATTGAAAATGTAAAAACCTGTAACCGAGAGCGCGACAATGGAGCCTGCCATAGCCCAGTGGTACAGGCGAAGCAGGATGCTCCAGACATAATGTTTTTCATAGGTCATGATTACCTCCTCTCTCCGAATGGTTCCGGGGGGATGAATGTTTACCGTCCATTTTAAACACCGCGATCTCCTTCAGGGTCATACCATGAATCTCTGATTTTGTTCCCCGGCCCGGAGACAGCCAGTGTTGCAATCGTCATGGATAGTGCAGGAAAACCAAAACGTTCCTGCACTATCCTGTCAATTTTTTAGGCACCTTAATTCGTGTAAGAGCCTAAACTGCCTTGACTTTGATTGTTTCCTTGCCTTCGGTATCAAGCATGTGTACGGCACAGGCGATACAGGGGTCAAAGGAATGGACGGTGCGCAACACCTCCAGTGGTAGTTTGGCATCGGCGATGGGGTTCCCCACAAGGGAGGCCTCATACGGTCCAGGCAGCTCATCCTTGCCACGTGGGCCGGCATTCCAGGTGGATGGGACCACGCACTGGTAGTTTTTGATTTTTCCATCCTGGATGACGATCCAGTGGGAGAGGGTGCCGCGGGGAGCTTCGTGCATGCCAACTCCTCTCTGCTCTCCTTTGGGGAACACCGGCTTGTTGAAAATGGTCAGATCGCCCTTGCCGATATTGTCCACCAGCAGTTCCCAGTGTTTCAAGGTCAGATCAGTGATCATGGAGGCTCGAACTGCCCTGGCAACATGGCGGCCCAGGGTGGAATGGAGGACTTCCGGCCCAACGGTGACGCCGGCTATGGTGCTGACCAGGTTCAGGGCACCGTTCACGTTCTTGATAATCTCTTTATGTCCCTGGGCGTAGCCAACCAGGAGATGGGCAAGCGGCCCAACCTGCATGGGTTTATTGTCAAATCGCGGAGCCTTGAGCCAGGAATATTTTCCCTTATCATTAAATTCCGTATATTCAGGAACAGTTTCCCCCTCGTAGGGATGCTTGGTCCAGTCACCCTTGTACCAGGCGTGGGTGATGTTCTCCACCACATTTTTATGGAAGTATGGGTCATTAAAATTGCTGATTGGTTTGATTGTAGCCAGGTCGCCGCCCATAATGGTTCCGCCGGGCATCTCGAACTTGGTGGCCTTGGCATCAATGGGGAAGTCAGGAACGGCCATGTAGTTCAGAACCCCGGGGCCGTAGGGAAGCCAATCTTTATAGAGGGCGCCGATGGCGGCGACGTCGGGAAGATAGACCTGTTGAATGAATGTCTGGACCTCTTGCACCAGTTGTTTGATCCAGTAGAGGCGTTCCATATTGAGGGCGGAATCGCTGTCTGGATTGAGGGCGGTGGTCACGCCACCCACGGAGAGGTTTTGAATGTGGGGGTTTTTGCCGGAGATGATGGCCAGGGCCTGGGTGGCCTTACGCTGATAATCCAGGGCCTCCAGATAATGGGAAACGGCCATCAGGTTCGCCTCGGGCGGCAGCTTCATGGCTGGATGTCCCCAGTAGCCGTTGGCAAAGGGGCCAAGCTGACCGCTTTCCACTAATGTCTTCACCTTGTCCTGCACCGCCTTGAAACGCTTGGCGCTGTTATTCGGCCAGGCAGAAAGGCTGCCCGCAAGGGCCGCAGTCTTGACCGGATCGGCAGACAGGGCTGAGACCACATCCACCCAGTCGAGCGCGGAAAGGACATAAAAGTGGACGATGTGATCCTGCATGGCATGGATCCCCTGAACGATATTCCGAACGTACTGGGCGTTGAGAGGGATTTCCATTTGCAGGGCATTTTCCACGGCCCGGACCGAGGCCAGGGCATGAACCGTGGTGCAGACTCCGCAGATGCGCTGGGCGAAGAGCCAGGCGTCGCGCGGGTCACGGCCCTGAAGGATGACTTCAATGCCGCGCCACATCTGACCTGATGACCAGGCCTTGGTGACTTTGCCGCCGTCAACTTCGGCATCTATACGTAAATGGCCCTCAATTCTGGTGATGGGGTCGATGGTAATTCGTTCTGCCATGTGTTCCTCCTTTTAGAAGCAGGGTGAAAGATTTCCTGATCAACCAGGACTCTCTTTCGTTGCTTTCTGCGCCGTTCGTGCGGCACGTTAATGGTAATTTTGTCTGACTCGTGAAGGATCTGCCGGATTTACTCTTGGTTGCAGCCGGTTGCAGAGCTCCGGGGTTATTTTTTGTCCTTACAGCCGCAACCCGTGACCATGGACTTGCCGATGCCGACAGCGGCGTGAATGCCGACGGCGGCGGCAGCAATGCCGAGAATGGTTTTACCGGCCTTGTCGATGTTTGTGACCCCGGCGATGCCCGGAACATTGACATTTGGCAGTCGTTCGTAGAAGGGGGTCATGGTATCCCAGAAATCGGGCTCGGTACAACCGATACAGCCATGGCCCACACTGACCGGCCAGACATCGACATCATTAAAGCGGACAGACGGACAGTTGGCAAAGGTCCCCGGGCCCTTGCAGCCTACCTTGTACAGGCAGTAGCCATTTCGGTGGCCGTAGTCACCAAACTGTTCCGCGAAACGGCCTTCATCAAAATGGGCACGACGCTCGCAATGGTCATGGATCCTGCGACCATAGGCAAAAAGAGGCCGGCCAAGGTTGTCGGTCACCGGCAGACGCCCGAAGGTCAGATAGTGGAGGACGGTTCCCAGGAAGGAAATGGGGTTGGGCGGGCAGCCGGGAACGTTGATCACCGGGGTTCCGGAGACCAGGTCCTTGACGCCCACCGCTCCGGTGGGATTTGGAGAGGCTGCCTGAATGCCGCCATACGCAGCACAGGAGCCGATGGCAATAATGGCAGCGGCTTTAGGGGCCACATCAGCCAGGATTTCCATGGCGGTGCGTCCGCCAATCTTACAGTAAATTCCCTTGTCTTTGGTGGGAATGCCGCCTTCAACCACACACAGAAATTTACCGGCGAATTTATCCAGGGTATCATGCATGCTTTTTTCTGCCTGATGTCCTGCCGGGGCCATGACCGTTTCATGGTAATCCAGAGAGATGATGTCAAGGATCAGTCTGGCGATATCAGGATGGGAGGCCCGAAGAAGGCTTTCCGTGCAGCCTGTACACTCCTGAAAATGGAGCCAGATAACCGGGGGGCGTTGGGCCGAAGTGGCCGCCTCAACCAGTTTGGGGATCATTGCCTCAGATATACCCAGTGCGGCTGCGACTGTGGTACACCCTTTGAGAAAACTACGGCGATTGAGTTGTGGTTCTGGAATCGTGCTTTCTGGTGTGTCTGTCATCTCATCCTCCTGTGAATGAATTGAAACTTACAGAATAACCCTTCATTTCTTCCTGCCTTGTGCAAAGCTTGCGTCTTGGTTGGAACTATTAGAATTATTGCTCTTTACTATAAGTGGTATCGATATGCCATGGAAAATATGCGTGTCAACTTTTTTTTTTATAACTCTGCCTCTAGTCAATCACTTTGGAGATCGTTTTGCAAAGAAATTATTGAAAGAATATGGGTAATTGAAAAAAAGATAAACTCGCCGATGGGGTTCTTGAAGGATGACCCGGGGCCCAATTTAGCGACTGGTGCTCAACGACCCTCCAATCTTCACAATCCATGCCCTGGATTCCCACCGCTGCGGGGAGGGCGGCGGGGGCCGTAAGGGCGCATCGTACAGGACAGGCCACTCCTACTGTTTTTTCCCCTTGACGGCAGAAGAGTGTTTCTTGAAGCCGAAAATCCCTCCGGGGGCGTCCGAGGAAAAGGCCGGGCCGGTGATTCCCGGACGGGGCGGACGTTTTCCCAGGGGGGCAGGACGGGATTTCTGGGGAGGGGTGGGCAGGGGCGGCAGGTCGAGCAGGTCGCTGCCAATGGCTGCGCCGCCCATGGATTCCTGGTAAAAATGATAAAAGAGGAGACTGCGCTTGAAATAGCTTTTTTTTGTCAGCCAGTGCGGCCAGGCGCCTTTTTTCTCATGTTCGAGAAAAACCGGCATGCTGCCGATGAGGGAGACGATTTCCTGGCGCGTGGCGCGGGGCAGGTTGAGCTGGGCCCCGATTTCCAGGTCCAGTTCGGCTCGCAACTGTTTACTGAACTGATAGGCGGCGGTGCCCTGGAGCGCACGGCGGATGAAGTTAAATCTGGTGATGGCCCAGGGCAGGAGGAGCAGGGCCAGCAGGAACTCGTTGGGCAGTTGTTGGCCGCGCTGTTCTTCCGACATCGTGCCACTGATCCGGTCAATGACCGTCAAGAGACTGGTCAGCTGATTTCGGCACAGGGTCGCGGAACCATCCCGCAATTCGGTGCCGCCCAGGATCCTTTGATAAGGGGTCAGGAGGGCGCCGAACAGACCGGAGTCGGCGGCCAGATGGAACCAGTTGCAGAGGGCGCCGCTGTGCAGGTCTTTGTAGAGCTCATCGCGCAGACGGGAGGGCGGGCAGAGGGCCAGTTCATGGTGATGAGCGCAGATCGCCTGCCAGCTTCCGGGTTCGATGGTAAAACCGGTGCGGGCTGCGTGGCGAATGGCCCGCAGCATCCGCACCGGATCCCTGGTGATTCGCTTTTCGGCGTCGCCGACGATGCGGATGATGGCATGGTTGAGATCATCAATGCCGCCCACATAGTCGAGGATGGTACCCTGTTCGATCTCGTAGAACAGGGAATTGATGGTCAGATCCCGGCGCTGGGCGTCATCTTCCACGCTGCCGAAGGTGTTGTTGGGGGCAAGGACGGTTTCCGGGCCGTCGATATCGAATTCGCTGAGGGAGCGCAGGGTGGACACCTCGATGATCTTGCCGTTGCGGAAGAAGACCTGGACCAGCCGGAAGCGGCGGCCGATGGTCATGCTGTTGCGGAAGATCTTGCGGATCTGGCCGGGGTGGGCGTTGGTGCTGATATCAAAATCCTTCGGAATCCTGCCCAGGTAGAGGTCACGCACCCCGCCGCCCACCAGATACCCGGAAAATCCCGCTTCCCGGAGCTTGCGCAGCACAAAAAGGGCGTCGGCATCCATCATCGCCGAGGTGATGGGATGTTCGCCGGCTGCCAGAATCAGAGGCAGGGAGCGAGCCGGTTTTTTTCTGCTCTTTTCCGGTTTGTTCTGGGGAGTGGTCATACGATATCGGGTGGCTGAGGCGAGACTAAAGTGCGCCCTCGGGCTGGGGGGTAAAGCCGCGTCCTTCCTTGTACACGGATTCGGCCTGGGTCACAAACTGACGGAAGATTTCGGCCACGGGTAGAATCTCTTTCATCTTGTAGGTGTTGGCCCCGGAGAAGACCAGTCCTTCCTCCACATTGCCGTCTCTGGACATGCGGAGCCGCTCGCTGATGCAGTAATGGTGGTCGCATTTTTTCAGGCATTTGTAGTCGCAGCGCTTGGTGGAGACGTCTTCCCCCCTGGCCATGGCCTGGATAAAGGGGGTATTGATGGCCCGGCCGGGCATGCCCACGGGGGAGGAGGTGAGGACAATGTCCTCTTTTCTGGCGTTGAGAAAGGTCTGCTTGAAGCTGTCGGCCACATCGCATTCCTCGCTCAAGACAAAGCGGGAGGCAATCTGGATGCCGTCGGCGCCATATTTATCCATCATTTCGGCCATCTCATAGCCATTTGTGATGCCGCCGGCAGCAATGAGCGGAACCTTGCTGATCACATCGCGGATGGGTGGAAAGATCTCGCGCAGGGGCCGGTCGGTGCCCAGATGGCCGCCGGCTTCGGCGGCCTCAACGACAATGGCGGAGGCGCCCAGTTTTTCGGCGAGTTTGGCAATCCCCGGCGAGGAGACGATCATGACAATGGGGACATTGTGCTCCTGGCCGATCTTGAAGATATCACGGGAAAATCCGGCACCGGTGAAGATCATGTCAATGCCGGCCTCGATGGAGCACATCACCAGATTATAGAAATCCTTCATCGCGTACATGACGTTGACCGCGATAATCCCCGTGGTGGCCGCTTTGGCCTTGAGGATATCGGCCCTGAGTTCCTCGGCGGGGAGGGCTGAGCCGCCGATAACGCCTATACCGCCGCAATTGGCTACCGGCACGGCCAGCGCTGCGGTGGAGACCCGGATGGACATGCCGCCCTGAATCAGGGGAATCCTGGCGGTGAAATCAGCAATTTTCAGTGGAGGTAACTTCATTTGGATGGAAAACTCCTGTAATCAAGGATAAATCACTCTGAAGGGAAGCCGAAGGGCTCCTTGCAGGATCAAGAAGGCACAACTATCTGTAATTTGTCAGGTATAAAGAAAAAAAATCCTTTCCAAGGGTTTCTGATACGAAGAGTAAACTTCAAGAAAACCATAATGCTCTCCTTACCACGTTTTGTCAAGCGGTGCCTCAGGAAAGTGGAGAAACCTTTGACAGGAGCAGGGAAAGATTGCTCCCCCCCGAATGTTTTCGGGTGGCAGCCTTGAAGGGATAAGCCTTGCCGCACCATCCTTGACTTTTTCTCTGATTTATTGTTATTCTCTCAGGTTGATTTTTAGAAATTTTAAGGAATCGAGGTTCGTGCACGATGACCGGGAAGCCATTCCCCACGGCTTGCATCGGGATCGCCTTTTCCTGAAGCGCGGTCTCGCCTGGACTCAATAAAGGCGCGGCAAGGACCGGGGACGGGATGCGGGTCCTAATCCGGCCAGGGACTTTGATCGCAAAGGGTTTGCAGCGCCCGTGCACGATGAACCGGTCGGGAGAGACGGGTGCCGGGCGGGCTGTGCGCACCCGCACGGGAAACCATTGAGGAGGAACAGCCGTTGAATATCAAGGCCTTGAATGGCTTCAAAGACATACTTCCCGGTGAGGTGGAGCTGTGGCAGCGGGTGGAGACGGCGGCTCGTGACATCTTTGCCCGGTTTCATTTTGCCGAGATCAGATTGCCGATCCTCGAAAAAACCGATCTCTTTGCCCGCGCCATCGGCGAGACCACCGATATTGTCGAAAAGGAGATGTACACCTTTGTCGACAAGCAGGTGACCATGCGGCCCGAGGCCACGGCCTCACTGCTGCGGGCCTATATCGAGCATGGCCTGCATGTCCGGAAACCGGTGCAGCGGCTCTTCACCATCGGCCCCATGTTTCGCCACGAGCGGCCCCAGAAGGGCCGGCTGCGTCAGTTTCATCAAATGGATGCCGAGGTGCTGGGCTCCGCCGATCCCCGGGTGGATGCCGAGCTGATGGCCATGGGCGCCCTGCTCCTGGACGAGCTGGGTCTGTCCGTGACCCTCGAGATGAACTCCCTTGGCTGTCCGGCCTGTCGGCCCGCCTTTCGCGCCGCCCTGCTTGCCTTTCTTGGGGAGCGCCATGAGTCCCTGTGCGATGACTGCAAACGCCGCAGCGGCACCAATCCCCTGCGGGTGCTGGACTGCAAGAATCCCCGTTGCCGGGAGCAGGTGCTGGAGGCGCCCTCGCTGCTGGACTTTCTCTGTGCCGGTTGTGCGGACCACCTCCGGTTGGTGCGGGAAGGGCTGGAGCAGCTTGGGGTGGCCCACCGCCTCAATAAATTCATGGTGCGCGGCCTGGACTATTATACCCGCACCACCTTTGAATTTATCACCGGCGATCTTGGCGCCCAGGCCGCGGTGGGCGCCGGTGGCCGCTATGACGGACTGGTGGAGCAGCTGGGTGGGCCGAAGGTTTCCGGTATCGGTTTTGCCCTCGGCATGGAGCGGCTGGTACTGCTCCTCCAGCAGCGGCAGGCAGAGGAGGCATCCGTCGGCCCCCTGCTCTTTGTCGCCGGTATCGGTGAGCAGGCCTGCCGCCATGCCTTTGGCCTGACCCATGCCCTGCGCGTGGCCGGGATGGCGGTGGCCATGGATCTGGAAGGCCGCAGCCTGAAGAGCCAGATGAAGCAGGCCGGCAAACTTCTGGCCGCCCATGTCCTGATCATCGGCGACGATGAACTGGCCGCAGGCCAGGCCCAGATCCGCAACATGAATACCCAGCAGCAGCAGAATGTTCTGCTCCAGGAGATGTCGGCAACGGTCCAGGCGCTCCTCCACTTGACCTCCTCTTCACCGTTAACATCCACATCTATTTGAGAATCACATGGAATCAATGGGAAATTTACGCAGAACCCATTTCTGCAACGATCTAGGCAAGGGCAATATTGATGAGGACGTGGTTCTCATGGGCTGGGTTTTACGTCGGCGTGATCATGGCGGCGTCATTTTCATTGATCTGCGCGACCGTTATGGATTGACCCAGGTGGTTTTTAATCCCGAGATGAACCAGGCGGTGCACGCCAAGGCCCATCAGCTGCGCAGTGAGTGGGTCATCGCCCTGCGCGGCCGGGTGGTGGCGCGGCTCACCGGGATGGAGAACGCCAAGCTTGCCACCGGTGCCATCGAGATCATGGTGGAGGAGCTGCGTATCCTCAACACCAGCGAGACGCCGCCCTTTCCCCTCGATGAGGAGATGGAGATTTCCGACAACCTGCGCCTCCAGTATCGTTATCTCGATCTGCGCCGCCCGGCCATGGCGGCCAAGCTGATCATGCGGCACAAGGCGGTGCAGGCGATTCGCAATTATCTCAACGACAAGGCCTTTCTCGAGGTCGAGACTCCCATGCTCACCCGCTCCACTCCCGAGGGGGCCCGGGATTATCTGGTGCCGAGCCGGGTCAATGCCGGTAAATTCTACGCCCTGCCCCAGTCGCCTCAGCTCTTCAAGCAGCTCCTGATGGTGGCGGGCATGGATCGCTACTACCAGATCGTCAAATGTTTCCGCGATGAAGACCTGCGCGCCGACCGCCAGCCCGAATTCACCCAGATCGATATGGAGCTCTCCTTTGTCGATGAGGAGCAGATCATTGAAATCACTGAGGGGATGATTGCCAGACTGTTCAAGGAGACCCTGAATCTGGACGTGGCCCCGCCCTTTAACCGGATCACCTACGATGAGGCGGTGAGCCGCTTCGGTACGGATCGGCCCGACACCCGCTTTGGATTTGAGCTCACCGATCTCACTGAGATCGCCCGCACCTGCGGCTTCAAGGTCTTCCGGGCCATTGCCGATGAGGGCGGCACGGTGCGCGCCATTAATGCCAGGGGCTGTGCCAGCTTTTCCCGCAAGGACCTCGATGATCTCACCGACTATGTGGCCCAGTTCGGGGCCAAGGGTCTGGCCTGGGTAAAGATGAAGGGGGATGGCGAGTGGCAGTCGCCCATCGCCAAGTTTTTCAGCGACGGGGAACGGGCGGCCATGAATACGGTTTTGGATGCCCGGGAGGGCGACCTCCTCTTTTTCGGGGCCGATACCAGGGCGGTGGTATTGCAGGTGCTCTCCGAATTACGCCTTGAGCTGGCCCGGCGTCTGGGTCTGCTCAAGGGCGATGTCTTCAACTTTGTCTGGGTCACCGATTTTCCCCTGGTGGAGTATGACGCCCGCGAAAAACGCTATCAGGCCCTCCATCATCCCTTCACCGCCCCCCGGGAAGGGGATGTGGACAAGCTGGAGACCGATCCGGGTTCGGTGTACAGTCGGGCCTATGATCTGGTCCTCAATGGCACCGAAATCGGCGGCGGTTCCATCCGCATCCATCAGCGGGCCATGCAGAGCCGGGTGCTGTCTGTCCTTGGCATTGCCGAAGAAGAGGCCCAGGATAAATTCGGCTTTTTGCTCCGCGCCCTCGAGCTCGGTGCCCCGCCTCATGGCGGCCTGGCCTTTGGCCTGGATCGGCTGATGATGCTGATCACCGGCAGTGACTCCATCCGCGATGTCATCGCCTTCCCCAAGACCCAGAAGGCCACCTGCCCGCTCACCGAGGCCCCGGCGGCAGTGGCGAGAAAGCAGTTGACCGAACTCCATCTCCGTCCCGACTGGAAGGAATAGGGCCCATCCGACAGATGGGGAACCGTGAGAAGTCTCCAACGACTCCTCACGGTTCCCCATCTGCTCAGTTATCCTCCAAAAAAATCCCCTTCCTGCCCATTTCTAATTCAATCCTAATAATCCCATGCTATTGTGCTGACCTAACGCTTCACTACCGAAATCGTATTCAATTGATGCCCTCGGAGTCTCGCACAGTCGCTGACCTGGAAAATGAGGATTTATGTCCACGAGCCGTTATTCCCGCGCAGGCGGGAATCCATAACACGCTGAATTGAGGAAACTGGATTCCCGATAAGAGCACTCGGGAATGACGATGTGGTTATTTTACAAGAACTTCCATTATCAAGAAAAGGGGATTCCCATGCAGCATCGACGTCTTTTCTGGCTCCTGTACCCAAGTCAGCTCCTTATTACCCTGGCCGTTCTTGTTGCCTTGAGCTGGATCGGAATCTCGGCCATCCAATCCTTTCAGGTCAATGAGAAGGCAAAGGATCTGGAGGAGCGGGCCCATCTCGTGGCCGGCTCCATTTATCAGTATCTGGTCAGCGATGACCGGGCCGGTCTCCAGCTTTTTTGCCGCGAGGCAGGTCAGAGGTCTTCCACCAGGCTGACGGTGATTGCCCCGGACGGCAAGGTTCTTGCCGATTCCGAGGAGGATCCGGCCCGCATGGAAAATCATCTGGACCGGCCCGAGATCACCGCCGCCCTTGCCGGCAAGTCCCTTCCTTCTCTGCGCTTCAGTCAGACCCTGCAGAAAAAACTGATGTATGTGGCCATTGCCCTGCACCATGAGGGCCGCACCCACGGTGTTCTGCGCATGGCCGTGCCATTGGCCGGTATTGATCAGGAGCTGGCAGTAGTCTACCGAAAAATCATCTGGGGCTGTCTGCTCGTGCTGCTGCTGGCGGCCCTGGTCGCCTGGTATGTGGCCCGCCGCATCAGTCGGCCGCTGGAGCAGATGAAACTGGGGGTGGAGCGCCTGACCGGGGGTGATTTCAACATGCGCATCCGGGTGGAAGGGGCGGAAGAGATGGCCAGTCTGGCCCGCGCCCTCAATGAAATGGCGGCCCAGCTCGATTCCCGGATTCAGACCATCGTCGGCCAGCACAGTCAGTTGCAGGCGGTCTTTGCCAGTATGGTGGAGGGGGTGATCACCGTGGATATCGAGGAGAGAATCCTCGATGTCAATCAGTCCGGCGCCAAGCTGCTCAACATTGATCCCGAAAAAGTCCGGGGAAAGAGCATCCTGCTGGCGGTGCGCAATACCCATCTCCAGAATTTTGTTAAAAACGCCCTGGCCTGCGGCGCTCCCCTGGAAGGTGAGTTCAGCAGCCGGCTGGGCGCGGACGGTCAGGAAAAATATTTTTACGCGCACGGCGCCAGGCTCTACAACGCCCAGGGACAGACCACCGGCGCCCTGATTGTAATCAATGATGTGACCAAGCTGCGCCGCCTGGAGGCGATTCGCCGCGATTTTGTCGCCAATGTCTCGCACGAGCTGAAAACGCCCATTACCTCCATCGAGGGTTTTTCGGAAACCCTGCTCGATGGTGCCCTCGATGAACCGGAAGATGCCCGCCGATTTGTTGAGATTATCAAGAAACAGGCCTCACGGCTGCACGCCATCGTCGAGGATCTGCTGGCCCTGTCCCGGGTGGAACAGGGGGCCAGACAGGATGAGATAGCCCTGAGCAAGCTGCCGCTGGCGGATGTTTTGCAGTCGGCAATCCAGACCTGTAACCCGAAGGCCACGGCGGAAGAGGTGGCTGTCAGTCTTGCCTGCGAGCGGGGGATTGTCGCTGAAATCAATCCGGCCCTTCTCGAACAGGCGGTGATCAATCTTCTCGATAATGCCATTAAATACAGCGGCAAAGGCAGCATGATCCGGGTGGCGGCGGAGAAACAGCCGGGCGAGGTGGTGGTCCGGGTGTGTGATAACGGGGTCGGGATCGCCAAGCAGGATGTGGAACGGATCTTTGAACGATTTTACCGGGTCGATAAGGCCCGCAGCGCCAAGCTGGGCGGCACGGGTTTAGGGCTCTCCATCGTCAAGCATATTGCTGCCGCCCACCATGGCCATGTCTCGGTGGAGAGCAGTCCGGGCAAAGGCAGCACCTTCAGCCTGCATCTACCGATAAAGGAGTGAGGGGATTGGCAGGGAGGGGCGGGGAAGAGACAGGGGGGATGAGGAGCCTTGGTGGCGCGGCCTGGGCGGTTCTCTATTTTGCTGCCTGGGGATCCATCAGGGCCTGGGCAAATTCCAGGGATTGGAGATAGATTTCATACACATCTTTTCGGGGCACGTTTATCTTGACCAGGGCCCGTACACAGTCGTCGGCCTTCTTTTTCTCATAGGTGACGACCGCCGCCAGGTAGGGCGCAAGGGGGCCCGTTGCATCGACCAGGGCATCTTTGATAAGATCATTGATCGGAAGTTCATTCATCATGAATTCCATGGATGAGTCCAGCATGACATCAAGCAGGGAGAAAAGTCCCAGTAAAAACAGGTCATTCTGCTTTGCGGGGGGGGCTGGAGGAGTGCTTGCCGTCCCCAGAAGTTCGCAGAATTTGGCACGCACCAGGGCCAGCATGACCAGCTCTTCGGGTTTGCTGGAGGCCATCTCGGAGAGAATCATCATTATCAGGAAACGGCGGAGTTCCTTTTCGCCAAGGTAGGCAATGGCGTGCCGGATGGACTCAATCTTTTCCAGCCGGTAAAACCAGGCGGAGTTGAGAAAGCGGAGCAGCTTGTAACTGATGGCCACATCGTGGCTGATGATCTCGGTTAAACGGGAGATGGAGGTGACGCTGGAGCTGGCCTCGGCCAGCAGATGGAGCAGGTTGACCTTGGCTGCGGTCAGCTCCTGGATCTTCAGCACCTCCGGCATGCTGAAAAAGTATCCCTGAAAATAGGTAAAGCCCATCTTCAGGGCCTGTTCAAACTCGGCGCGGGTCTCCACCTTTTCAGCCAGGAATTTGATTTTGGGGTAGCGGGAGAGCCGGTACAGGGTCTTCTGGATGGTGTCCAGGGGGGTGGCAATGATGTCAATCTTGATGATGTTGGCCAGCGCGATGAGGGGATCCAGGCTGCGATTATAGACAAAGTCGTCGAGGGAGATGGTGTAGCCCTGTCTCGACAACTCGCGGCACACCGCAATGACCTCCGGGTTGGGGTCCACATCTTCGAGGATCTCCACGATCACCTTGCTGCTGGGAAAGGAGCTGGGAAGGTTCCGGGTCAGCAGTTGGGTGGTGAAATTAATAAAGCAGGGCTTGAATTTGGAAATCCGGTCAATTCCCTCGGTGAGAAAGGTGGCCGACAACAGGCTGGTGGTGGCGCGGTCGCCATCGAGGTTGGAATGATCGTGTCCCTCGGTGCCGCGAAAAAGCAGCTCATAGGCAAAGAGTCGCTGGGCGCGATCAAGGATGGGTTGCCTGGCTATGAGAATTTCCATACGGGGTGTGAGGTGGAACGGTTGAAATGTTTCGGCGTGAGAGGTAATTATTGGCCCTGACCGGGCTGTTGCCGTCAGCATGTGTACCATGCCGGGCAGCTATCGGCAAGAATGTTTCTTTTGTTCCGTCGATTCTCTGGTCCAGCGTAGAATCCGGGGCGGCGAGGATTTTTTGATTCTCATCACCACAGAAACTCCGGTGGCATGGGTCTGGCGAAGACGTGCCGGCGACAATTGGGGAATGGATCAGAGTGTCATCTCGACCAGGTAGGCGCAGACTTTAGTGCCTTACAGATTTTTTTCTTGTTCTTTTTACAAGAAAAAAAGCTGCGAAAGGCACTTATCCCGTTTATCGGGGTCAGGGGAGGAATCTTCTCCCCGGCAAAGATTCTCCCTTTCATCCCTTCCGCCACCTCCTCCCCTCCTCTTTTTCTTCTCCCTTATCAGTGACTTACAGTTTCTTTTCGTGTTTTTCTACAAGAATAGAATCCGCGAAAGGCGCTTATCCCGTCCAGCGGGGTCAGAAAATAAAGGGAAACGGCGGCTCAGGAATATACTCCACCATCTCCGTCTGAATGGAGGGGACGGTTATGGAAGCATTTTCAATGCGGGAGAAGGGGCCTTTGGCGCGAATCCACTGGTCATTTTTTATTGACCTGGCCTCGGGGTATTTGACAAAGACAAAAACCGGCAGAGCGTCGGCGGCGCAGCAGGTGATCAGGTAACGGTAGCACATAAAGAGATCGTCCGGCAGTCGCTGGTCAACGAAGGTCTTGCAGACGATCTCCACCTCCTTGCCTTCGTAGTTTTCCGGCTCCCTGGAAAGTCTGGTCAGGGGAATATCGGCTGCCGTTTTCTTGGGTGGCAGGAGGGGCGGATAGCCGCTGTCGTCATCCCCGGCCCCGGTATTGATCGATTGCGGAACAAATCCGGATGGCGTCTGGATAGCCCGTTTTGCAAGGGTTGCCGCGTCAAATCGGCCATTGCGGGCGGTGATGAAGTAGAGCAGGGGAACCAGCAGGATAAGCAGCGCCGGCCATTTGAGCCAACCCTTGCCCTGGTCGGCGAGGGGCAGTTGGCGGCGCAGGTTGACGGCGAGGAACAGGAGCAGAACCACCGTGGCGGCTCCCACCAGCCACCACAAGGAGGGGTGGAGGAGGCGGCCGAGCTGGTTTTGACCGAGGCTCACCAGCCAGCCGAAGAAGGCGGTCCAGGCGGCAAGGATACCGATTTTCATGAGTTGCAGGGCGCGCATTTCAGGCCGTTAATGGAGCTTGGGGAAAAAGGTGTGCAGGCCAAGCATGGCCAGGAACACCGTGGTTCCCACCGTTCCGATCAGTGAGAGAATAACCCGCTTGCGAAAGACGCTGAAGTACATCAGAATCAGTTTGATGTCGAGCATCGGCCCCAGCACCATAAAGGCCATCATCGCCGCATCCGGCATAAGGCCGCGGAAGCTCGCGGCGATAAAGGCATCGGCCTCGCTGCACAGGTTGAGGAGGAGTGCCATGGCCATCATCAGGACGATGGCCAGCCAGGGTGAGTCCTTCAGGCTGAGAAAGGTGTTCATGTCGATGGTGCTGCGCATCAGGGCGGCGATAAAGGCACCGACGATCAGGTAGCGTCCCACATCGAAAAAGTCATCGCCGGCATGTTCCAGGGCATGGCGCAGGCGGAGCAGCAGCGCTTGTCCGGCACTGCCATGGTCATGGCCGCAGCCACAGGTCGGCAGCACCTTCCAGGCCGGGAGCAGGCCGTTGCCCCGGTGGAAGAAAAGTCCGAGAAAGAGCCCGATAAAGACCGCGATCCCGTACCCCATCCCCAGCCGCACAAAGACATAGTTCCAGTCGTAGCGATAGGCAATGGCGGTGGAGGCGGCGACGATGCCGTTGACAATGGGCCCGGCCAGGAGAAAGGTGATGGCGGCGTTGAAGGGCACGCCCTTGCCGAGCAGCCGCCGTACCACCGGCACGATGGCGCATTCGCAAACCGGGAAGAAAAGACCCATGCCGCCGGCCAGAAAGACGGCCGCAAGGCGGCGGCGGCGAAAGAGCCGGTCCACCAGATCCACCGGAATAAAGACCTCGATCAGACCACCGGCCAGCGAGCCGATGAGCATAAAGGGCAGGGCCTCAACGATGATGGCCAGGAAGGTGATCGACAGCTCGCCCAGCAGATTGCCCCAGGCCGGGCTCATCCCCTGGAAAAAGAAGAGCAGCACGCAGGTGAGAAAGGCATACTCCAGGCCAAAGGCAATGATCTCGGAGCCGCGAGGTTCCTCCTCCGGGTCAGGGGCGGGGCGATAAAGGGGGAGCTGGATCATGGGGGGAGTCGGGATGAAGGTTAAAAAAAATTGAGAATTGCAAAGGGAAGGGGGAATCGGCGTATTTCTTTCGTTGGCAGCGTCACCACCCCCAACCCCTTTACCACCCCCAACCCCCTCCACCACCCCCAGCCCCCTCCTTAAAACAAGGAGGGGGCTTTGTCCGGTTTCCATGGCGTGGGTGAAGGAGATATGACTGCCTGCATATTTAAGGGATGGAGCTTTTATCCACTTATGCAGCGCAATCTTATGCCCCCTCCTTGTTTTAAGGAGGGGGGTGGGGGTGGTTTCTCTTTTCCGCCAGGCAAGCACCAGACTTCACCATTCCTCACCGGCGCCATCTTTCAGCTCACCCTTTTCAGGCACCCCTCAGCGCAGCGCCGCCTGAATCTTTGCGGCCATGGTCTCCAGATTTGTCGGCACATCTTCGGCCAGCGGGTCCAGGGGGACGACCTCGCCGTGGATGGCGGTGGCCACGGTCTGGGCGCTTCTGGCGTCAAACTGGGGCTGGACAAAAATGACCCGGGCCTTGCTGGCCTTGGCCTGTTCCATAAGGGCGGCCAGTTGTTTGGGGCTGGGCGATTTGCCGCCGGTCTCGATGGCCTTCTGGTGCAGGTGATAGGCATCGGCAAAATAGCCGAAGGCCGGGTGGAAGACATAGAAGGAGGCACCTTTATACGGGGCCAGATCCCGGCTGATCCGGGCATGCAGCTCATCGAGGGTTTTGTAGACGGTCAGCAGATTTTCCTGGTAGGCGGCGGTATTGGCAGGATCTTCGGCGATCATCGCCCTGGCCATGGTGTCGGCCATGATCTTCAGGTTGAGGGGCGAGAGCCAGACGTGCGGGTCAAGGCCTTCGTGCTGCTGGTGCTTCACGTTGTTATGTGCGTGGGGCTGGGCGACATGTTTTGCCGCGTCGTGACCGGGTTCTTTGGCATGGTCGTCTTCAACCATGGGAATCTTGGCAATGGCGTCGGCGGTGTCGATAAGCCGGAGGGTGGGCACGGTTTTCTCCAGGCGAGGCACGATCTGGGCCTCAAATTCCAGATCCAGGGTGAAGTAGAGTTTGGCCCGGGACAGGTCGGTGAGCTGACGCGGTGTGGGTTCATAGTTGTGCGGGTCCTGGCCCTTTTCCACCAGCACATGGGTGGTGATCAGATTGCCGCCGATCTTGTCACTCAGCCATTTCTGGGGCGGGATGGAAACAAAGACCTCCATGGCGCAGGCGGGCGTGGCATAAAGGACGCTGAACATGGCCAGCAGCCAGAAAAAAGAGATAGCAAAAAAGGACCGTAAAAGCCGTTGGAGAGCGGCCTTTACGGGGGGCATGGGCCGCTGTGCTGCTGATTGCATGGGGTCTCCTTCAAGGTGGATTGACGAGGATGGAACAGGCGGAATTTTTCCTTGGTTACCATGCACCGCATGGGAACCAGAAACGAAGACAAGTGTAGGTCGGACTTCAGTCCGACAACGGCGGTGGCGGCAAGCCCTGCTGTCGGACTGAAGTCCGACCTACAAGTCCGACTTACAATACCTGTTTGAAAATGGCAGCTTGGTGATTTCTTCTCCCTGGTTTCCGCCGATGAGGTAAATCATGGCGATTCAATTCCTGGTTGTTCTGTGTTGGCTTGGCTACGATCTGACAAAGGCCAGCAGCGGCCCATAATCATACCGATCGGCGGCGCGCAGAGCCTCGACATACTGTTTGCGGCAATCTCCGGCATTGACAAGGTTGCCGCTTCCCCAAGTAAAACGAGGCTGTTTGAGCAGGTGGACCAGAATAATATCGGTCATCATTCGGGCATGACGGCCATTTCCGTTGGCAAAGGGATGAATTGCCGTTAGCCGGTGATGGAAGCGTGCGGCGATTTCGTCAAACGGATAGGAATCATACTCAATCCAGAACACACAATCATCGCAGAGGGTGCGCAGTTCCGTGGCTATCTGCCAGGCAGGCAGGCCAATATTCTTGCCGGTTTTACGGTACAGTCCCGCCCAGCGCCAGACATGGCCAAACATTCGCTTGTGCAACCGCCTGGCAAAACCATCAGTGAGAATGTTCGGATGAGCGCGCCGAAAGGCCCAGGCTTCTGTCTCTGCAATGTTCTCCTGTTCCCACCGATCCAGCTCAGCCCGTGTGGTGATATGGGTGAGCAGAAGTCCATCAGCTTCATCAGGGTCAAGCGGTGTTGCCCCCTCCGGGGCATCAAATATCATGATTTTATATCCCAGAGATCCTGGGGTGTCTCCCGTGCCAACTCCTCAATGGCGTCATCCAGAAATGCCTGTTGTTCCTTCATGGAAAGCCCCTGGGCCTCAAGAAGCATGGTATGGGATACCCGTTGCAACCGCTCTCCAGCCACCATTCTGGCCCTCGTCCTTACGGTTTCCTCGAGCGTTGAGCGGGGGACAAGGGCGTAAACAAAGACACAATCCAGAGCTTCAGCAGCCTGACGCATGGTTTTAAGCGTCAACGCGCCGGATGGTTCTCCTTGTTCCAGCTTGAAAACACGGGGTTGGGAAACCTGAAGACGTCCAGCCAACTGCTTTCCAGACATGCCCAGCGCCTCTCGTACCGCCCGTATCCATCCCTTTGGTGGAGGCTTCATGCTCCTCATCTCGGCGAATTTGTCCAAAGTGATATCAAGTTGGCGCCTCGCAATCTGTTTCTGTTTTGTTTTCATATAAGAACCTTTTTATTCTTCACAATGATTATAAAAAGAAACGTATATGTTATATAATCATAAACAAAAAATAATATCAAGGTTATTTTCGCCACAGAAACTTCCACGAACTGGAAGGCAGAACTCTCATCAATTTCCTTGTAAAGCAGAGGATAGGGGCTCCGCTTGTCCTTAGGTCGTTATCTGGTTCCCATGTGCCGCATGGGAACCAGAAACGAGGACAAGTGTAGGTCGGACTTCAGTCCGACAACGGTGGTGGCGGCAAGCCCTGCTGTCGGACTGAAGTCCGACCTACAAGTCCGACCTACAAACGTACCATATAAACCGAGACTCTTCTCAAGCCTGACCCAGAAAACCGCCAACGGGCTCCACTGGATCAAGCCTCCAGCGATTCTCTGGGCTTTACGCTTTTTTCAATGTCGTTGCCCACTGCTTCCCATGCTACTTTTACATCATAGCTGCTTTGCAGGCTCATCCAGAAATCCGGCGTGCTGCCAAAGTATCGGGCAAGACGGAGGGCTTTGTCAGCTGTAACACTGCGCTGTTCGTTAAGAATCGGGGTGATTCGGTTGGTCGGTACTCCCAACACCTTCGCAAAGGCATTAGCGGATAAATTCAGTTCTTCCAATTCGCCTTTGAGGATTTCGCCGGGATGGATTGCTCGCATTTCGTTAGCCATGTTCATCTCCTTTCGCGCCTTACAAATCATTTTCTTGTTTTTTTGCAGGAAAATAATCTGCGAAAGGCACATATCCCGTTCTTCGGGGTTCGTGGTAATCAACGATTTCCACATTGTAAGCATCAGTATCTTTCCACTCAAAGCATAGGCGCCATTATTGGTTGACACGGATGCTGTATTGCCCGGCCCGGTCGCCGCTCAATGCTTCAAAACGCTTACTGGGCAAGGCCTGCTGTCGGACTGAAGTCCGACCTACAAGTCCGACCTGCAATACCTGTTTGAAAATGGTAGCTTGGTAATTTCTTCTCCTTGGCTCCCATGCGCTGCATGGGAGCCAGAAAAAAAGACAATTTTAACTGAACAGCTCGCTATGTGAACCGATTCGTGCCAATCTTAAAATGTTCTGATCTGTTTTTCGGTAAATCAGGAGCAGGTCGGGTTTCATATGGCACTCTCGGTATCCGGCCCAATTGCCACGGAGCGCATGGTCGCGATTGCTCACCGGCAAGTCTTGATCGGCATCATCCAGTAAGCGCAGTAAAACAGCAGACAAAAGAGCATCAACATCCTTGCTGTGTCGTGGTGTTGCCTTGATGCGTTTGGTAATCGCGCTTGAATACTGCTGAGCGTTCAAGCGTCCGCATTTAAGTCATCCATCAGTTTATCAATATCACTGAATTTCTTCCCTTTGCCGGCTTCAAGTTCGGCGATGGCCTTACGGGTGGCGGTGTTTGGAGTCTTCACCTTGAATGGTAAACAGCGTTCTTCTGCGATACGCAGCATCAGCAGGCGGATAGCGTCGGAGATGGACATCCCCATTGCTTCCAGCGCGTCAGCGGCACGGTCCTTGGTGGCACTGTCTATGCGAGCGCGTACATAGGTTTCAGGTCTCTTCATGGTGAGATCCCCCTTTTCTTGATTTTTATTCTGGTTTACCTGCGGCGCATGGAACCAGAATAAGTAGGTCGGACTTCAGTCCGACAACGGTGGTGGCGGCAAGCCCTGCTGTCGGACTGAAGTCCGACCTACAGGTCCGACCTACAATTAGAATACCTGTTCGAGAATGGGAGCTTGGGAATTTCTTTGTCCCGTGTTTGCCAAGGATACGCAAGCAGAGTTCTTGTGTCAAGACGAGAAAG
>JACDZF010000266.1 GCA_013426795.1 Desulfocapsa sp. | reverse complement strand
TTGCTTGTTCTGGCTCTTCTTTGTTATGTCGGATACCGTCTGCTGACGCGTATCGGCAAGAAAAAAACTGAGAAGAAACCGCCGGAAATCAGAGTTTCAGAGCAGGTTGAAGATGTGCTGGTGGAAGATCCGGTTTGTCATACCCTTGTTCCCAAGGGCCAGGCAATCCGGCTGAAGCACGACGATCAGCTCTATTTTTTCTGCAGCGAGGCCTGCTGCAGTCGGTTTATCAGTGATAAAGGAGAGAAGAAATGAAGTTTTTTATCGATACCGCCAATCTTGATGAGATCAAAAAAGGCGTTGCCATGGGCATGGTCGATGGCGTGACCACCAATCCGTCCCTCATCGCCAGGGAAAACAAGCCCTTCGAGGAGATTCTCAAGGAGATCTGCCTGGTGGTGGATGGTCCGATCAGCGCCGAGGTGGTCAGTCTTGAGGCCGACGGCATGGTCAAAGAGGCGAAGGTGCTGGCGGCCCTCAGCGATAATATTGTGATCAAGATCCCGATGATTGTCGAGGGATTGAAGGCGGTCAAGCAACTGACCGCCATGGGCATCCATACCAACGTCACCCTGGTATTTTCAACGGCTCAGGCCCTGCTCGCCGCCAAGGCCGGCGCCACCTACGTCAGCCCCTTTGTCGGCAGGCTTGATGACATCGGTCAGCACGGGATGGAGCTGATCAGCGAGATTATGACGGTGTATCGAAATTATGAGTATGCCAGCGAGGTGATCGTGGCCAGCATCAGAAACCCCCTCCATGTCATCGATGCGGCCATGATAGGAGCCGATATTGCCACGATTCCCCTCAAGATCATTGAGCAGCTGGCAAAGCACCCCCTGACAACCCTGGGGGTCGAGCAGTTTCTCGCCGACTGGGAAAAAAGAAAGAAGTAGGGAAGAGAAGGATGACGACAGGCGCGGAGCCCGGTTTTTGACGGTGATCCGGTAGCTGGGCTGGCCGCCGTGAGTTGTTCATGTTTTGTAGAGAGTTCCCTCCCCTCTTCATCGGTACAGGTGAACATGGAAACAATGGGCAAAGCGATATGCTTGATGGTGCTTCTGTTCTGCGCCGCCGCGTCTCCGGGTCAGGCCGAGGTGTACAGTTATGTCGATGGCCAGGGAAAGCGCTGCTATACCAATGCTCCCACCTCCGACAATTCCCAGATCCACGAGAGTCAGGAAGTGGTTATCAGTAAGCCCAGGTCGCAGCCCTGGCCGGAGGCTCGACTCCTTGGTCGCCGCGAATTCTGGCCAAAAGGCAGCAGTGATGCGTATAATAGTCATATCTCACTGTGCAGTAATCGCTATAATGTGGACCCGTATCTGATCAAGGCCATTATCAGGGCCGAGTCTGATTTTGACTCCAATGCCCTGTCGGGGAAGGGGGCCCAGGGGCTCATGCAGCTCATGCCGGGAACGGCGAGGGATCTCCATGTCGCCAATCCCTTCGATCCCAGGGCCAATATAGACGGGGGAACCCGCTATTTCCGGACGATGCTGGACACCTTTAACGGAAATATCCCATTAAGCCTGGCCGCCTATAATGCCGGACCCAATTTAGTCAAACAGACCAACCGGATTCCGGAAATCCCGGAAACGGTTGAGTATGTGCAACGTGTGCTGCACCATTACAAGGTCTATAAAGGGGGGAATGGCACCGGGCGGTGAACGGTTTTCCGGTGTGGCGGCACTCCATATGATGAGTCCGGAGGTGGTTTCGCCCACCCGGGCCAGGGTGACTCTCTGCTTTCTTGACCCAGCCGGTTCAAGCCGTCCAGGGCGCGATATGATATGTCCTTTCCGGACCGGCCCTGAGGCTGGTCGGCAGGATCCAATGATTCAACTTAGACAGGTCTTGCCCGATGGTATTAAGAGAGGGGAGAAGGAGTTCGGTTTTGCGGAGTACGAAATGAAGAGACTGGTGACGCTGCCAAATATGTTGACGGGGCTGCGTTTTGCCTTGATCCCGGTGCTTATTGTGCTGTTTTCCGTGCAACAGACAAAGGCCATCGGCCTGGTGACTTTTTTTGTCTTTGTCTTTGCGGCATTAACGGATCTTGTGGACGGGTACTTAGCCCGCAAATACAAGAGCGAGACAACCCTTGGCAAATTAATGGATCCCCTGGCCGACAAGGTGCTGGTCACAACCGCGCTGATCATGCTCATTCCCATGGGGCGGGTGCCGGCCTGGGTTTGTCTGCTGATTATCTGCCGGGAGATCATTATCACCGGGTTCAGGGGCTTTGCCGCCTCCACCGGGGTGGTTCTCCCTGCCGGGATGATTGGAAAAATCAAGAGTAATTTTCAGTACTTCGCCATTGGATTCCTGATCTTTCCGCTGGGCGTCCTGCCTGTCCCCTATCTTTACGAGACAGGTCAGGGCCTGCTCTATATCAGCCTGGTCATGGCCATCTGGTCGGGAGTTGAATATTTTTATAATCTGCGCGCGATCTTTCAGGAACCAGTCAAGCCTTGAGGAAGAAAGGGCCGAATGCCCATTTCCCTTGACAGACGAAGGCCTGGACGGTATTTAAGTTTGAGTGACTTCCAGATTATTTTCTTGTTTTTTACAAGGAACTAATCTGCCAGAGGCACGTATCCCGTTCATCGGGGTGAGTTTTTTTCATCGCCGGAGTGGTGAAACTGGTAGACGCACGGGACTCAAAATCCCGCGGGGGCAACCCCGTGTCGGTTCGATTCCGACCTTCGGCACCAATAGAAATCAAGGGGTAGCGATTTTGTCGCTACCCCTTTTGTTTTTTCATGTATGCACTCTGTATGCAGTTTGAAAATTTTCTCCGGAGTTTTCTTTGTCTAAATACTGATGAACCTATAAAATAATTTTGATTTAACGGGGCAAAGGTAGGCAAGGAGATGTTCTACTGAATTA
>JACDZF010000017.1 GCA_013426795.1 Desulfocapsa sp. | reverse complement strand
ATCCATCCCTGGAGCGGGCGACACTGGGCCTTCCCTGGCCTGCGGTCTCCCTTTATCCATCCCTGGGACTCCCGACACTGGGCCCTCGGGGGATGGTGCTTGCGTGGCATGTATCGTGGAAGAGGGCAAGGTGGACCCGCTCCGCTTTGCCCATTGTTCTCAGTGTGTCATTCTGGTGGCCGACAGCCATCTCGCCCATGCCCGGATCGCCGCCAATTTCCATGGCAACCCGGCCCGGGGGCTGACCCTGGTGGGCATCACCGGCACCAATGGCAAGACCACGGTGAGCTATCTCCTGGAGAGCATTCTGCGGCAAAAAGGTCTGGCGGTGGGGGTTATCGGCACGGTCAACTACCGTTACCGTGGCGCCCGAGGCCAGGATGTGGAGCTGCCGGCCCCGTTTACGACACCGGAGCCGTTTCTGCTCCAGGGCCTTCTCCGGCAGATGGCAGACGCGGGGGTGACCCATGTGATCATGGAGGTCTCCTCGCACGCCCTGGTTCAGCGCCGTCTTGGTGATCTGCGTTTCGATGTGGTGGCCTTTACCAACCTTTCCCGGGATCACCTTGATTACCATCGGGATATGGAGGAATATTTTGCCGCCAAGTCCTTGTTGTTTCAAGAGCATCTAAAACAGGGGGGGGGTGCCGTTATCACCCGCACCGAAACCGGGGAACCCGGGGAAACATCAAGGGTCGCCCGCCTGGTCAGTCTGGCCCGGGGGCAGGGGGCCCGGGTGTGGCAGTGCGGGCGGGTCGGGGTGGCTGATATTTATCCCCTTGATATCCATTCGGGACTGGATGCCACGAGCCTGACCCTGCACCTTCCCGCCGAATTGGTTTCTGTTGTCACGCCTCTGGTGGGAGAGTTTAATGTCGCCAACCTGCAGACAGCCATGGGGCTCGGTCTTGCCCTCGGCCTTGCGGCGCAGTCCATAAGCTCTTCCCTGAAGAACGCCACCGGCGCTCCGGGTCGTCTGCAAGGGGTGAAACCGGCCGTGGCCGAGCGCCACTTTCGTCCTTCAGTCTTTGTTGATTATGCCCATACCCCTGATGCCCTGGAAAAGGTGCTGACCACCCTTGCCCGATTACCGCATCGGAAATTGATCTGTGTCTTTGGCTGCGGGGGGGATCGTGATAGGGGGAAACGGTCGATTATGGGGGAGATTGCCGGACGGAACTGTGATGTGGTGCTTGTCACCGACGATAATCCGCGATCGGAGTCGCCCCCGGAAATAGTTGCCCCCATCGTCTCCGGCGTCCGCGCCAGCGGTCTTGCCCAGCGTGATCCATCCTGGCTTATGAGCTCAAAGGCGGAAGAGAAAGGCTTTCTGGTCCTCCATGACCGGGCCGCTGCGATATGGGCCGCCATCAATGCCGCCACCAAAGATGATAGTGTCCTGATTGCCGGCAAAGGGCATGAACAGTATCAGCAGGGAGGGGACGGAAAGCGTTTTTTTGATGACGTCCTCGAGGTTCAAAGAGGTTTGACCAGCTGGAGATTTGAAGGGCTTCTGCTCGCCACCGGCGGTGCATTGAAAACCGGGGGCACCGAAGTGACAGGAGGGGTCACATTGGGGGCGGTGGTGACCGACAGCCGAAAGGTGGGGGCGGGGGATATTTTTGTCGCCCTGGCGGGAGAGCAATTTGACGGCCATGATTTTTTAGGGCAGGTGGCCGCTGCCGGTGCCGGCTGTCTTGTGGTGCGTCGCGATACTCCGGCAGAGAAGCTTCCCGCCCTGCCCTGTCTGCTGGTGGATGACACCCTTCAGGCCCTGGGCGATCTCGCTGCCTACCGGCGGCAGATCATGAAAAGCGTGAACTGCCCCCAGGTCATCGACGTCGCAAGCTCTACTGAGCCGGGGCTGCCGGCCATGGCGGAGCCGGTGGCGGGGGCACCGTCGAGGAAGAAAGAGCTGCGGCCACATTCCCGCCCCCTGGTGGTGGGGATCACCGGCAGTTGCGGCAAGACAACGGTCAAGGAGATGGTGGCCGCGATTTTTGAGCAGCATTGGCCGTCGGCGCCAGGGGATGCTCGATCTCCGTCCCCACTGCCGTCGAACCAGGTGCTGAAGACCAGGGGAAACTTTAACAATCTGATCGGCTTGCCTCTGTCGCTCCTGCCCCTTGACCCCGGACACAGGGCCGCGGTTCTGGAAATGGGGATGAATCGCCCCGGCGAGATTGCCCGCCTGGCCCGCATTGCCGACCCTGATATCGCCTGTATTGTCAATGTCCATGCGGCCCATCTGGAGGGACTGCATTCCCTGGAAGGGGTGGCCCGGGCCAAGGAGGAGTTGTTCGCGGCATGTGGCGGGGACACGGTTCTGGTGGTAAACCTCGATGATCCCCTGGTGCGGGCCTGCGCTGAACGCTATCCGCAGAAGAGGGTCCGTTACGGAACGGCCCTTGCCGGCGTGCATCCGGCCCCAGAGGTCTGGGCGACGGATATTGAAAAAGCCGGGGGAGGAGTCCAGGATTTTATCCTCCATATTGCCGGTGAAACGGCGGCGGTATCCCTCCATATCCCCGGAGTGCACAATGTCTCCAATGCCGTGGCCGCCGCCGCCATGGGTCATGCGGCAGGAATCGACATCGGGGACATCGCGGCCGGGCTTGGTGCCTTTCGCTCCAACGATAAACGGATGCAGATCGTCCAGGGAAGGGGCGGATTGAATATCCTTAACGATACCTATAACGCCAATCCCGCCTCCATGCGGGCCGGTCTGGCCACCCTTGGCGAGCAGGCAGGGGGCCAAAAGCTGGCGATAATCGGCGATATGCTGGAACTCGGGCCAACCAGTGCCGAGGCCCACCGGGAAGTGGGCAGATACGCGGCGGCCCTGGCCCTTGATTATCTGGCCCTGGTGGGGGATTTCGCCCCGGAGACAGCGGCCGGTGCCGCCATGGCAGGGCTGGAGAGCAAGAAAATCAGGATTTTTGGAGAGAAGAAAGAGGCGGCCTCCTGGATAGAAGAACTTCTTGAAACCGGTGGTCTGCAGGCCGGTGACTGGCTTCTGGTGAAAGGCTCCCGGGGGATGCGTCTGGAACAAGTGGTGGCGCAGTTGCTTTGAGGACAAAGGGATGGAAGGCTGAAGGCGGCACCCCTGCAACTTCGGCAAAGGAATAGAGTCGACCGGTCACCGGGGCAAGTTGCTCTTCCTCCGAATCTGATTGGATCGTTGGCATGAATCATCATATTTTTTAACAGAGACTCCTTTTTATGCTCTATCATCTTCTCTATCCACTGCACACCGTCTTCAGCGGTTTTAACGTTTTTCGGTATATTACCGTCCGTTCCATCGGCGGGGCATTGACCGCATTCCTTCTGATGATTGTTCTGGGGCCCATGTTCATCCGGGCCTTGCGCCGCTTTCAGATAGGTCAGGTGGTGCGCGATGACGGGCCGGAAACCCATCTGAGCAAGCAGGGGGTTCCCACCATGGGCGGGGTTTTGATCCTCTCCGCCATCACCGCTTCCACCCTGCTCTGGGCCCGCCTCGACAGTAAGCTGGTCTGGCTGCTGCTCGTTGTCACCCTGTTTTTCGGGATGATTGGCGCCATTGATGATCTGAGAAAGGTGCGCAGGCAAAACAGCAAAGGGCTGAGCGCCCGGGGCAAGATGCTGCTGCAGATCACCGGGGCCTCCCTGGTCGGTCTCTTTCTTCTTCTCCACCCCGGATTCGACGGCCACTTGAGTGTGCCGTTTTTTAAAAATATCCATCCCGATCTTGGCTGGTTTTATCTGCTCTTCGCGGTGGTGGTCATCGTGGGCGCGTCCAACGCGGTGAATCTCACCGATGGTCTCGATGGTCTGGCCGCCGGTCCCACGGTGATTTCAGCCTCGGTCTATCTGATCTTTTCCTATCTGGCCGGTCATGCCGTCCTTGCTGAGTATCTCCAGATCCCCTTTGTGCCGGGGGCAGGCGAGCTGGCAATCTTCTGCGGCGCCATGGTTGGGGCCTGTCTCGGGTTTTTATGGTTTAACGCCTACCCCGCCCAGATTTTCATGGGTGATGTGGGAGCTTTGGCCCTGGGCGGCGCCCTGGGGTCGGTGGCGATTATCATCAAACAGGAATTTCTCCTCGCCATTGTCGGCGGGATCTTTGTCCTCGAGGCCCTGTCGGTGATCATGCAGGTTGGCTATTTCAAGATGACAAACGGTAAACGGATCTTTCTCATGGCCCCTTTTCACCATCATTTTGAGAAGAAGGGCTGGCACGAATCCAAGGTGGTGGTGCGCTTCTGGATCGTCTCCATCATGCTGGGGCTGCTGGCCATCGCCACCCTGAAACTGCGATGATGAATGGAGAGAAGACAATGGCGGCCAATTCCCATGTGGCGGTGATGGGACTGGGGGTATCGGGGCGGGCGGCCGTGCGCTATCTGGTCTCCCGCGGCATCCGGGTGTCGGTTTCCGAGGCCGGGCATCTGCGGCCATCGGATCTGGCCTTCCTCGCCGAGCAGGGGGTGGACCATGAGCTTGGCGGTCACACCCTGGCCTTTCTGCAACGGGCCGACGGAGTTCTGGTCAGCCCCGGGATCAGCTGGGATCTGGAGATCCTCCAGGAGCTTCGCGCCCGCGGCATTACCGTGCAGGGGGAGTTGGCCATGGCGGCGCCCCTGCTCCACAAGCCAGTGGTGGCCATTACCGGCACCAACGGCAAGACCACGGTGACGGCGCTTGTGGGCGAGTTGTTGCAGGGGGCAGGCAGGAAGGTTTTTGTGGGGGGAAATATCGGGACCTCCCTTTTTGATTACCTGATGAATCCCGAAGGTGTTGACCTGCTGGTCCTGGAACTCTCCAGTTTTCAGCTGGAGGCAGCGGGAGATTTCAAGGCCGATGTGGCCCTCCTGCTGAACCTGACCCCCGATCATCTGGATCGCCATGGGAGTATGGCCGGGTACGCCGCCGCCAAGATGAAAATCTTTGCCGGGCAGGGGCCGGAGGATATAGCCATCGTCAGCGGCGACGACCCTCTGGGCCGGGATCTGCTGAAACAATCGGGGCCGCAGCGGCGACTCCTCTTTGGTCATGACGATGAGTGTCAGGCGAAGATCGCGGGTCATGGGGTGCGGTTGGAGTGGCAGGGAAAAAGCGAGTACTATGATCTGACGGAAACCATGCTGGATACGGCCACCGGACATCTCAACAGCGCCGCCGCCATCCTCGCCGCCCGCTCTCTGGATTGCCCGCCCGAGTCCATTGTCAGCAGCCTGAAAGGCTTTCAGGTGGCGGCCCATCGCATGGCGCTGGTGGGAACCGGAGCCGGGGTGGCCTATTATGACGATTCCAAGGCCACCAATACCGGGGCGGTGCTGAGCGCCCTTGATAATTTTTCCGGCAACGTGATCCTGATTGCCGGCGGTCGCGATAAAGGCGATGATTATACCCTGCTGCGGACCAGTGTGAAAGGCAAGGTGCGGCTTCTTATCCTTATCGGCGAGGCCGCCGATTTGATTGCCCGTGCCGTTGAAGGGGCCACCGAGATCCGCAGGGCCGCTTCCATGGACGAAGCGGTAAAGCTTGCGGCCTCCGTTGCCCGGGCCGGGGATACGGTATTGCTGTCGCCGGCCTGCTCCAGTTTCGATATGTTTGAAAATTACGGACATCGGGGCAGGGTCTTTGCGACGGCAGTCCGGAAGGTACTGGATCGGCGCCCCACTGGTGAACAGAGACCGGTGGGGACAGCGGCGCAAGCGCTGACTGCCCGCCGATGAAACTCTCAGACCAGCCCCTCCGTCTGCTCCTCACCGGCGGTGGAACCGGCGGCCATCTCTTTCCCGCCATTGCCACGGCTGAGGCCATGTGCGCGCGGTTCCCCGGCACCAGAATCTGTTTTGTGGGAACCAGGCGAAAGATGGACGCGGCCAGTCTGGCAAGGTATGATTTTCAGGTCAGGACCATTCATTGCCAGGGCTTGAAGGGAAAGGGGCTGGTGGCCCGGCTCCAGGCCCTGCTGCTGCTGCCGCTGGCCATGATGGAGGCGATGTGGCAGATTGTTCGCTTCCGTCCCCACCTGGTGGTGGGCGTTGGCGGCTATGTGACCGCACCGGTGGTGGTGGCGGCGAAGCTTCTGGGGCGGCCAACCCTGATTCATGAACAAAACTCGGTGCCTGGCCTTGCCAATCGCAAGCTGGGGGCCCTGGCCACCCGAATTTGTCTCTCCCTGCCCGGCAGTGAAGCCTTCTTTCCGCCAGGCAAGACGGTTTTAACCGGCAACCCGGTCCGTCAGCAGATCCTCGAGCTGGCCAGGCGGCAGCCGGTGCGTGACATCGGGGACAGAGTGACGATCCTGATCCTGGGCGGCAGTCTGGGGGCACACCGGGTCAACGAGCTGGTGATCCAGGCCCTGACTGAACATCGTGCATTTTTTTCCGGGCCACTGGAGGTCATCCATCAGACCGGCGGGGCCGATGAACAGATGGTCCGCTCTGCCTATGAACGGGCCGGGATTTCGGCCACGGTGGCGGCTTTTTTTACCGATATGGCCGAGATTTATCGAAAAAGTGATCTGCTTGTTTCGCGGGCCGGGGCCACCACCCTGGCGGAGCTGGCTGTTCTTGGAAAACCGGCGCTGCTGATCCCCTATCCCCATGCGGCCGATGATCATCAGGATAAAAATGGTCGCCATTACGCCGTGGGCGGCGGCGCCGTGGTTCTGCCGGAGCGTGAACTCACGCCCCTGCAACTGGCCGAAACCCTGGCCGCGATTGCCGGAAATCCCGGCCGTCTTCAGAAGATGGCCGGGGCGATGCGGGCCATGGGTCGGCCTGATGCCACGGACCGCATCGTTGATGTCTGTCTGGAGCTGATCCATGCGGCCAAGGGAAGGGGAATTGAAGGATAGGAAGATCAACCCTGGATGAGGGTATCATCTTCGGTCTTGAGTGGGAAGCAACGGGAATCATGTATAAAAAAACCAAACATATTCATTTTGTGGGGATCGGCGGCATCGGCATGAGTGGGATAGCCGAGCTGCTGCTGAACCTGGGATACCAGGTGTCCGGCTCCGATCTGCATGGTTCGGCCATCACCGCCAATCTCGCCGCCCTCGGCGGCACCGTCTATACCGGGCACCATGGCCAGTGGACAACTGGCGCCGACGTGGTGGTGACCTCATCGGCCATCTCCATCGATAACCCGGAAGTGGTGGCAGCCCATGAGGCCGGGATTCCGGTGATTCAGCGGGCGGAGATGCTGGCCGAGCTGATGCGGCTGAAAAAATTCGGCATTGCAATCGCCGGCAGTCACGGCAAGACCTCCACCACCTCCATGGTCAGCTGGATGCTGACCCGGGCCGGACTGGACCCCACCATCGTGGTCGGCGGCAAGGTCGACAGCCTGGGCGGCAATGCCAAGTTGGGCGAGGGTGAATTCCTGGTGGCCGAGGCCGATGAGAGTGACGGCTCGTTTCTCAAACTCTCTCCGGTGCTGGAGGTGGTCACCAATATCGACCTGGAACATCTTGACTATTATCGTGATATTGATCATATCAAGTCGGTGTTCATGGAGTTTATCGACAAGATCCCCTTTTACGGGGCAGTAATCCTCTGCCTCGATGATGTCAATATCGTCGATCTTCTGCCCAGGATCAGAAAAAGAATGATCACCTATGGACTGACCGCGCAGGCGGATGTCCATGCCGAACAGCTGCAGGCGGCCGGCGGTCGGACGCGGTTTGTGGTCTGGCACCGGCAGGACAAGCTGGGGGAAGTCCATCTGTCCCTGCCGGGACGGCATAATGTCTATAACGCCCTGGCCGTGGTCTGCGTCGGCATTGAGCTGGAAATTCCCTTTGCCGTTATTGCCGAAGCCCTGGGGAGTTTTGGCGGGGTGCAGCGGCGCATGCAGCTGAAAGGGGCGTCGGCGGGGATCACGGTGGTGGATGATTACGGCCATCATCCCACCGAGATCCGGGCAACCCTGGCGGCGATCAAGGAGGCCTGGCCCACCCGAAGGCTCGTGGTGCTGTTTCAGCCCCATCGCTATTCACGCACCCAGGCCCTGTTCAAGGAATTTCTGACCGCCTTCCATCAGGCCGATTTTCTGGTGATGACCGAGATCTACGCCGCCAGCGAGGCCGCCATCCCCGGGATCAGCAGTGAAGCGCTGCTGCGCGAGATTCGGCAGCATGGCCAGCGGCATACCCGCTATGTGATGTCGGTGGATGAACTGGCCAGGACCATGCTCCCCCTGCTGGCTGAGGATGATCTGGTCTTGACCCTTGGTGCCGGCAATATTGTCAAGGCAGGAGAAGAGCTCCTCGATCTTTTGAGGATGCCATAAAATGAATGGTGAGCTGAGGCGAGTGCTGGCATCCCTGGTCCGCGGCCCGGTGCTCTGGGATTGCCCCTTGCGCGAGTACACCTCCTTTGCCATAGGCGGCCCGGCCCTGGCCCTGGTGACGGTGGAGGAGCTGCCGGAGTTGCAGCGAGTGCTGGTTTTTTTGCGGGAACAGAAGATCCCCTGGCGGATGATCGGCAAGGGCACCAATCTTCTGGTCAATGATCGCGGCTTTGCGGGAGTGATTCTGATCCTGGGGAAAGGCTTCGGGGCCATTGGTGAGGTGGGGAAGAGATTTGATCATGAGCCGTCGGTACCGGAAAATGACGGGCATGATTCACCATGGGCAGTAAGTGACGGTTCCGTTCTTCAGGTGGGAGCTGGTTGCAGTCTTGCCCGTCTTGTCGGCTGGTGTACGGATCAGGGGCTCTCCGGCCTGGAGTTTGCCGCCGGTATCCCCGGCACCGTTGGCGGCGCGGTAATAATGAACGCCGGAGCCTGGGGCCGGGAAATGGCCGGGGTGCTGGTTTCGGTGACGGTGGTCAGCCCGGCGGCAGAAATTCGCACTTTGCCTCGGGCGGAGCTGGATTTTGGCTATCGAATCTGGCATGGTTCTTCGCGTTGGTTGGGGGGAGCAGGAGATCCCGGCGAGGAGACAGTGGCGAAGCTGGTGGTGGTGGGTGTGGAGTTGCGGCTGACGCCGGGGGATCAGGGGCAGATTGGCGCTCTGTGTCAGTCGTACCGGGAACAGCGAAGGGTGAAACAGCCGAACCGGGAGTGCAGTGCCGGTTCATTTTTCAAGAATCCCGAGGGTGACGCGGCAGGCCGTCTGATTGAGGCCAGCGGGCTGAAGGGCGCCAGGGTCGGAGGCGCCATGGTCTCCCCGGTGCATGCCAATTTTCTGGTCAACAGCGGCGGGGCCACCGCCGAAGATGTGGTCACGTTGATGAAGAAGGTGCAGGCGGCGGTGTGGAAGGACACCGGCATCCTGCTGGAACCGGAGGTGCATTTTTTGTGAAAGGCTTGAGTCCATGATGGGTGTGCAAGGTGTGATCAATGCCCTGAAAAATCTGGGAGCTCTTTTTCGCCTGCAAAAGAAAAAGAGAAAAAATCCCGGTGGGGCAATGGCCCGGGGAGCAGCGCCGGCGTTTACCTCGAGGTCTGCCAGCCAGGAACCAAAACGGCTTTCCCTGCCAGCCAGAATCAAGGCCTGGTTTCAGCGCTCCGCCCGACGGAAGGAGCTGAATCGTTCTCCGGTGCTGGCGGCCCCAAGCAAAGTGAAGCCTTTGTTGCTGGTTCTCGTGATGGTGGCGGGTTTGCTGTCGCTGGCCTATCTGGCCCATGGCCCCATTGTTCGTGCCGTTGCTGATATCAAGTTTTTCAAGATTCGGGAGATCACCATCAGCGGTTGCCGGGTGACCACCCCTTCGCTGCTGCGGGAACTCACGGGCGTGAGGTATCAGGCCAGCCTGCTGGCCTTGAGTCCGGATCATATTGCCGCAATTTTACGGATGCATCCCTGGATTGCCGAAGCGGAGGTCAAGCGTGACTGGCCTGACGTGCTTGTCATCGCCATCCGGGAGTACGCGCCGGAGGCCCTGATCGTCCGGGAAGGATCGGGCGGCCCCCAGTTTTTTTACCTCGATAAAAGCGGGGTGGTGTTTGCCCCGGTTGAGCCGGGCGGGGAGCTGGATTTTCCGGTTATAACCGGCCTGACCGGCAAAGAGGATGCGGAAACCCTGCGCAGGGAAAGCGCTGAGGCCCTGGCTCTGCTGAAACTGGTTCGGCAGAATAATCCCAATCTGCCGCTTCAGAATCTCTCCGAGATGCATCTGGATCAGGATGCGGGGATGACCATTTATCTTGCCGACTATCCTTTTCCCATTTATTTTGGTAAGGGTGAGATCAGAACCAAATACAGTCGGCTGAAAAGGGTCCTGGAGGTACTGTACAAAGAGGCAGGACAGGGAATGACCATTGCGGATGTTGTGTATATTCGAATGGACTATCTGGAGAATAAGGTGCTGGTAGCACACAGCAGATCGGGTTGAGAACTGATGGATGAGAAAAATGGAGTGGAGTCGGGGATCGAAGCGGGGCAGGTTGCCGTAAAACACTCCGAAAAACGGAAGGCGGGCGAGGTTGTGGTGGGCCTTGATATCGGGACCACCAAGATATGCTGCGTGGTGGGCGAGGTCTTCGATGACGGAGTCGATATCATCGGCGTCGGGACGGCACCATCGGTGGGCCTGAAGAAGGGCATAGTGGTCAATATCGAATCCACGGTCAAGTCCATCCGTCAGGCGGTGGAGCAGGCGGAGGATGCAGCCGGATGTGAGTTGCACGCCGTCTATACCGGGATTGCCGGCAACCATATCAAGGGCTTCAACAGTCCCGGGATCCTGGCCATCAATGGCCGCGAGATCAGGGAGGCCGATGTCGAAGATGTGATCCTGGCGGCCAAGACCGTGAAGATCTCGGAGAATCAGCAGATTATTCATGTCCTCCCGCAGGAGTATATGGTGGATGATCATACCGGGATCCAGAATCCCCTCGGCATGACGGGGGTGCGACTGGTGACCAATGTCCATATCGTCACCGCTGATATGGCCGCCGTCCACAACCTCTACACCTGCTGCAAGAAAGCGGAACTGGAGGTGCTGGATATGGTCCTGGAATCCATCGCCTCGGCCTACGCCGTCCTCAGTGCCGACGAGATGGAGCTGGGGGTGGCACTCCTTGATATCGGCGGCGGAACCACGGATCTTGCCGTCTTCTGTGACGGAACCATCCGCCATACCTGCGAAATAGGCCTGGGTGGGCATAATCTCACCAATGACCTGTCGGTGGGGTTGCGGACGCCCCTCCAGGAGGCGGAGCGGCTGAAGGAGGATTACGGCAGCGCCATCTCCTCCCTGATCAAACCCAACCATGTGGTGGATGTGCCGACGGTGGGGGATCGTGAGCCGCGCAAGGTGACCCAGAAGGTCCTGGTGGATATCCTCCAGGCCCGGATCATGGAGATCCTCGAGATGGTCAACCAGGAATTGATCAATTCCGGGCAGAAAAACCGCATCCACGGCGGGGTGGTGATCACCGGCGGCACCGCCCTGCTTGCCAATCTGGTGGATCTGGCGGAGCAGATCTTTGACCTGCCGGTGCGGATTGGATATCCGGTGAAGATCGGCGGCCGGGTGGAAGAGGTACATACTCCGCGCTGTACGACGGCGGTGGGCCTGGTTATGTATGGCCGCCAGAACAGGGCGAGAAAGATGAATGCCGATCTTTCGATGATGCAGCGCACCAAGAACTGGTTTAAAAAAATAATGTGATGGCGAGGTTTTTTGTTTAAGCGACTATCCGCAGGTGCTATATTTCGTCAGCGGTGGTGCACGGATCGTGATGCCGGTCAGATTACGGCAAGGGCATTTTTTTTAAAAACTAACCCCGATAAACGGGATAAGTGCCTTTCGCAGATTATTTTCCTGCAAAAAAAAACAAGAATAGAATCTGTAAGGCACTTTTTGACTGACGGGATTGTGAACAGGCCCCACTCAAGGGCCTGGCAAATCGTACTCAGGGTGAGACTATGAGCGAGAATATGAGGCCGTTTAGAATGGCAGAGAGCACGGATGGGGTGGCGGTGATCAGGGTGATCGGGGTCGGCGGCGGTGGCGGCAATGCCATCAACACCATGGTCAACAATAAGCTCCAGGGCATTGAGTTTATTGCGGCCAACACCGATAAGCAGGATCTCCAGCGCTCCCGTGCTGATATCTGCATGCAGATCGGGCCCGGTATCACCAAGGGAGGAGGGGCCGGTGCCGATCCCGAGGTTGGCGCTCAGGCCGCCCACGAGTCCATCGAGGAGCTGAAAAAAGTCCTGAAGGGTTCCGATATGGTCTTCGTCGCCGCCGGACTGGGCGGAGGCACCGGAACCGGTGCCGCTCCGGTGGTGGCCAGGATCAGCAAGGAACTGGGGGCCCTGACCGTGGCGGTGGTGACCAAGCCCTTTCATTTTGAAGGCAAGGCGCGCATGCGCAATGCCGAGACCGGCTGGGAGGAGCTGCGGAAATATGTGGATACCATCATCACCGTCCCCAATGATCGGCTGCTGTCCCTGATGCAGAAAAACAGCAAGTTGTCCGATATGTTTGTTCTGGCCGACAATGTCCTGCTCCAGGCGGTCAAGGGGATTACCGATCTGATCAATGTGCCGGGGATCATAAATGCCGATTTTGCCGATCTGCGCACGGTCATGCGGGAAGTGGGGCCGGCGATCATGGGCTCCGGGTCGGCCGTGGGTGAACATCGGGCCACCGAGGCAGCGAAGCGGGCCATTGATAATCAGCTCCTTGAGGATGTGGGAATAGATGGCGCCCGCGGTCTCATCATTAATGTCTCGGCAACCCAGGAAAGTCTGACCCTGGCGGAGTACATGGAGGTGTCGGCCCTTATCCAGAGCAAGGTGGATGAGGATGCCAAGATAGTCCTGGGGGTTTTGTATGATGAGGCCCTGGGTGAGGAGTTGCGGGTAACGGTGATTGCCACGGGTATCGGCAATGTGGTCAAGAAAAATGAACCCCTCAGCCTGGTGGATGAAGGACGAAAATGCGTGAAGATTGCCAATGCCCAGGACGCCCCGGCTGCACCCGCCCAGCCGAATCCCCGGCCATCCATGGGTGGTTCGGTACTGAAGTCTAATTTTGAAGGATTTGATCACATGGGAAGCGGCTCCCAGCGCAAAGATGCGCCGCGGACCCAGAAGGACCTGCATCCCTGGAACGAAGACTATTTCGAGACGCCGACCTATCTTCGCAAAAAGGCCAATTGATTCCATGGTGACAGGTGACAGATGACAGAAATGGAAGGTATGAGCCCCGTGATTCTCACTCCTTCCCTACATCCCCTTCCAGCCTTTTGTCTTCCGAGAAGGGGAGCTATCTCAAGAAATGGACAGGGCGCCTTCCCATTGCCCTGATCTATCCCAATTCGTATGCGGTCGGCATGTCCAGTCTGGGTTTTCAGCTGGTCTATGGATTGCTGGGCGAGATGGAGGAAATTGTCTGTGAACGTTTCTTCTCCCCCCTATCCCCCGGCCCTCTGCGGTCACTGGAATCCGGGCGAACCCTGGACAGCTTCCCCCTGGTTCTCTTTTCCATCAGCTTTGAGCACGACTATCTGAATCTGGTGCGGCTTCTACTGGCCGGCGGGCTTTCCCCTTTCGCTGATAATCGGGACGACAGGATCGGACCATCACAGCCCCTGATCATTGGCGGTGGTGTTGCCACCTTCATGAATCCCGAGCCTTTGGCCCCCTTTGTCGACCTCTTCGTTGTGGGGGAGGCAGAGCCGGTGCTGGAGGATCTGGTCAGCTTCCTTGCCGACCACCTCCAGGACTGGAAAAACGGGCAGGGGGCGCCACGTTCTGAGCTGCTGCCCGAGATCAGTGTGCGCTTTCCCGGCTGTTATGCCCCGTCTCTGTACGTCCCCCGCTACCAGAGCAATGGTGTGTTTGCCGGACATCTTCCCGCCTCCGGGATGCCCGAGCGGATTCACAAGGTGACCAGCCTGAACTGTGACCGGGCCGCCCATTCCCAGTTGTTAACCCCGAACGCGGAGTTTTCCGATCTCTACCTCACTGAACTGGGAAGGGGATGTTCCCGGGGCTGTCGATTTTGTGCTGCTGGATTTATCTATCGCCCCCCTCGGTTATGGGATGTGGAAGCGGTCATGGCAGGACTTGCCGAACGTTCTGAATCCGTCAAGCGCATCGGTCTGCTGGGGATGGAGATGGCAAGCCGGGAAGCCCTGACCCATCTTTCCCGCTACCTTCTTGAAAGCGGCTGCTCGCTCGCCTTTTCTTCGCTGCGGGCCGACCGGATTTCCGGGCCTCTCCTGGATCTGCTTGAAAAAAGCCAGCTCAAGAGTGTTGCCATTGCCCCCGATGGGGCCTCCGAGCGGTTGCGCCGGGTGATTAACAAGGGTTTGACCGAAGATGATCTCCTGACCGCCGCCGAGGCCCTGGCCGCTGCCGGTCTCTCGACCTTGAAGTTGTACCTGATGGTGGGGCTGCCCAGTGAGACCATGGAGGATCTGGAAGAGATGCTGGTGCTGATTCGCAGGATCAAGGCGCGGATTACTCCTTTGGGGCGGCAGCGCGGTCGTCTCTGTGAAATCACCCTGTCGGTGAACAGCTTTACCCCTAAACCCTGGACCCCTTTTCAGTTTCATCCCTTCGGGGTGAGCGCACAGCTGGCCCCCGGCGAAACCAGGTCGGGCGCGGAAGCGGTGCAAACCCTGAAGGGCAGGATCAAATTTTTGCAGACCGGTCTGAAAAAAGAGGCCAATGTCCGGATAAGCTGCGACAAGCCTGAACATGTTCTGTTCCAGGCGGTGCTGGCGCGCGGGGATCGGCGGCTGGCCCCGGTACTCCTCGAGATGGCGGCAACGGGCATGGGCTGGAAGCAGGCGATGAAAAAGAACGGGCTTGGGGCGGAACAGTTTGCCGTCCGCAGCTACGGGAGAGATGAATCCCTTCCCTGGGAAATTATTGACCACGGTGTAAAACATGGCTACCTGTGGGATGAATATATGAAGGCCTTTGCCGAGGCTCAGACCTCGCCCTGTGAACCCACGGTCTGCCGGCGCTGCGGGGTGTGTCATGATTAATGGCGACCCCCCCGTGGACAAGCCGTCCCCGTTGAACGGAGATAAATCCCTGGCGCGGGAGGAGATGCGGGCCGGACTTCGTCCTTTCCAGCTGGTGAAATATTTTTCCTTCACCAGTCTGGTGGTTATTCTGGTGTTCACCCTGTTTCTTTCCTGGGTTATCTCCAACCATGCCCGCAAGGTCATGCTGGAACAGAGCGAGGAGTATTCTCTGCTGCTTGCGGAAAATCTGAACCAGCAGGTCTTCCGCAGTTTTGTCCTGCCCACGGTGGTCCGCTTTGGGAAAATCGCCCTCAGCCATCCCGATCAGTTTGAACTCCTTGACCGGATTGTTAAAAATGCCACCCAGGGGCTGAAAACGGAATCCGTCACCATCTATGACTCAAGCACCAATGTTATCTCCTATTCGACCCTGCCGGAGCTGGTGGGGAGGAAAGATGCGGGGGGGATTGAATATCAGAAGGCCTTGAAAAATAATCCCAATTCCCAGATAGTCTTCAGTGGTTCGGTGTGGAATCTGATTCCCGGTACCCCCGAGGTCTCCTGTCAACTCAAAACTTATATCCCTCTGCGACAGGTCAGCAGCACCGGCGCGTCCAGTCCGCAGATCATGGGAGTGGTTGAGATCACTCAGAATCTGTCCAAGGAGTATGGTGCCATTATCCAGCTGCAGGGGCGCACCATCCTTGTCTCCAGCGCTATCATGGCGGTACTGTTTCTGGTCCTGCGCACCATCGTCAGTCGGGGTGACCGGATCATGGAGGTGCGGGCCCGGGAGAGGCTGCGCCTGGAGGAGAAATTGAACCAGTCCGAGCGCCTTGCCCACCTCGGAACCATGGTGGCGACGGTATCCCATGAGATCAAGAGTCCCCTGGGAATTATCAGGAGTACGGCCGAACTTCTTGAAAAAAGGATTAAAAAGGTGGCTCCCGGCAATGAACAATTGGCCAGAATCATTGTTGATGAAACCTCCAGGCTGAATACCATCGTCATGGAATTTCTCGATTTTGCCCGGCCCCAGGAACCGAAGCTGATGCGGATGGATGTCAATGGCGTTGTGCGGCGAGCCCTGCAGTTTATCGAACCGAAAGCCCGGGAACAAAGGGTGGAGCTGCGGGCCGAGCTTGATGACACCCTTCCCTCCGTTGATCTGGACAAGGAGATGTTTTATCGCGCCCTGCTGAACATTCTGGTGAATGGATTGCAGTCCATGGACAGCCAAGGGGTGTTGGAGGTCACAACCACCAGGGCAAGGGCCAGCGTCACCGAAAAGGACAGTGATAAAGACATGCCCCGGTTTGCGGGAGCCGTTGAGATTATGATTCGGGACAGTGGCAAGGGGATGTCCACCGAAAAACTTGAGCATATTTTCGAGCCTTTTTTCTCCGATAAAAATCGCGGAACCGGTTTGGGTCTGGCCATTACCCGCAATATCATTGAACAGCACCATGGTTCTGTCAGGGTTGAGAGTGAAGAGGGGCTGGGAACGACCTTTACTATTATTCTCCCATGACTTACTGTCACCGTATTGTTTCCAGATTCTTCAGGCTGAAGGAAAAAATTGGCGGGCTGCCTGTCCGCCTTCGGCCTGAAGAACCTATGGGTCGTTGATGCAGGGAAGAGGGGAAATGGAATGAGTCGTACAAGGGGAGAGAAGATCCTCGTCATAGGGGGAGTGGCGGCGGGCCCGAAGGCCGCGTGCCGGGTGAAGCGCCTGATGCAGGATGCCGAGGTGACGATTGTTGATGAGGACAGCCTTATCTCCTACGGTGGATGCGGGATTCCCTACTATGTCTCGGGGGAGGTTGCCGATGAGACCGAGTTGCGCTCCACCAGTTTTCATATGCTTCGGGACGAGAAATTTTTCCAGAACGCCAAGGGAGTCCAGACCCTGACCCGCACCCGGGCCCTCTCCATTGACCGAAAAAAGAAGACGGTGCAGGTGGAACATGTGGAGACCGGCGCCAGGCAGGAGTTGAGCTACGATAAGCTGATGCTGGCCACGGGCAGCCAGCCTTTTGTCCTGCCCATTCCCGGGATGGATCTGGACGGCGTCTTCTCCATCAGCAACCTCCATAAGGCCATTGAGATCAAGAAGAGGATTGCCGCGGGCAAGGTTTCCCGGGCAGTGGTCATTGGTGGTGGCGCCATCGGCATCGAGATGGCGGAGGCGCTCACCGATCTCTGGGGGGTGGAAACCACCCTGGTCGCATCCAGACCGCAGCTTCTGGCAAGGATTGTCGATTATCCCATGGCGGCAATGCTCACCCGTCACCTGCGTGAGAAGGGGGTGACGGTGCTTCTGGGTGAGGGCGCTGCCGAGATTCTGGGGCGTGACGGCAAGGTGACGGGGGTTCGCACCGCCACGCGCACCATTGAGAGCGACCTGGTGATCTCGGCCGCTGGTACCCGTCCCCGCTCGGGTCTGGCACGGGAGGCCGGACTTGAGGTTTCACCAGCGGGCGCGATTGTGGTCAATGAACGGATGCAGACCTCTGACCCGATGATTTATGCGGGGGGCGATTGTGTTGAGCTCCGGCATCTGGTGTCCGGCAAAAAAATCTACGCCCCCTACGGCTCCCTGGCCAACAGGGAGGGCAGGGTGGCCGCTGATAATATGGCCGGTATTCCTTCGGTCTTTCAGGGGGCCCTGGGCAGTTTTATCCTGAAGGCCTTTGATGTCTCCATTGGTGCCACTGGCCTCAGCCTGGAGATGGCCCTGGCTGAGGGCTATGATGCCGATGAGTCCCTGACCTCCCCCTATGATCGGGCCCACTTCTATCCTGAGGTGGGCATTGTCGTGCTGCAGATGGTCTTTGACCGCCGCACGAGGCGGGTACTGGGGCTACAGGGGTTCGGCCCGATGAATGATGGTGTCCTGGCGCGTATTGACGCGGCGGTGCCGCTTATCAGCGCCGGTGCCACCATTGAGGATTTCGCAAATCTGGAGATGGCCTATTCGCCGCCATTTGCCTCGGCCATTGATTCCATCAATGCCGCCGCCTACGTCGCGGAGAATATCTGCGATGGACGTCTACATAAGATCTCCATGCTGGAATTTTTGACCTGGATGGATGACTTCTCCACTCACCCAGACTGGCGGGCCCTTGATATCCGGCATCCCAACGAGGCAGAACCCTTTATAAAAAAATTCGGCGAAGAGCTGTGGCTGGCCATTCCCTATAACGAGGTGCGAGCCAGATACCAGACCCTGCCGGTTGATAAGGAGCTGGTTCTGGTGTGTAATTCCGGAACCAGATCCTTTGAAGTCCAGAGTTTTCTCGACAGTGTGGGATTGAAGAGGAGCCTGGTCATGATTGGAGGATTGAATGTGGTGAAAAAGATCGGGGTGGATTGGTATCCGGAATAAGAGCAGATGGGCAGAGGAGCAGCATCGGGAACTTGGGCAGGACGCATCCTCCTTGTATCGTGAGATTCCTGATAATCTGGTAAACTATAAATTATGGCAGAGAACGACATGGTAGATTTAAATCCCCAGCATATGATTGAAGAAATTCAGGATAACATCAAAACCGGCGACGCCATGAAGACGCGGCTGGTGCTTGCCCATATTGGTGATGTGGATAAAAAGATCCAGAATCGCCTGATTTATGAGCTGACCCGGGGCGAGGTGGCGTTCAGTATCCCGCAGCTTCTCTATCTGCTGGACGAACACGCCGCACTGTCGGCGACCCTGCCGATTATCAAGGAGACCCTGATTTCGCAGCTGCTGGCCTATCCTGAGTTGTTAAATGATTTTCTGGTGGATCCAAGGATCCCCGGCAAGCAGTATCTGATCCAGATTGCCGGGGAATTACGGTCGGATGACACCACGCAGGCCCTTATGGATGTGATTGTCCGCTCCCATGATGAGGCGGAGATCAAGCTCATCCTCGAGACTCTGGGACTTATCGGCGATCCCGAGGCCATCAATCTGCTCACTGATTATCTCTATGCCGCCAACCGTGACCTGATTATTACCGCCATTCAGGCCCTTGGGCAGGTGGGAACGCCCAGCGCCATGCATCGGCTGGCGGAGCGGATGGGGACGGATAATGAGATTGATTTCATGATTCTTTCCATCTTTGCCGATGTCCAGGATCAGGTATCTTTGGAAAAATTGAACGAGACCCTGCGCTCCCATTACGCCCATATGCGGACCTATGCCAAACAGGAGATCGTCCGCATCGGGGCCAAGGCAGTTCCCAATCTCATCGAGAATCTCCTCCATGAAGACCCGGATTTTCAGATTCACACCTTGAATGTTCTTGGGGAGATTGGTGATGAATCAGCCATCATGCCGATCCGAAAACTGCTGGGGCGGGAGCCGAAAAGTGCCAATGTCCGTTTTGCCGGCTATGAAGCCCTGGCTCTGCTGCCCCTGCGCAAAGGGGCCTATACCTTGACGGCGGGACTGACGGACAAGGAAGATCATGTCTGTATCGCCGCAGCCCGGGCCATAGAACGGAATTACTCAGATATCCTGATGGCGGGGATCAAGAATCTGTTGATGGAAAAAGACGATGAAGCCCGTCATATCACTAAGATCATTGTCAATGGTCAGGTCGATAAGATATTTATGAGCGTTGCCGATGAGCCCTATTTTCAGGAAATGGCCATGGTCTATCTGCCCCACGCCCATCAGGATATCCGCCAGCATTACCAACTTTTACTGAAGCAGGCGGGCATGGATGATTTTGCTGCAAAACTGGTGGGGAGCAGCGAGGTTTCGGTGCGCCGGAAGGTGGTGGCCGTGGATGATTCACGGATGATTCTGAATATCTACAAGGCCACCCTCCATGAGATGAACTATGAGCCGGTTCTGTTTGAATTTCCGGCCTCCGCCCTGGAGTGGCTGGCCAAGGAGAAACCGGCCATGGTCCTCACCGACTTGAACATGCCGGAGATTACCGGCGTGCAATTGACGGCCAGGATCCGGGAGATCTATTCCGGAGCCGAGCTGCCGGTCATAATGGTCACGACCCAGAATGAGGTGCAGGACAACAAGGAAGCCATTGCCGCCGGAGTGAGCAAGATTATTCAGAAGCCTTTTAACACGGAGTCGTTGAAGGCTGCCATGGACGAGTTTCTTTGATTCCACTGCCCCTGCAGGGGGCGCATCTTCGCTGCTGGCATTCCTCCGCCGGCCCCGATCCCGATGACCCCGGGTTATGCGGCAGGGGTTCCTCGACTCTTCAACACCCCCATCCCTGCTACGCGGACCACCCTGGTGCCGACTTTCCGCACCGATCCCCGGGGCCGCTGTTTGTCTTTCCGGTAACGGTGGATGACTTTTTTGATGGGAAATGGGAACAAAAGGAGAGGATGACGGGTCAGGAGATTTGACCTGTCTGCCGGGGCTGTTGCCCGTTGATCTCGGTGGCAAGCTGTTCCAGCAGTGGGGGGATTTTGTGGAAAAATCGGCCCACGTCTTCAGGCCGGTGTGCGTCGGAGCCGGCAATCAGGCGGATATCTTTTTCCATGGCCATCCTGATAATGGCTGGGGCCGGGAAAGGGGTGCCGCGGATGGCATACCCCGAGGTGTTGATCTCCAGGGCCATGTCCCTGGCCTTGATGGTGTCCAGCAGCTCTTCCATCTGCTGCCAGTGGCCCGGACTCAGCTCCAGATGCGGCTGAAAGCGAAGGGCCGCGTCCAGATGGCAGACCTTTGTGCCGGGGAGAACCCGGACGGCCTCGGTCAGGGTGCGGAAGTAGTCGGTGAGGACCTGCTCGCAGCCTGTTTCCCGGATCGCCTGGACGTTTCGTTCCTGGCGGCTGACCAGATTCAGGTCAAAGGGCAGGTCTGGAACCGGCATGAAGTGGTAGGAAACCCCCACCTGTTCCCAGGAATGTTTGCTCAGCCGATTCAGCAGCTCCTCCGGGTGGGCGGCGTCATATCCCACCTCCACCCCCAGGCCGATGGTCAAACGGTCGCTGTAACGCTCCTGCAGCCTGCTGCCTTCCTCAAAATAGTCATCAAAATCCGTGTCGGTCAGCCAGGTGGTTTCAAAATACCTGACCGCTGCCCCTTCCATATGTTCCAGAAAAACAATATGAGTCAGGCCCTTGTCGATGGCTGAAAGAACATACTCCTCCATGGTGCCGGTGGCGTGATGGCAGTAGCGGGTATGGATATGGCTGTCGAGGTGGATGTCGATGGGCGGATGGGGATTCATTTTTTCAGGCGGGGGAGTAGCGATCAGGCGTTGCCCTTGGGGAAAAAATGAACATTCCCGTCAATCTCTGAGGTGTCACAGACATGGCCGATGTCCATTTCCAGATCAAGAAATTCGCCAATGCCGCCAATATGTAAAGATAAAGCGGGACCATTGGGGAGATGGTAGATCAGGGTCTGGACCTTTGTGTAATCAATGGGGCGAACAAAAAGCTTCATTCAATATACCTGCTGGGCTTCCATGCGATATGAGGTTGTGCGACTTGACAATTTTATGAATACATTTCGACTATAAGGATTTCCCTGATAAACCGCAAGGGATTATCAGGGGAGATGCAGCTTGTCGGCGCTGCGGTGGAATAGGTTTGACAGTGAGATCGCGCATGTTTAATATAGTCTGCTTGATTGAATGAGACCATTTTCGGTGCGCACGATGTTGGTCGGAGGGTCATTGTCAGTTGAAATGGCGCGTCTTGACCCCCCCCCCGGCATTCTTTTTTCCAGCCGTCGAACTCCGGTCAGCAGCGCGGGTTCTCAGTCGACGCCGTTTCCCCGATGACCGGGAACCCGCCAGTGTCGAGACCGGCGCAACAGATGTTCAGTGATGGAGAGGGTTGTTCCAACCCCGATAAACGGGATAAGTGTCTTTCACAGATTCTATTCTTGGGAAAAAAACCGAAAAGAATCTGTAAGTCACTCATCGCTCCTGATAATTATTTTAACCAGACAAGGTGGATCCATGAGTGATGAACAGATGTCCAGCAAAGAGAAGATTCTTTTTGGTAAAGCAACCAACCCCTCCAATATCCTTCCCCATAAACTGACCCTGGACAGTAAGATCAAGTTTCGCTGTCATCCCGGAGTCAGATGTTTTACCGCCTGCTGCGGCGGAATCAAGATTATCCTGACCCCCTATGATATCCTCCAGTTGAAAAAGCGGTTGAATATGCCGGCCCATGAGTTCCTCCATCAGTATGCGACCCCGGTGTATCTCGAGAAGACCGATATGCCGGGGGTGGCCATCAAGCTGCGGGAAGATGATCACAAATGTCCTTTTGTGACTCCGGAGGGATGTACGGTTTACAGCGATCGGCCCACCGCCTGTCGCTATTATCCGGTGGGCATGGCCGACTTCCATGAGGGGGGGGACGACAAGAGTAAAGATGGGGATCAGAATGATGAGGAGAAGTTTTTCTTCATCGTCAAGGAAGACCATTGCAAGGGATTTGAGGAAGATAAGGAGTGGACGGTACGTGAATGGCGGGCCGACCAGGGGGTTGATGTGCGCGATGAGATGAACAAGGAATGGCTGCGGCTGGTGATGCGGCGCAAATCCTTCGGGCTTCAGGCGACCCTTTCGGAGCAGGCCAAGCGGATGTTTTTCATGGCCTCCACGGATATTGATCATTTCCGTGATTTTGTCTTCCAGAGCTCCTTCCTCGACACCTTTGTCATTGATGATGAGACTATTGCCAAAATCAGGGAAGATGATGTTGAGCTGATGCTTTTTTCATTTAAGTATCTGGCGGCAACCCTTTTTGGCGCGCAGACCATGCAGATCCGAAAGGAGAAAATCCAGGCCAAGGTGGAGGAGATCAAGCAGCGTCAGGATGAGTCTGTTCTCGAGTCGGTTCAGGAATACGAGAAAATCAAGCAGCAGCGGGAGATGGATAAAAAAGCCTGAAGTCAGCCGGGGAAGGCTGATTTGTTCATCCAATGACTCTCCTCCCCATACCTTTTGGACTCAGTCCTTGATTCCGGAGGTTTGAGCCCTGTCCTTCAGGCAAGGGCTGGAAACAGTCCTTTCAGGCCGTTGGCAATAAACTCCACGGCGATGGCCGCCAGAATCAGTCCCATAACCCGTGAAAAGATATTGATGCCGGTCTGGGTCATATGGCGGGAGATCCAGGGGATGGAGAGAAAGGCCATCCACAGCACCAGCACAAGCAGGATGATATCCACGCCCATGAACAGGTAATGGAGGGGGGCGTGGCTTTTGTTGGCATTGAGAATGATCGTGCTGATGGCCCCGGGCCCGACAAGCAGGGGCATGGAGATGGGAACCACCGCCACCGATTCACGATTGCCGTCGTTGGCCTCTTCCTTGCTAAAGGTGATGCGACTCTGCCGGGCATGGAGCATGGAAATGGCCATAAGCAGGAGGAGGATACCGCCTCCCACCCGAAAGGAGTTGACGCTGATCCCGAAAAACGCGAGGAGAAACTCACCGGTGAGCAGGGCGACAGTGAGGATCACCAGAACGGAGATAAGGGTGGTCTTGGTGGTGCGCTGAAAGTCTTCCATGGAGGCATTTTCCGTCAGCGCCATGACAATGGGGATGGCCCCGATGGGATTGACGATGGCCACCAGGGTGATAAAGATCTTGGTATATTCGGTAAAATCAAGCATGATTTTTATCCCCTTGCGGAAGATCTCGAAACGAATGGGCCTCTTTCACCGCAAGGCTGTGATGGGCCATTATCCCGAGGTAAGTCTGCGCAGGGCTTCTTCGTAACGGGACTGGGTTTTGCTGATGATTTCCACCGGAAGTTTGGGGGGAGGCGGGGTCTTGTCCCAGGCAAGGGAAGAGAGGTAATCCCGCAGTAACTGTTTGTCAAAGCTTGCCTGACCCCGGCCCGGCTGGTAGTCATCCACCGGCCAGAAACGGGACGAATCAGGGGTCAGCACCTCATCAATCAAGATCAGGCGGTCATCGATGAGCCCCAGCTCGAACTTGGTGTCGGCAATGATAATCCCCTTGGTGCGGGCAAAATCAGCGGCCCGGCGGTAGAGTCGGGTGGAGATCTCGGCAATCTCCCGGGCCCGCTTGACGCCCACGATCCCTTCCATCACCGCGAGGGAGATGTTTTCGTCATGATTTCCCAGGGCGGCCTTGGTGGAAGGGGTAAAGAGGGGATGGTCAAACTGATCCGACTCGCGCATCCCGGCAGGCAGGGCAAAACCGCACACCGTGGGGTTTTGCCGGTAGGCACTCCAGAACGATCCGGACAGATAGCCCCGGACGATGCACTCAATGGACAGGGGCCGGGTTTTCCGCACCAGCATGGAACGGTGGCGCAGCTGCTCGGCATGGGGCTGACAGAGATCGGGATAGGCGTTGACATCGGCGGTGATTAGATGATTCTCGACAATGTCGGCGAGCAGATCAAACCAGAACAGCGAGATCTGGGTCAGGATCCGGCCCTTACCCGGCACCGGGTCATCCATGACCACGTCATAGGCCGAGATCCGGTCGGTGGCCACCATCAGCAGTTTATCATCATGGCCGGGGATGGCATACATATCCCTGACCTTTCCCCGATGCACCAGGTTCAGTCCGGTAAAATCAGTTGTCACAATTGTCTGGGTCATTTTTTCACAACTCCTGAGTTCTTCGGTTTATAAAAAAGAAGGCTGGATGCCAGGGCCGCACCGCCTCCCCGGCTTGCAAACAAGAGATCCGCCTTACAGGTTCAGTTTTACCCTCACGGCAGTGATCACATCATCGCTGGAGGTGGCGGAAACACTCATCGGCAGACCTTTTTCTCGGTAAAACCTGATAAGGGGGACGCCCAATAAACTCAGCCTCATGGACTCCTCGTTGTTTGGAGGTTGACAGCTTGAACTGTCTTTGAATCTTGCGGAATTTTCATTGCGCTCCTTGCGTCTGGCCGAAAATCCCGGTCGCTCAAGGTCCCCGTTCAGTATCCTGCGGTGTCAGCCCAATAACAATATTAACTTTTGCCTTTCTCTGCCAGTGAAATATTCCCTTGGGCTGAAGCAGGAAAGATGTCCCGGGTTCCATGGGGCGATCCGGGCTGATGCTACTCTGACACCGGAAAAAGTATCTGCTGTCGGCAGAAACAGGGCGTTTTCAGGCAGGCCCTCGGTGTGCTTTCAGGATTTTATTTGCATTTACCGATATCAGGATTACTGTAACGGCAGGTTGTCGCCATGGCTCGGGATGAGCTGCTGGTTTTTTGTGATTGGCGCATGATCAGAATGGAAATGCTGTTTGGAAAAAATAAACGGTGGTCTATCATTTTATATTTCAGGAGGAAGTCGTATGTCGAGTTCATGTGGAACGAGCAGTTCCTGCTCAAGCAGCAGTTGTAGCAGTCAGGAATCACAACAGGCCCGGATGGCCCAGCAGGATAATGCCATTACCCGTTCTCTGGGAAAGATAAAACACAAGATCCTGGTTATGAGTGGTAAGGGCGGAGTGGGAAAATCCACCGTTTCCGTGAATCTGGCCCTCGGACTTGCCAGAAAAGGGCATCAGGTGGGGCTGATGGATGTGGATCTGCATGGCCCGGACGTAATCCGGATGCTAAATCTCAAGGGAGAGCTGATTCCCCCCGCCACCCCCGACGCCCTGGTTCCGCCCCTCAAGTATAGTGACAACCTGAAGGTTGTGTCCCTGGAGTATATGATGAAGGATCGCGACGAGGCCATTATCTGGCGCGGCCCTTTGAAGATTCAGGCCATTCGGCAGTTTGTCGCGGACATGGATTGGGGTGAGCTTGATTATCTGATCATTGATGCCCCTCCCGGAACCGGCGACGAGCCGCTGTCCGTGGCCCAGACCATTCCCAATGTCAAGGCGATTGTGGTAACCACTCCGCAGAAGGTGGCTCTGGCCGATGTCCGCAAATCCATCAACTTCTGCAAGACCGTGGAGATGGATATCGTTGGAGTGATTGAGAATATGTCCGGTTTTGTCTGCCCGCACTGCAATCAGACCGTGGATATCTTCAAGACCGGTGGCGGCGAAGAGCTGGCTCGTGAGCTGGATCTGCCATTTTTAGGGAAGATCCCCATGGATCCCAAGGTGGTCATTGCCGGTGATGACGGTGCTCCCTATCTTTCTTCCGACGTGGACAGTCCTGCCGCCAAGGCCTTTGCTGATGTGGTGACCGCCGTGGAAGTCCGTTTGCCGCCCATCGCCACCGCCAAGTCTCCGATCACCATTGCCCCCGCCGGCGGTTGCGGATGCGGCAGCGGCGGATGCAATACCTCAAAGTGTAATTGCTGATACTGATTCACGGTTGCCGATTTCATCGTGCAGCCAGACCGGGCTTTTTGGCTCAAAGTCATGGTATCCTGGGGTCCTGTGCTGAAATGGGCACCAGATACCATGGCTGTTCTGGGTAAATCAATAGAGTGTCGATGGGTGGGCCTATGTTTGTCAAACAACTGACCGTTGGGGCGATGGGTGTCTGCTGCTATATAGTCGGCTGTACCAGGACCGGCAAGGGCGCGGTGATTGATCCCGGCGGTGACGAAGAGCGGATTCTCTCCGAGGTGAAGAAGGCCGGTTTGAGCATTGAGTATATCATTGCCACCCATGGCCATGCCGATCATGTCTGCGGCAATCGTCGGCTCAAGGAGGCAAGCGTCGCGCCCATTGTCATGCATGAGGCCGATGCCGTTTTTTTTGCCCGGCCTGAGGTCATCAGCTATTTTTCCATGCTCGGCCTGGAGGCTTCACCCCCGGTGGATGTCCAGGTTCTGGATGGGGATGTGATCTCCATCGGGGATGAAAAGCTACAGGTGATCCATACCCCCGGCCATACTCCGGGCGGGATCTGCCTCTATAATGCTCCTGATCTTTTCACCGGCGACACCCTCTTTGTCGGGGGACTGGGGCGCACTGATTTTCCCGGCGGCTCGCACAGTGAACTGATGGCCTCCATTGCCAACAAGCTGATGATCCTGCCGCCGGAAACCGTGGTCTGGCCTGGTCATGGCTATGGCGGCAGTCGTTCCACCATTGCCGAGGAAAAACGTACCAATCCGTATCTCCTCTAAATCTTCAGCGAAGGTGTCGGGGTAATCCCTGCCTCCGCTGTCTTCTGATTCCTGTTTTCTGACTTCTGCTTTGTTAAAATGCGCGAAATCGTCCTCGGCACCGCCGGCCATGTTGATCATGGCAAGACCAGTCTGATCAGGGCCCTCACCGGTATCGAAACCGACCGGCTGAAGGAAGAGAAAAAACGCGGCATTACCATTGAGCTGGGTTTCGCCTATCTGGATCTTCTCTGCGGCCATCGCCTCGGGATCGTCGATGTGCCCGGTCATGAAAAGTTTGTCAAAAACATGGTGGCCGGGGTCATGGGCATGGATCTGGTGGCCTTTATTGTGGCGGCGGACGAAGGAATCATGCCCCAGACCAGGGAGCATTTCGAGATCTGTCGTCTGCTTGGGGTCAAGGAGGGGATCATTGTCATCACCAAGGTGGATATGGTGGAACCGGACTGGCTGGATCTGGTGGAGGAAGAGGTGCGGGACTTCTGTGTCGGCAGCTTCCTTGAAGAGTCGCCTCTGGTGCGGGTCTCCTCCATCACCGGGGAAGGCATCGCGGAGCTGAAGGAAGAGCTTAACCGCTTTGTCAGCCGGCAGCAGCTCCAGGAGGTCCATGGCCCGTTCCGCCTTCCGGTGGATCGAATCTTTGCGATGAAGGGATTTGGGGCGGTGATTACCGGTACCTCCATCTCCGGGCGGGTCGCCATTGGTGAGGAACTGCGTTTTTATCCTGAGGAGCTGGTGGCCAAGGTTCGGGGCCTCCAGGTTCATTCCCAGTCCGTGGAAGAGGTGGAGGCAGGGCATCGCACTGCCATCAATTTGCAGGGGGTCGATACCGCCCTCATCGAGCGGGGAATGGTGGCCGCGACTCCCGGCGCTTTACAGGCGGGCTTTATGCTGGATTGTGATTTTCTCTATCTTGCCGGCAATGAAAAGCCGCTCAAGCATCGCACCAGGGTGCGGGTCCATCTGGGCACCGCCGAGGTCATGGGGCGTATCTCTCTGCTCCAGCAGGACGAACTCAGGCCGGGGCAATCGGCTGCGGTCCAGCTTCTTTTTGAGGAGCCCATCGCCGTCTGGCCCGGGGATCGATATGTGGTGCGCAGCTACTCTCCGGCCACCACCATAGGCGGCGGCGAGGTGCTGGGCAACCAGCCGCCCCGGAAGCGAAAGCGGGCCACGGAAGAGGATCGGCAGTTCAATGCCGGGGTCTTTCGGACTCTTCAGAATGGAACCATTGAAGAGAGGATACTTCTTTTTCTTGAGGAAAGCCAAACGACAGGGTTGACCGCCGATGAACTCTCGATTCGGTTGGGGCTCTTTGGCAAGCAGTTGAAGAAGGTGACGAATGCGCCCCTTTCCACCCGCAAGATCGTGGTGGTGGACTCCGCCGCCCAGCGCTATCTGGCAAAGACGGTGAGCGACAAGGTGGAAGAGGCCCTGCTTCTGAACCTCACCGCCTTCCATCGAGACCATCCCCTGCAGAGCGGCCTGTCCAAGGAAGAGTTGCGCTCAAGCCTTGGCAAGCGGCTGGAATCCAGGGTCTTTCAGTTCTGCCTGGGGGAACTGGTGAAAAAAGAGCTGGTGATTCAGGAGGAGTCCGAGGTGCGGCTCAGCTCGCACCGGATTGTCCTGCAGGTGGACGAGAAGGCCTTCCAGCTGAAACTGGAGGAGTGGTATCGGCAGAAAGGGCTGAGCACGGCCACCATTCGTGAGAGCTGGGAACATTTTTCCGATATTCCCGAATCCATGGTCAAGGAGGTTCTGGCCTTACTGCTGCGTCAGGGAAAACTGGTCAAGATCAGCGAAAGTCTCTATTATCACGCCGATACCATTGATAAACTGGCCCAGGATCTGACCGCATTCCTGACCCGTGAGAAGGATATCGATGCCCCCCGCTTCAAGGAATTAACGGGCCTGACCCGGAAATTCTCCATTCCCCTCCTTGAGTATTTCGACCGAATCAAATTGACCATCCGTATCGGAGATACCCGGGTTCTTCGTAAAAAAGCCGTGGAGAATCCAGGCTGAGGCCTGAAGGATGGACGCCGTATAAAGAGAGTTATGACAGAAAACTTTCAGTGGTTCCGTCTTCAGCCTGATCCACCCGGTATTCCACGACTATTCCACGATCATGACCGCGCAGTGTGTTGCATGATGGAGAATCCGGCTGGAGGTGGAGCCGAATAAAAATTCCTCGTTGCGGGTGATGCCGCGGCGACCCGCCACCACGATACGGCTGCCCAGCTTTGCCCGTTCCTCCAGAATGGCGTCACCGATGGAGGTGCAATGGCGGATGATCAGCCGCACGTCAACTTGTGAGCCCTTAAGGCCGGCACTGAGAAGAATTCCCTTGTAGCCGGCCAGGGCTCCGTCCATGGCCGTTGTCTGTTCCGTCATCCATTGCTGCTGTTTCTCCTCGGTGGCAAAAAAATCATCGGTGGGTTCAGGGATAATTGAAAGCAGAGTGACAAATACATCCGGATTGCCGCTGAAAAAGTCCGCCACATAGATGACCGCCCGTTTCGAGTTTTCAGAATTATCCACAGCCAGCAGCAGGTGTCGCTCCCTGTCCCTGCGGGCGGGATCGCCAAAGTCTTGTTCGCTCATGATTGCCTCCCCGTCAGTGAAATTATGTCTTGCCGAGCCAGTCCCAGGTCTTCCAGCATCTGGTCGGTGTTTTCATAAAAGTAGTTGGTGCCTTGGGAAAAGTGGAGCAGAATCCGGTTTAAGGAATCCGGGATATAGGGGTAGATCTTTTGCAGATTGGCCACCCGGTTTTTGTAGGCAATGCTCAGATCCTCCCCCCAGAGGGTGTCGAAGACCGCCCGCTGCTTATGGTAGAGATCCGGCACCAGCACGTCTCCACGTCCGACAAGAAAGATGAGAATATTGCCCAACCCCTGCATGTCAAAGCTGAACAGGGATTCGCCCTGCTGAAAGTTGTAGTCAAAATCGATCCAGCGGTTGACCTGCCGCTCTTCGTCCCAGATAATGTGATCCCGGCGGATATCACCATGTTTTTCACCCTGATCGTGGAGAAATTTGATGGACTGGACCAGCTCAATGAACTGATCAAGAACTTGAGGAAGGTGATTATGGAAGTAGTCCTCATGGCTGCTGCCGTAGCCCGTTATGACATCGTCAAAGCGGGGGCCGCGGATGAATTCCAGGATGCGGACGTTGTTGCCGGCGTCATCGAGAACCCAGCGGCCATGCATGAAATTTTTGTGGCCAGCCACCAGATCAAGAAGCCGGGCCTCTTTCTTGGGGCTGCGAAAACAGACCATCTTTACCCCGGCGATCATGGTCTGGAATTCTTCGAAAAAGACCAGCTTGAGAATCTTGGTGGCGCCGGAGGGCAGTTCGATGGCCCGGCGTACCCAGAATTTGGGCTCGTCATCCAGGCCAAAACGGCCCTCCTTTTCACAGCGTTTCATCCAGTAGGGGACATTGTCAAGAAGCACCACATCGTTGTACTCAATCTTGAAAAAGTCACTGGTGTCGGTAATGATCTTGAAGTGGCGGGGAACCCGATCCGCTCCGCAATGTCCGGCGATGAGTTCACGAATATCCGCTTCTTGCAGGGGGGCGGTTTCGGCAGCTTGTGGCATATTCATATTCCTCCTGAGGTATCATCACAGGTTAACGGACATATCATGATCGTAACTATTCAGCTGAATTTATTTTGTATTTTT
>JACDZF010000265.1 GCA_013426795.1 Desulfocapsa sp. | reverse complement strand
TAGCCGCATCTACTGAGAATTTAATGAAAATGGCTGCCTGATTTTCTTGTTTTTTATGACCGACTTTCAGGAGTAATTCCAATTCGCTTTCAAGTTGACGAAATGTGTCGACGCATACCCTTATGAAATGAGTCATCTGAGCACAAATTAGTCTCATTTTGAAAGCGAATTGGAATAAGGGACCTAAAGAGATTTCCAGTTCCAACAGGACAGAAAACAGCATTTCCTTGGCGCCGGCCCCTTGAATTACTGGCCGGCCGCAGTGCCTGTGGCCGTATATTCAATAATTGCGTAGACAAGACCGGCAAAAATTCCTATGGTGAAAAACAATCGAAACCGGCGCTCCCACGGCACCTTTTCGCCATCTGACATGTATTGCAGCAGGGCGATGACAAACCAGGTGGCGCCGGCAACATAGGGGGCCGTCTGCAGAATCTGCCACAGGGTGGACTGCACGGTCACCGCCAGATCGGCAGACGGCCGCAGATTAAACAGCAGATACCCGGCCGCAGTCAGATAAAATGAAACTTTTTCCTTCACACCTTGCATATGAACACCCTTGAGACCCTTTATTTTCCAGATACCGTCCTGACCGCTCAGCAGCAGTTTCCCCTCGCCCTTTTTTTCTCCGTCATCCATCTGCTCCAGCCCGTCGAGCCTGACGGGGCCACTGCCACCGACCCGTCATCGGCCCCAGGCAGCCATCCTTTCATGGAAACGGGTTTCTGTCAAGTCCATACTCCATCACCGCTGGGGGCGGATCGGGATCGATTTCTCCACCTCCTGCATGATATCAGAAGCAGGAAAGACAGCTATGTCGAGCAGTTAAGCTATCTCTCCCTGGCCTCACTGTCGGCTCCGGCCACCCGTGGCGATCAGTCGAAGCAGACGATCATCACATCCCTGCTCCAGGGGATGGATGAGAAGAACGGCCCCCTGAATGAAGAGGCGCGTCTGGCCCTGTGGCAGGCCCGGCTGGTCCTTTCCATGGCCGAGATCCTTGATCGCGAGGAAGAGGAACTGGCCCTGCAACTGGCCACCATCGATGATCAGGAGATCGCCCTGTTTCGCCAGCTCCAGGGAGAAATCCGGGAGAGCGGCGAGGAAGACGCGGCCGTCGAAGACCCCTTCCAGGAGCTGCTGGAGTTGCGGCAGAAGATGAATCAGCCCCGGCCCGGGATGATCAAAAACCGGCTGCGCGCCTGGAGCCGGCTCTATCTTTCCGGGCCACTGCCGGAAGCCCTGGCCATCTGGACCACCTGCCGTCGGGAGGCCGCCGATATCCTGCTCGAACGGTATGAGAAAGAGCGCGGCCAGGCGCCGCTGCTGATTTTGCAGGTCGATCTTCCTGCCGCCATTGAGGGCGACAGGAAGGAAATGACAGGAGAGGTCGCCCGATTCAGGGAGGCCATGCGGCCGCAGATGGCGGAACTGACAGCGGCCCTGGCCGCCCTTGTTGCAAGCAAAAGCCCGGTGCTGGATGTTGCCACCTCCCTTCTCCCCCAGGCGGAGCAATGGCAGGAGCACTGGAATAGCAGCCTGGAGTCCGCCTTTCCCGCCCGCCAATATGGGCGCAGCCCCCTCAGCATCTATCTGCTGGCAGGAATGGCCTGTTCCGAATTGATTGCTCCGGCGGGACAGGGCGCAAGTCCGGCGCCAGCCATTGGCCAGGGACTGCTGGCGGTCTGCGGATAAGCAGGCCTACATCGCACCACTCAGATAGCGGACTATGGCAATGGCGGCCACGGTGGCGGTTTCGGCCCTCAGGATGCGCGGCCCCAGGCTGATACTCTGGTACCCGAATCGGGCCGCCAGGGCAACCTCGTCCCTGCTGAACCCCCCTTCCGGCCCGAGCAGCAGGTCAATCCGGCCATAGTCGGTAAAGGGCGGAAGATCGTGCAGGCACCTCTCTTTTTCCTCTTCCCAGAAGAGCAGACGCAGACGGCGCGGCTCCCCGCCGTCTGCGGAACAGAGCTCGGCCAGGGGGCGAACACCTTGCAGCTCCAGGGGCCGGGTCCGTGAACACTGCTTGCAGGCCGATTCGATAATCCGCTGCCAGCGCTGCTGCCGCTTGCCGCCCCGCTCCCCATCGTCCAGATTCCCCTGACTGCGGCTGCTGATAAAGGGGCTCAGGCTGGTCACCCCCAGCTCCGTACATTTCTCCACGACAAAATCCATTTTGGCATTTTTGAGCATCGCCTGACCCACATGCAGGGCCACCCCTTCCTCCTGCGCGTCCGCGTCAGCAGTGAGGATACGAGCCACGACCTGCCTGACGAGACTGGTTATCTCGGCAAGATAGCGCAGCCCCGTGCCATCAAGAAGCTCGATCCGGGAACCGACATGGAGGCGCAGGGACTTGACGATATGGCGCGACTCGATGTCGGACAGAAGCACCATTTCGCCCTTTCTCGCCGCCGGGTCAAAGAAGAATCTACGCATAAGGGGGTCAAGAAACTTTTATATTTTTATCAGCCACGCGCCGCGTCCAGGGCACAGCAAAAAAGCCCCCTCCTTTTTTCAAGGAGGGGGTTGGGGGGTGGTGTTGTTCCGGCGCGGCATAAGAAGCCGGCAATGCAACAAGCAACAAAAAGACTAGTTTTGCTGGTTTGTGGACTTTTGGATAATCTTAGGCCAGGGGTTATTTACTGGACGCCACGCCCTCAAACAGCCGGAAAGATGCTGTTTGAGGGACGCGGCATAAGAGGTCGTAAGCCGGCCAAGCAAGGAAAAGACCTTGCTTGAAGGGGCTTACGGACATCTCTACGATTTCAGTCCAGTGTACTTTGCTGGACGCCGCGTCCACAGGATGGGGTTGGGGGTGGTCCTGTTTGAGGGACGCGGCATAAGAGGCCGTAAGCCGGCCAAGCAAGGAAAAGACCTTGCTTGGCCGGCAACGGCCTCTAAAC
>JACDZF010000264.1 GCA_013426795.1 Desulfocapsa sp. | reverse complement strand
CGGTTACTTCAGCGCCACAAACGTCCACATCTGTGATGATCAAAAAGTTACACCTTACATCGCTGTCAGGCGTGAAGATCACCATCCATCGGTTATGGAGCGTTTCAAAGAACCACCTCCAATAGCAGATACTGCCGATGCGACAGAGATCATGAAACACCGGTTGAAAACAAAAGCGGGTAAGGCCGTGTATGCTCAACGAAAGAGTACTATCGAGCCTGTCTTCGGTATTATCAAAGCGGTGATGGGATTTCGTCAGTTTCTCCTGCGTGGAAAAAATGCCGTGAAAGGCGAATGGGATCTCGTTTGTATCGCTTTTAATCTCAAAAGGCTCTTTGTATTGGCCAAATAAGATAGAATGGGACTAAAAATAGTGAAGATGGCTATACCGTAGGATGAAAGAGCTCTCTTCCAGCTTTTTCCAACACACTGACTAAAAGTTCGGGGCATAGCATCTAGTTTTAAAAAATGACCCGCCAAAAATTCAACGATGTTGCAAACACTCGTTCCGACAGACTCCTAGAATAATGTAACCCCGATGAGCGGGATAAGTGCTTTTTACAGATTCTATTCTTGCCAAAAAAACAATAAAATAATCTGCAAGGCACTAAAAATTCAAGGTGCTTTTTCGGGAAATTTGAGGCCTCCGTGAAATCAGACAAAACTCTTTGTTGTCAACAGTCAGGCTTTATGATGCAGTATCTTCTTGTTATTCTATTTTGTTTTTGGTTAACTATCGCGCTGGGAGAGGAGTATGATAAAATTATCGAAAATCGGGGGGACTGAATGTTATATCAATCATTCTCTCATCGAGCTTATAGAGGAGTCACCGGATACCTGTATCACCATGTCCAATGGAAATCGGTATCTGGTTCTTGAGACCGGCCAGCAGATTCTGGAAAAAATAATTTCTTTCAATGTGAGCGTGTTGCAACGGGCAGGAAAGGCAGAACGCCTCATGCCTGTATAAAAAAGAAGAGCTGCTTTGAGCAGCGGCATGTCCCTTATACGCGCGTCTCTTTTCTCTTCATTTTTACAACTCTTTCAGTAAAGACTTGTCGCCATGGATCTTGCAACAATTTTAGGTATCGTTATCGCGTTTGGTGCCCTGCTGGGCGGGAATATCCTTGAGGGTGGACACATCTCGTCATTGATACAGCCCACTGCCTTTATCATTGTGGGGGGCGGCACCCTCGGGGCGGTCTTCGTTTCCTTTCCCATGAGGGATCTGGTCAATGCCTTAAAAAATGCAAAAAGCCTGTTTCTGCATGGTGATCCCGATTTACAGAAAATAATCCAGGATCTGGCCTCCTATTCCGATATGGCCCGTCGGAACGGCCTGCTTGCCCTGCAGCCCCTGATCAACGAATCATCGGGTGATCCCTTTAAAATCAAGGCCCTGCAGTTGGTGGTGGATGGTGCTGACCCCCAGCAGTTTAAGGATTTTATGGAGATCGAACTGATGGCCTTCGAGGCCTCCGGCAAGGGGGTGGCCGAGGTTTTTGAGGCTGGCGGGGGTTTCTCGCCCACCATCGGTATCATTGGCGCGGTTTTTGGCCTGATTCACGTCATGGGGAACCTGAATGACCCGTCGAAACTGGGCCCCGGTATTGCGGTGGCGTTTGTTGCCACCATTTATGGTCTGGTCATAGCCAATATTATCTGTCTTCCCGCCGCCACCAAGCTCAAGAAGAATCTGAAGCGTAAGGTTCTGGCAAAGACCCTGATTATCGAGGGCCTCCTCGATATCCAGTCCGGGATGAATCCACGGCTGATTGTTATGAAGCTCGAAGGATTCATTGCAGCGGAAGGCGGAGGAAAGGCCAAGGGGGAGGATAACGCAAGGTGAGCCGGAAAAAAGAAGAGCATGAAAAGGAACCAAACCATGAACGCTGGTTGGTGTCCTATGCCGATTTTATCACCCTGCTCTTTGCCGTATTTGTTGTGCTCTATGCCATGTCCCAGGTTGACAAGGCTCGGGTGGCAAAGGTTATTGCCTCCACCAATGAGGCCTTTGGGGTCGCCAAATCCTCCTCGGCCCCTGTTTTTAACGTCATTGATTCTGATTCGGCGAATATGGTACCCATTCCCGATCCCCTCCAGCAAAAGGTCACTGCTCCTGATTCCAGTCTCGCCAAGAAGAAAAAGCTGGCCCAACTCCTGAAGGACAAAACGTCTGGTGAGACCTTTGAGACCTCTGTGGTGGAATCTCTTCAGGACGAAAAGGTCCAGAGGAAAGAGGAGCAGGAAAAAACCAGGGCAGAGGTCAAGGATTTTAAGAAGATTAAGGAGAGTATCTCAGCGTTTCTTCAGGAAAAAGGTGCTGATGAAAAAGTCAGTATGGAGGTGAGTCCGCGGGGCTTGGTGATCAGCTTGAAGGATACGGAGTTTTTTGAATCCGGCAAGGCCACCGTTCGGCCCGACTCCATGCTTGTTCTGGACCACATCTCCGTCGCCATTGGTCAATATTCCAACAGTGTCCGCATAGAAGGGCATACCGATAATGCACCCATAAAGACCTCGCTGTTTCCCTCCAACTGGGAGCTTTCCACTGCCCGGGCCACCAATATCGTCCATTACCTGGTCAAAACCCATGCCCTTCCACCCGAGAGATTGTCAGCCATCGGGTATGGCGAGTTCCGGCCAGTGGCCGATAATACCAGTGAAGAAGGACGGAAAAAGAATCGTCGTGTTGATGTGGTGTTGTTGTCCGCCTCTGGAGAGCAGGGAGAGCCCACTCGAGAACCACCATCCAATTGATATTTCCATACCAGCTCCCCAGCTTGGCAGTTTTTGGGGTCGGTCGAAAGAGTGGAGACCAAATCTTTCATGCTGCGGGCATTTTTCGTAATATTTTGGTAGCGTTGTCAATAGGAGACCTGAGGAAAAGCCCTCCCGATTACATTTCT
>JACDZF010000016.1 GCA_013426795.1 Desulfocapsa sp. | reverse complement strand
TGGCTTTATTATAGCTGACTTCGGGTGCTCGCAAAAAAACGCTCACAGCCTTGACTACCCTGCCACTTCATGCTGACCTGCAAGTGGCGATGGCGAAGGGACGACTCCCCTGCCCCCTCGCCTCCGGCGGGGCTCAAGCTCAGAGACATGAGCAAAGACAACTTGAATAAGCTGGCCTCTCGTCACTGAAAACCAGATTTATTTCCCCACTCGAAACAGCGAGAAAACCGAATTCAACTTTACTTCAACCATGTTATGAATAAAACTAAATCCAGCAATATTGTCTGGCACCATGCCACCGTCACCCGTCAGCGCCGTGAGAACATAAACGGCCATAAAAGTGTGCTTTTATGGTTTACCGGTCTCTCCGGATCAGGTAAATCCACCCTGGCGCACGCAGTGGAAGAGGCTCTGCACCAGCAGGGTTGTCGCACATTTGTATTTGATGGGGATAATGTCCGAAAAGGACTCTGTGCCAATCTCAGTTTTTCCAAAGACGACCGCAAAGAAAATATCCGGCGAGTGGGCGAGATGGCCAAACTGTTTGTCGAGGCCGGTGTAATCGCCCTCACCGCTTTTATTTCTCCCTATCGCGAGGATCGTTTGCGCGTACGCTCCATGATGCCGCACGGAGATTTTTTGGAGATCTACTGCACCTGTCCACTGTCCGTGTGTGAAGACCGGGACGTAAAGGGGTTTTATGCCCAGGCCAGAATCGGAAAGATTAAGGAATTCACTGGAATTTCATCTCCTTACGAGGAACCAGAAAAACCAGAACTGGTCGTGGCAACGGACCGCCTCAGCCTCGAACAATCCGTAAACGAAGTCCTGCTCCTCTTGAACAGGCGCGGCATACTGGAACTGTCTCATGGGAAATAAATTCCATTGACGATCTGGCGGAAGAGATTACTCCTGCCATTTACAAAAGGTGGCCCAGGTTGACGGATCATCAGGCTTCGTGATTTTTTCTGGCTCCCCTTTCTTCCTTGAGAAATTAGGTGCCACACCTCATTGATCCGCTTCATACTTTGCAAAGACTCATTTTATTGATGGTGCAAACACCACTGTGAACACCATCCCACTCCCTTTATTGATTGTTTTTCTCTCTTATTATGACTAAAAAAACCCTCCGACCATTCAAACCCCGAGGAAACCAGATGGCAGACGTCAAAAAAAAATCCGTCGAGCACGCCATGCAGATGGCAATGCAGAGTCAGGCATCAGGTCAATTGGACGAGGCTGAGAAACATTTACGACAGGTTTTGCAGGCCCGTCCCGGCCATCCTTTTGCCCTGCATCTGCTGGGGGTTATCGCCCATCAGGTGGGAAAAACAGAGGACGCGGTGCGGCTTATTGAGCAGGCCGTCAGGAATCTCCCTCAAGTCGGACAATTCCATTCAAATCTCGGGGAGATGTGCCGGATTCTCAAACGTCTGGATGAAGCGGTATCTCATGGGGAACGGGCCGTGGCCCTTGATCCGGGTAGCGCTACGGCACACAGTAACCTGGGGGTTGCCTGTTACGACTGCAATGAGCTGGAGAAGGCTGAAGCCTGTCAGCAGCGGGCACTGGCCATCGATCCCTATCTCCCCTCGGCACTGAACAACATGGGGAGTATTCGCCGGGATCTGAAAGACAAGGAAGGCGCCATCAACTTTTATCGCCGGGTGCTTGCCGTCGAGCCCCGGCACCTTGAATCCATGAATAACCTGGGGGCGGTTCTGACCGAGGCTGAACGACCGGAAGAGGCGGTAGAGTTTCTGCTCGGGGCTGTTCGGATGAACCCTCACTATGCCGAGGCCCACTGCAATATCGGCAACGCCTTTTTAATGCTGGAACAGTTTGACAGGGCTGCCGTCGCTTTTAACAATACCCTGGCACTCAGGGCGGACTACCCCAAAGCCTACCTTGGACTGGCGAGGATTTACCAGGAACAAAAACGCTTTGAAGATGCCGAAAACATGGTGAAAAAGGCCCTGTCCCTGGCCCCGGAAATGGCGGCAGCGCAGAGTCTGCTGGGGGGGATTTATGCGGAGGCCGGTTATCCCGAGAAGGCAGAGCTGGCCTTTGCAAAAGCCGTGGAAATAAAATCTGACCTGTTAAGCGCCCATCTGGGATCGGGCCAGCTGCTTATGGAACAGGGCCGGATTGAGGCAGCGGAGGCTGCTTTTCGCCATGCCTTGAGTATTGATGACACCAATCTGGGGGCACGGTTGTTACTGGCCCAGGTCAAAAAGGTGTCCGACGGCGACGAAAATATGGCCGCCCTGATCCAGGAGGCCGATAAACTTGACTCCATGCTGGAAACCAAGGCGATGTCCCTCCATTTTGCCCTTGGTAAATGTTATAACGACACCAAGCAGTATGATCTTGCCATGCCCCATTTTCTGGCAGGCTGTGGCCTGAAACGCAAACGTACCGCATATGATCCGGACAACAATGACAAGATCTGCCGGAATATCTGTGATTTTTTCAGTCCTGAAACCATGGAAAAACTCCGTGGCGAGGGCTGCTCTTCGAACTTGCCAATCTTTGTCCTGGGTATGCCACGCTCCGGTACGACCATTACTGAACAGATTATCGCCAGCCATCCCCTGGTGCATGGTGCCGGGGAACTGCCCGACCTGATGATACTGGCCGCCACACCCAGGAATGACAGCACCGAAGGATATCCTCTGTCACTGAAAGGCATTACCCCATACGAACTGAAAGAAATGGGAGAGAAGTATGTCCTGGGCCTGCGAACCCGCAACGCCCTGGCCCTTTATATCACCGACAAGATGCCGGCCAATTTCCATTGTATCGGTCTCATTCATCTGATGCTACCGAATGCCCGAATCATCCATGTCAAGCGCAATCCATTGGACACCTGCCTTTCCGGCTTTACCAATTTGTTCACCAAAAGCAGCCAGCATCACAGTTACGATTTAACCGAGATGGGTCGCTACTACCGGAATTACGCCACACTGATGGATCACTGGCGGAAGGTACTTCCCGCCAATGCATTTTACGAGGTACAGTATGAAGATCTGGTGAGCGATCACGAACCTCAGGCCCGCGCCCTTCTTGACTTCTGCAATCTTCCCTGGGACCCGGCTTGCCTGGATTTCCACAGGACCAAACGCAATATCCGCACCGCCAGCGTCACCCAGGTCCGGCAACCGATCTATACCTCCTCGGTTGATCGCTGGCGCAAGTACGAAGCGCATCTTGGACCCTTGTTGGAGGCTCTGGGTGACCTGGTGCCAGAACGATTGGGATGAGTTCGTCTTTGGATGGAGGGATTCAACGACCTGCCCTGCCTTCGATGGAATACGCCGATATGGAGTTCCCTTCTTTCCCTGAGCCAAAAAAAAACATGCCCCTTGAAACGGGCAGATTCTGATCATTGACCGCGTCAAATCGCTCACAACTGCTTCCCCTGGCAGGGCATCGACAGAACTCCTCGTGACAGAGAGGACAATATCAAGTAAGTTTTGCTGATAATAATCGATTTTCCCGTGTTTCTTTTCTGTAATTTCAACAGAGTGTTTTTTTATTATTTTATGCGACACAAGCTTCTTTTCCTTGCATTCCCTTTGCTTGTGACCTTTCTCCATCTTGCCGCTCCCCTCAGAGCCGCCCAGGGGGATCGAGATGCCTCTTTCTCCGATCTTATTATTACGACCTCGAAAACCCATCTGCTTCTTTTCGGCCTTGTCAACAACGGCATCAACGACGAAATGCTGCAAGGACTGCACAATGGAATTCCCATTCATTTCACCTTTTGGGTCGAACTCAACAAGGTCCAGAAAAACTGGCCTGATCTGCAACTTGCCTCCCTGCAGTTTCATCACATCCTGACCTACGATACCCTCCAGGAAAACTACCGGGTCGAAGCCAGTGAGAAAAAACAGAAGTCGGAAACCTTCCGGGAGCTCAGCGAGGCCATCAAGGCGATGAATGAAATCAATGGGCTCCAGGTTGTTGAACTTTCCCAGCTCATTCCTGAAACTTCGTATCAACTCCGGCTGAAAGCAATCCTTTATGAGAATATCCTTCCCATGAAACTTCACCGTATCATCCCTTTCACCTCCTGGTGGAATGTCGAGACTGACTGGCAAACCGTTGAATTTACCTATTAGTTACTCACCCGTAAGCCATGAACAACAGCGAAAACACCGGCCCGCGTCCTGATTCCGTTTGGCAGAAACCACCATTGAATCCGGCGCAGCGACTCCAGAAGAAGAAAATTATCCGCCTGGTTATCCTCTTCTGCCTGGGCCTTCTTCCCCTCTTTGCCTGGCTTGAAAAAAACCTGTTCAGCAGCGATGTCATCCTGCCCATCAACAGCAACCTTCTTCTCTTTGGCATTATCAATCTCAATGTGCTGCTGGTCCTGCTCATTTTCTTCCTCGTGTTACGCAATCTGGCCGAGCTGCTCTTTGAAAGCCGCCAGAACTTTTTAGGCTTCAAGCTGAAAACAAAACTGGTGACTTCGTTCATCTGTCTTTCCCTTATTCCTGCTCTTCTCCTCTTTTTTGTGGCCCTGCAATTTATCTCCACCAGTATGGACTACTGGTTTAATACCAATATTGAGCGTTCCCTGCAGGAATCCCTGGAACTGGCCAAGTCGGTGCGTCAGGAACAAAAAAATCAAGTTACAGCAGAAAGCCAGCTGGTGACGGAGCTCCTTTCCAAAAAAAGGTTGGCCACTGATGATCCCACTTCCATCCAGAAAATACTGGGCGAGATCCTTGCCACCCATTTCGTGAACGGACCCGATGCTCTGAGCCTGATTATCAATGAGCAGAATATCGAGATCAGCGCCTCCGTTCAGGGCCTCAAGGATTTCCCACTGCCGCCAGTTCCCATCAGCACCCTCCATGAGGCGCGGGAGAAGAATGAAGAAATTATCCTTATTCAGGAATCTCCCCAAGGCGATCTGATCCGCTGCATAACCCCGATTCCCATGCTCCAGAGCCCCTCCGGGCAAACGATTCTGATCACCACCCGACGTATCAAGGATGAACAAAAAAATCGCCTGACCCTTATCACCAAGGGAATCGAAGACTACCGGCAGCTCAAGCATTTAAAGAAACCCTTTAAATTCTGGCTCCTGGCGGTGCTTTTGCTGGTCACCCTGCTCATCGTTTTTGCGGCTGTCTGGTTTGGTTTCTTTATCGCCAAAGGAATCACCGATCCCATTAACAAACTGGCCATCGCCACCAAAAGGGTGGCCGAGGGGGATCTCAGCTTTGTCCTTGAAAAAAATGCCGATGATGAAATGGGGCTGTTGGTGGAATCTTTCAACACCATGACCACCAACCTGAATCTGAGTAATACCCGGCTGGAAGAGGTCCATGAAGCCCTGCGGAAAAGTTCCCAGGAGTCGGAGCAACGCCGGCGCTACACCGAAATCATCCTCCAGAATGTGGCCGCCGGGGTCATCTCCCTGGATAATTCCGGGCGGATTACCACCATCAACCGTTTTGCCGAAAAACTTCTGCACATTGAAAAGGAGCTCTTTCTCAATCGTTCCTATCAGGACGTTCTGTTCAAGGGACACGCCGAGATCATCACCGGTTTTATTAACGAGCTCAATATTACCGGCAGAACCTCCATTGAGCAGCATCTGAAACTGAGCGTCCTCAAGGAGAAATTTTCACTGCTGGTCAATTTTACCCGACTGGAGGATGAAGGCGGGAACTCTTTGGGCTTTGTCCTGGTCTTTGACAACCTGACCAAACTGGAAAAGATGCAGCGCATGGCGGCCTGGCGCGAAGTGGCCCGTCGCATCGCCCACGAGATCAAAAATCCCCTTACTCCCATCCAGCTCTCCGCGCAGCGTCTGCGCAGACGTTATCCGGAAATTCTGAAGGAAGAAAACAGTATCTTTGATCAATGCACCCACACCATCATCAAGCAGGTGGATGAGCTGAAACGACTGGTCAGTGAGTTCTCCCAGTTTGCGAGGATGCCAAAGATCCAGCAGGCAGCAGCCAATCTTGGTAAGATCACCCGCGAAGTCCTCTTTCTTTACCAGGAGGGCCACAAAGAAATACTCTTCACATGTCAGGAACCGGAGCCCATTCCCATCTTCAGTTTTGATGAAGAGCAGATCAAACGCTGCCTGATCAACCTTCTGGACAATGCTGTTGCAGTTTTAGCCGATGACGGTACAATGAACCCGACCATAGATATCAATCTTACCTTGAATGATGAGAAGGAAAGCGTCTATATCTCCATCGCTGACAATGGCCCGGGCATCCCTGAAGAAGACAAGCCAAAGCTTTTCGAGCCCTATTTCTCCACCAAAAAAACTGGAACAGGCCTGGGGCTTGCAATCGTTTCCACCATCGTCGCTGACCACAACGGGTATATCCGGGTTCAGAGCAACACCCCGCAAGGCTCAATCTTTATTGTTGAACTCCCCCTGTTCCAACAGCAATCCCAATAAACCATTTCAACCTGTTCATTTTATTCACTCATTATTTTTTTTAAACGTCCCCGGACACGAGATGGCCAAACGAATTCTTATCATCGATGATGAAGTGAGTATCCAGGAATCGCTCTCCGGCATCCTCCAGGATGAAGGCTTTTTGCCCATCTGTGCCTCGACGGCCGAGTCCGGTATTGAACTGCTGGATGAACACCAGGTTGATCTTGTCCTGCTGGACATCTGGATGGGGAAAAATATGGACGGATTGGCGGCTCTGGAAATAATCAAAGAGAGGTTTTCCTTACCGGTGATCATGATTTCCGGGCACGGCACCATTGAAACCGCTGTCCAGGCAACCCGCAAAGGGGCCTATGACTTTATTGAAAAGCCACTTTCCTACGACAAGATTATCCTGGCCATTAACAATGGTCTGCGCTACGCCTATCTTGAGCGGGAAAATCGACTGCTCAGGGAACACAACAAAGGCCCCGTCGTCCTCACCGGTAATTCTCCGGTGATCAGGGCACTTCGGGCCCAGATTGAAATGGTGGCGCCCGCCGATGCCTGGGTACTGATCCGCGGAGCCCATGGCACCGGCAAGGAAATTGTGGCCCAATCCATTCACCAGTTGTCGCAATCACGCAACCAGCCGATGGTGGAGGTCAACTGCGCCGCAATCCCGGAAGAACTTATTGAATCGGAGCTCTTTGGCCACGAAAAAGGCTCTTTTACCGGCGCCCATACCAGCAAACAGGGGAAATTTGACCAGGCCGATGGCGGTATTCTCTTCCTCGACGAGATTGGCGATATGAGCCTCAAGACCCAGGCCAAGATCCTGCGCATATTGCAGGAACAGAAATTTGAGCGGGTGGGCGGGAACAAGACCATCAACGTCAATGTCCGGGTCCTGGCCGCCACCAATAAAAACCTGGAGGAAGAAATCGAAAAGGGAAATTTTCGGGCCGACCTGTTCTGGCGTCTTAACGTGGTTCCCATTGTGGTTCCCCCGTTACATGAACGGCTTGAAGATATTCCCCTGCTTGTTCAAGAACTTGCCAAGGGACTTGCTGCCAAAGGCCTGAAACAAAAAGTTTTCTCAGAAGGTGCCTATCAGGCCCTGATGACCCATTCCTGGCCGGGAAACGTCAGGGAGCTGAGAAATTTTATTGAACGGCTGATCATCATGTGCCCCGGCCAGACCATCAGTGAGACAGAAGTTCATACATTTCTGAATCCAGGCGCACATCCCGGTAAAAACGTCGAGTCCGATCACGATCAAGGCGGTCTGCTTCCCTATCTGGCGGCTGATTTCAGAGAGGCAAAAAAGAGTTTCGAGCGTCACTATCTCCAGTTAAAACTCCAGGAAAACGATGGCAATATTTCCCAAACGGCGGAACTGATCGGCCTGGAACGGAGTCATCTCCATAAAAAACTGAAAAGCCTGTACCTGATCAATGAGCCATAGACATATCGGGTTGAAAGCCAAATCACGGGAGATCAACCCTGGCACAGACTCAGGAGTATCCCCAGAAAGAACCTTTCAGCCTCGACAGCAGCACTGAAACACCCTTGACTTGCAACCTTCCCCCTTCGCCGCAACCTCTTCTCCAAGGAGTTCAAACCATGGTTTTTCCCGAATATCGTCCCCGTCGGATGCGCAAAAATGAAAATTTCCGAGCCCTTATCCGCGAGACTCAGCTCTCGGCTGGACAGCTCATCTATCCCCTCTTTATCATGCCCGGGAAACACAAACGGGAGGAGATTTCTTCCATGCCCGGTGTTTTTCGGCTGTCGGTGGATCAGCTCAAAAATGAGGCCGAGGATTGCCTGAAACTGGGGGTCAAGAATGTTATTCTCTTTGGTCTGCCGGAGAAAAAGGATGGTGTGGGTTCCGGCGCCCATGCCCGGGACGGCATTATCCAGCGAGCCATCAAGGAGCTGAAGAACAAGGCCCCGGAAATCATGGTGACCACCGATGTCTGTCTCTGTGAATATACCGATCATGGACATTGCGGCTGCCTGATCGGCAACGAAGTGGACAATGACAGCACCCTCGAGATCCTGGCCAAGACCGCCCTCTCCCATGCCCAGGCCGGTGCCGATATGGTGGCTCCCTCGGACATGATGGACGGGAGGGTGGCAGAAATTCGCGCTGCCCTCGATGAAAATAATTTTGAAATGATCCCCATCATGTCCTACGCGGTCAAATATGCCTCCGCCTTTTATGGCCCTTTTCGCGAAGCGGCTGACTGTGCCCCAAAATTTGGTGACCGCCGCAGTTATCAGATGGATCCGGCCAACAGTCGCGAGGCCCTGCGCGAAGCCACCCTGGATGTGGAAGAAGGTGCGGATATCCTTATGGTCAAGCCGGCCGTTGCCTACCTGGATATTATCGCCAGGCTGAAAGATGAGTTTGACCTGCCCATAGCTGCCTACCATGTCAGTGGAGAATATGCCATGATCAAGGCCGCTGCTGAAAGGGGATGGATTGACGGGGACAGGGTTATGGCCGAGAGTCTGCTTTCCATCAAACGAGCCGGAGCCGACATCATTCTCACCTATTTTGCCAAGGACATGGCCCGCTATCTTCGAGACACCAGATAGGCCGGGAGGAATGGATAAAAAAAAGAGGAGTCACTCTTCAGAGCGACTCCTCTTTTTTTTATCAAACTTATGCACCAGCGGAATGAGTGATCCGCGCACACTCGAGTATAAACTAAGCCCCTGAAAAAACTTTCAATTTGTCGGCAAGGATCAGGTACTTCCGGTGAACGCTCAAACGAAAATCCCGGTTCCACAACCAGAGTGCAGAGACAAGCATCGCCCCGATCAGATCTGCCAGCAGGTCAAAAACGCTGACCCACCGCCCAGGAATAAAGGACTGATGGAACTCATCACTCATTCCATAGATCAGGCAGAACAGGACTGTTTTCAGGGCCGGGTTGAGGAAACCTGACGGATCTGTTGACCCCAGAAACCACAAAACCGTCAACGCCAGCAGGCCATAGGCAAGCATATGGGCAATCTTGTCGATGCCGGGTATCGATGGCAGGCGCAGGGTGTGGCCAGATTGATGGGAGAAGAAAAAGATGGCCCCCATGACCAGAAGCATGGGGGTAATCCGCAGACAGAAACACATCGGAATCTATCGGGTGGAAGGAGGCACGGCGTCCGGCTTGTCTTCGGCGCGGAGGTGAATCATGTTCAACTGTTCTGGAGAAAATTTCTTCTTAATCCGCTTTATCGCGGCATTAATCTCCTGCGTTGGATAGCCCGCCAGCACCTGTACCGAACGATCCAGGTAGGCCGTAATCTCGAACTCACGATGACGAACGGCAAAGGTATGGGTCCAATTGATTTCAATGGTCTCGGGGTTCTGATCGATGGGGACGTCAAGGGCCACTCCCGCCCTGGCCAGCTGCACACCATCGCCATCGGTGATCTCAAGCAGCCAGGCATCACCGGCAATGGTGGAAAAGAGGATAAAGACACCAAGGTCCTTGATCTTCTGCCGACCTTCTGCCGCTGCCTGCTGCATCAACTCAATCTCATGGATCAAGGAGACCTTGAACGCCTGTTCCTGACTTCTCAGAACCTGTCCAGCCTCATGTTTCAACAGGCAGCAATGCTTAAACTTTTTCCCGCTGCCGCAGAGACATTGTTCATTTCGTCCTATTTTTCCCATGGCCGCTCCTTCCCTCTTTCAACTCGAAACGATTCTTAAGAACATTTACTGTATCCGCACTGATGACAGGTTTCGCACCCTTCTTCAAAAATCAGCTGCCCGGAACACTCGGGACAAGCGCTGGCAAAACCATGCTGCGTCCCGGCCATAAACGATTTGAACAACTTGCTCAACTGTGCCGGAAGATCTAACATGTGGCCGCTTGAGCGGTCAAGTTGTTTGATGATCTCGCTGGCCGGGATATTGAAACGCAGGGCAAGGGAGACCAGGCGGCAGGTGGTTGTCCACATCGTGGATTTGTCCTTAAGGTCAACCCGGTTATCAAAGGGAAACTTGGCAAAAACCTCCATGGGTTTCTCGTTTTCATCGAAACAGACAATAATATAGACGGATTTCTGATCCTGATCCTTCAGACGGTAGCGCTTGGCATTGAGAGTGTCGGGGAGATTCTTTTTGACCATCCCCTCGCTGGAAACCAATGCCGTCTGATCGGCGCACGATGCCTCCATGGTGTTGAGAACCTGCGAATCACGGGAACCATCACGGTAAACCGTCAACCCCTTGCATCCCAGCTCATACCCGAGGATATAGGATAATTTGACCTCTTCACGGGTGGCACTGTTGGGCATATTGATGGTTTTGGAGATGGAGGAATCCACTCCGCTCTGCTGAAGAATGCCCTGCATGCGAATATGATCCTCGGGCTTGATGTCCTGGGCGGTACGAAACACCTCCTGCCACTGCCTTGGGATTTCATCGTGCCCGATGACTGTGCCGGTGTCAGCCACCTTGCCCATCAGCTCTTCCGAGTAAAAGCCTTCACGCCTGGCAATCTTTTCGAAAAACTTGTTGACCATAATCAACCTGTCACCATCCATGACATGTTTGACCATGACAATGGAAAAATAGGGCTCACAGCCCGAGGCACAGTCGGCAATCATGGAGACGGTGCCGGTGGGCTGAATGGAGGTCAAGGCCGCATTTCGACGGGCATCATAATGATTGACCGCTGGATCAAAGGCGGGAAAGGCCCCTCTCTTGCCGGCGAGCTGTATGGAACACTCTTCTGCCGCGTCCCGGATAAACTGCATCACCTGGGCTGCCAGCGTCCGCCCCTCTTCACTTCCATAGGGAACGGCCAGCTGAATAAGCAGGTCATGCAACCCCATGATCCCCAGACCGATTTTACGGGTCTTCAAGGTCATCTCTTCAATCTCAGGGATGGGAAATCGATTGCAGTCAATGACATTATCCAGAAAGATCGTCGCCGTCCTGGTCACCTCTTTGAGGCGCGCGAAATCGACGACACCATTCTCGTTTGTGCCAATCACAAAATTAGCCAGATTTATGGATCCCAGATTACAACTCTCATAGGGAAGCAGCCATTGCTCTCCGCACGGGTTGGTGGCCTCAAAATCCCCCAATTGGGGAGTCATATTGGCACGATTGGCGGCGTCGATAAACAGAACCCCGGGTTCTCCGTTATGCCAGGCAAGGTCAACAATTTTATCATAAACACTGCGCGCATCCAGACTGGTCACCACCATACGGGTGGCAGGCTCAATGAGATCGTACTCATCACCCTGCTCCACTGCGGCCATAAAGGCATCGGTGATGGCCACGCTGAAATTGAAATTATTAAATTTTTCCTGATCTTCTTTGGCGCTGATAAATTCCATGATATCAGGGTGATCAATGCGCAGCACCCCCATATTTGCACCCCGTCGTTTTCCACCCTGCTTAATGGTTTCAGTGGCGGCATCAAAGACCGCGGCAAAGGAAAGGGGCCCGGAGGCAACTCCTTGGGTGGATCGGACGGCCGCATTTTTCGATCGCAATCGGGAAAAGGAGTATCCGGTTCCACCACCAGTTTTATGAACCAGCGCCCCATTGCGGATGGCGCTGAAGATACCATCCATGGAGTCGGCCACCGGCAGGACAAAACAGGCGGACAACTGACCAAGATCAGTTCCGGCATTCATCAGACAGGGTGAATTAGGAAGAAAATCAAGATGATAGATGATTCTGAAAAACTCTTCCCGAAGATCTTCTCCAACATCACTTTTCCCATCCCCGGATGCCACCGCATCAGCCACCCGATGACAAAGGGTTTCCCATGTTTCCCTAGGATTGCCGTTCTCATCTTTCAGATAGTAGCGTCGGGCAAGGACAGTCTCGGCAGTCGCAGTTAGTTCCTGCTGGGTATGGTCATGGGTCATGGCAAGCCTCTTCTCGTTTTCATCGGTTACTGCAATCCACTTTAACCCGAGGGGAATTTCCCGAAGGATGAAGAACTGCAAAATAATGGGCTATCAAAATAGCAGAACGCAAAGTCTTATACACCACCCTTGGAACATTACTCAAGGAGAATCTACAACATGTTGTGCAATAAGCAAAATCAAAGCGAACAAGTCCTTAAATCTTCGAGACAAAATTTGGTCAGAAAAAAATAAAAATAATTCCATGATAAAGAAATGGAAATATTCAATCCAGCAACAAAGGAGCGCCAGCCACAGGTATGAGTGACAGTCAGGAATTTTTGATATCCTGAGCAGGTTTGTAACCGGCACTGAGATTTTTCAGGAATTGATATGCTGGTTTTCAAAAAAATGCGGCGCAACTCCCTCTTCTGGTATCCTGGCATTCTGCCATTGTCAGATGCTTCTAAAAAACTGCTTCACTTTGGCTAAACTTTCTCCGCATCCATGACGAGAAGTGGTTTACCTGCGAGGTACCAAAACAAGCATAACGGCCTGAGAAACCGAAAAAACACCGACATTACGTTTGTAAAGATGACGACGCCAAGCTACCCTTTCAAGGAGGATCGACCATGGCACTCACAATCAATACAAACGTTCCATCATTAAATGCGCAACGCAATCTTGGAAAATCACAGATCGACCTTTCCCGCTCCATGCAGCGGCTTTCATCCGGCCTGAGAATCAACTCGGCCAAAGACGACGCGGCAGGACTGGCCATTTCCGACCGGATGACCTCCCAGATCCGGGGACTCAATCAGGCCTCCCGAAATTCAAACGACGGCATTTCCATGGCCCAGACCGCTGAGGGCGCACTCCAGGAAACCACCAATATCCTCCAGCGCATGCGCGAACTGTCCATCCAGTCCGCCAACGACACCAACAGTGCTTCGGACCGCGCCTCTTTGCAGGCTGAAGTCAACCAGCTTAAGCTGGAGATGACCAGAATCGCCGGGAGCACATCGTTTAACGGAAGAAATGTCCTCGACGGTAATCTCAATAATGCCCAGTTTCAGGTGGGCGCCAATGCCGGCGAAACCATTTCCTTTTCCATCCCCTCTGCTAAGGCTGCTGATCTTGGGATTAACGCCTTGCAATCGACGAACAACGTTGGAATTGAGGCTGCGACTTCAACTGGCGCAACCTCATTGAACATTGCCGCATCTTCCGGTGCAGGAAGTGGCGGATCGGCCGTTGCTAACCTTGCCAGTGCCAAAGCTGATGCACTCCCTGGGCAGGACATCACCCTTACTTTGAGTGACATGACAACCGGCACGGCTGTTCTCACAGACGGCATGTCTGCACTATCCGTGACAGCTGTTCTTGACGCCGCAATCGGGCCTAACTCGACGCCAAGTTACGACAGCAACGCTGTTACCATCGATTTTACCACAGGAGGCACATGGGCTGTTGGAGATTCAGTAACTCTCACAATAGGCAATGGGTCAGTCGCCAGTGATTTAACGATTACATATGCTGCCGGCCATACATTTGCCCAGGATCTTACCGCAGCACTTACTGACGCCATGCCGGCAGGGGTTGTTCTCGCGGCTAACGGTGCAGGGATATCCCTGACAAGCACCACAGGCACGAACATCGAGATATCCAACCTTCTGGCTGGCGGCACCGCCACAGTATCAGCTGCCTACACCGGGCAGGGAACGGGGACGTTAACAACCACAGGTCATGAAGCCTACGTTCAACGCGCGGCAGCCAGCTATACCTACACCGCCGGCAATGCAGTTACTTCCGCCATATCCACTGGGACAGCCCTGGGCAGCGCAGCAGGAGAGGAAGGTCTTTCCGGAGTTGGCACAAGCGACACCTCAGCCGGGAACAATGTAGCAGGCCAGGAATTAAATATTGTCGGCCCCGAAGGGACCAGACCTGCCGTCATCGCAACAAACGATAGTGCCTATGCCATAGCTCATACCATCAATCTTGAATCAGCGATCACCGGAGTGACTGCCGAGGCAATAACCACCGCCACCATATCCAGTATCCTTAATGACGGTACCATCGGCTTCACCCTGAAAGGCAGTAACTCCACAGCTATTCCGATCAGCGCAACTATAACCACAAATGATCTTTCCACCCTTGCCGATGCGATTAATGATCAGGCAGGCAATTCCGGTATTACGGCCACACTGAGTGGAAATAAGACCAGTATTACCCTGACCCAGGCCGCTGGATACGACATTAAAATTGGTGACTACACCCACAGCCTGAATAGCGCTGCTGCCACCATGACCATCACCGGTAATGAAGGGCCGGGAATAGCCCTCGCTGGACATTCCACCAGCGTCAATGACTCTACTGTTATTGGCGGTCAGGTCACTTTCTACAGCACAGGAACCTTTAATGTCAGCAGTAGTCTCGCAGGATCAGCGGGATCCCTTTTTATGAATGCAGCAGGGGTAGCAAATGCCAGTCAGCTGAGCTCCATCAATGCCGTTGACATCAGCACCGTTGCGGGTGCAGCAGATGCTATAAAAGCCATTGATGGTGCGGTCAGCCAGATCGACACCATCCGAGGTGATCTGGGCGCGATCCAAAACAGGTTTGAATCCACCATTTCAAATCTGCAGAATGTCTCAGAGAACCTGTCCGCCGCCCGAAGCCGGATCCTTGATGCAGATATTGCCCAGGAAACCTCGGCCATGACCAAGAACAACATCCTGCAACAGGCCGGAGTCGCCATCCTTTCCCAGGCGAATCAGACGCCACAACTGGCACTGCAGCTGTTACAAGGTTAAAATTTTATGCAGGTAGGGTTTTATAATCTGCCGGCAAAACTTACTCATAGATCATCGAATTTACGATTCCACATACAGAGGAGTATCGCTTCATAAAACATCACGGGTCAGGGATGGGGTGGTTGCCAGTCAACCGCCACATCCCTGACCTCAAATTCTCATTTTCTATGCAGCGCTGAAGGCCCCGGGTCCATGGCCTGGTATCTCTGTATCTGAGCTGTTTGAACCAGGAGTAAATTAGCCGGAAATATTTTACCATCACTTCCTAAACTTTATTCAATCAGTCACCGATAGAGCATTTAAGGGAAAGAAATATCATTCATTTTTCTCCTTAAGCAATGGAATCAAGTAACCGATAACCACATGAAATGAAAATCATTCCAGCAAAGGAGGTGCCAAACCAGAGATACTTTATTGAAGCAGTAAGTTTTCAGTAAATTGATGGTAACCCGGGCAAGGATGCCCACAAAGCAGTACCCCATATATCACTATTCATGGAGGAATAATCATGGGACTCACAATTAACACAAACGTAATGTCTCTCAATGCTCAGCGAAACCTGGGGAACTCTCAGTCCGCGCTGGCAAAATCAATGCAACGTCTTTCTTCCGGCTTACGCATTAACTCCGCCAAGGATGATTCAGCCGGATTGGCCATTTCAGATCGTATGACCTCGCAGATCCGCGGTCTGAATCAGGCAGCCCGTAATGCCAACGATGGCATTTCTCTCGCTCAAACGGCTGAAGGTGCGCTTCAGGAAAGTACCACCATCCTCCAACGGATGCGCGAGCTGGCCGTCCAGTCAGCCAATGACACCAATACCGGCAGCGATCGTACTTCACTGCAAGCTGAAGTTGACCAGCTTATTTCCGAGATGGACCGTATTGCCACGACCACCCAGTTCAACGGTAAAACCTTACTGGATGGCTCTTTGAACAACGCCCAGTTTCATGTTGGTGCCAATGCCAACCAGACCATTTCATTTTCCATCGGCGATGCTCGATCTTCCCAGTTAGGCTCCATCGTCAATACAGCCGGTGTCCAATCACAGACCATCACTCCAACCGAAACCAACGGTGGATTGGTGGCACAGGTTAAAACTGCTTACCTGGGGGTCAATGGAACCGCCAGTAATGGCAGCAATATCTCCCTGAACAGCACATCAATTGTTTCATCTTCCGCCTATGGAACTGACGCGACACACGGTCTCTCCAGTGCGAGTGCCTATGCCATTTCTGCCGCGATTAACGCCAGTAACGTATCTGGAGTGAACGCCACGGCCGATAACACTCAAACATTCACGGATTTACTGACCAATGGAACCTTCCTTGATAATAATCTGGCTGCAACCGATACCATGGGGTACACCCTTACCGTTAACGGTGAGGCCATCTACAGTGCAGCCCTAACGTCATCATCAGGGGATATAAGTATTGATTCCATGGTTGAGGTCATTAATGCCAACAGCGCGGATACGGGCGTTATTGCGACCAAAGATTCCAATAACGATCTGAAACTGCAAGCCAATGATGGTCGTGACATTATTATCAAGGAGGCATTTACCTATGCCGACGCCACCGTTGCGACCGGATCTGTCGTTGGGACTGTATTTAACACATTTACTGAAGCTGGGGCTGGAGATGAGTCGGTCAATGCCGATGCAGAGCAGATCTTCCGGGGTCAGGTTACCCTCCAGTCCAGCTCGGCAATTACTCTGGATTCCGGGAATACCATACTTGGCCACACCGCCGGTACGGCTGTGCTCGGTATCAATACGAGTAAGTCCATCGCCACTGTGGACATTACATCAAACTCTGGTGCCAATGATGCCATTCTGGCCGTTGACGCCGCGCTGAGCAGCATAGACTCTTCCCGTGGTGAACTGGGTGCGGTGCAAAACCGTTTTGAATCCACCATCGCCAACCTGTCCAACGTATCTGAGAATCTCTCCGCCGCCCGCAGCCGGATCATGGATGCGGACATTGCCCAGGAGACCTCAGCCATGACCAAGAACAACATCCTGCAGCAGGCCGGTGTCTCCATTCTGGCACAGGCCAACCAGGCTCCCCAGCTGGCGCTGTCACTGTTGGGCTAACAGGTGAGAATCATACTGGCCTGGCGGCTGAAAGGCTGATCATGCAAACTTGATGGGTTATAAAAATTGAGGGGCTGGCTCTTTTATGGCCGGCCCCTCTCCCCTTGGCATTAAGGGAGGAAGAATTTATGAATACTGATATTACCACTGGTGTGGGCGGAGCCGTTCCACAGATGTTCCAGACCCCAGACCACATAGATATGCAACGTAACAATAAGGAAAAGGCAGCTGATACGCCGCAGTCCGACCCGGTTGATAAAGGTGTGCAGGCCGAAGAATTGCTCAGCCAGATCAAGGCGATAACCGAAGATGGACTCTACAGTGTCCGCTTTGAGCAGAACGATAACGCCGATCTCATCGTCAAGATTTTTGATCAGCAGACCAAAAAAATAGTGCGTCAGATTCCGGCGGAAGAAATGCTCAACCTACAGCAGGCCCTGGAAGATCTGCGCGGCAATATTGTGAATACCGAGGCGTAGGGAGCAGGACAGCACAATGTTGTTGTCCCGGTTTGTCAGGCTGGAGCTCGATCCTTCCTTTATCCCCCTTGTCCCCACATCTCCTTTGAAAAGAAGGGGGACAAATGAAAGATCCGGTTAAAGCGATATGACCGGCTGAGGGGCGCGGGAACCAGAGCAGAGTTGGAATAAGCGGTGACTGAAAATTGTTCTTTCCAGCGCCGACAGGGGTGGTGGGCTTTTTCGGAGGGAAACACAATGTCGATCACATTCAGCGGACTTGCCACCGGCATGGAAACGGATTCCATTATCACCCAGTTGATGGAACTGGAGCGGGCTCCCATTACCAGAATGGAGACAAAGAAAACAGAGGCTACCAACCGCATTGATGCTTACGCACAGTTCAAATCCACCCTCGACGACCTGAAGGCCTCAGTTAATGCCATGACCCTGACCAATCAGGTCAAATCCAACAGTGTCTCCATCAGTTCCAGTGCCCCGTTTACTGCCACCAGCGCCAATGCGAGCAGCGGCAGTTACAACATCTCGGTCAAACAACTGGCTCAGGTTCAGAAAAATATCAGCGGCGGTGTAGCATCCCAAGCGGATGCTTTGCTCGGCACCGGAACCTTCACGCTCACCAAAGGGAGCGTGAATACGACCATCACCATTGACTCAACGAACAACTCTCTGGCTGGCCTGGCTGCTGCCATCAATGAAAATTCCGGTGTCACCGGAGTCAGGGCCGCCATCATCAATGACGGCTCGGCCACGTCTTATCGACTGGCACTCACCGGCTCTGACTCTAGCGCCAGTTTCAGCGTATCCAGTGAACTTAGCGGTGGCGTCGGCAGTGTTGCCATGGATTCACTGGAGACGGCTTACCAGACAGCCCACCAGGCAGAAGCTTACATCGATGGCATTAAGATAGTCAGTAACAACAATACACTGAGCAACGCCATCAACGGAGTGACCATCAATCTGAATGGGGTGAGTGAAATCGACCCCACCGGTACCCCAATACATCCCGACTTGCAGGCTTACACCACATCCCTGCTGGAGATTAAACCGGACACCGGTGCCCTGAAAGAAAAGTTGACATCATTTGTCACCAATTACAACAAGGTGATGGAGTGGATTCTCTCCGGATATGAAGAATTTGGAGGAGGAGCAACCATTGATGATGATCCTGAAACCGTGGATCTGCTTGGCTCGGTGTTGCGGGGAGACTCCAGCGTCCAGGGAGTGAAGCGCACTTTACAGAATATTCTGAGTTCAGTAGTCACAACCAGCGGATCCCTGCATGCCATGACCGACCTGGGTATCACCACTAAACTGAATGGAACCCTGCTCCAGGACAATTCCAAGATGGACGCGGTCCTGGCCGATAATTTTGATGGCGCGGTCAAACTGCTCGCCGGTGAGGGCCAGGTTGACGGAATAATGAAGAAATTCAACTATTATATGCTGAATGTGACCAGCAGTACCACCGGCATGTATGCCACGAAAAAAGCAAACTATGACCTGAATATGGAACGCATCGACACCCAGATCGCCAATATGGAACCACGGATGGTGGCACGGGAGGCTACCCTGCGGGCCCAGTATACCGCCATGGAAACTCTGGTCAGTGGCCTGAACTCCCAAGGTAGTTTCCTCACTCAGCAAATGGATTTGCTGAGTGATATGCTAAAAGGTTAGGAGCCGTAACGAAATTGTTTCACTTCTCTCCACCGTTTCGCAATGGATCCTTGTACCGTACAATGAATGGTAATTGTGTTCATTTTTTTTCAGCATCGGTATAACAGTTAAAGGGACTTAACTATGAACGCCTACTCCAATCAATACCAGCAGCAATACCAGCAGAACCTTATCAATACTGCCACCCCTGAACAGATACTGCTCATGCTCTACGATGGCGCCATCCGCTTTACCCGTCAGGCCTTGATGGCTGCTGAAAATGGCAATCAGGTGCAGAAACTGGAACGAATCAGCAAGACCCTGGCAATTATAGTAGAATTCTCCAATACTCTTGACCACGAAATTGGCGGAGAGATTGCAGCAGACCTCGACGGTCTCTATCAGTTTATGATCCGTGAGCTGAATGCCTCCCGCAATGACGAAACCGGCGAGAAGCTGAAAACCGTGGAAGGGTTGCTGGTTGGCCTTCGCGAAACCTGGGGCCAGGCCGTTGAGATCAATCGCGGTCAGCAAGGTGGAACGGCTGAACTGGTCCCAAAGGATCGAAATATTCAGCCGGCAAGGGACTCTATTCACCTGCACGCCGCAGGATAATACCTTTATGGAATTTTCTACTCAATTATGAATGGACTCAATGCCCTGCTTTCCGCGTCAATACGGCACTACGAAGCGCTCCTTGCAATGTTTGGTGCAATCAACAATGACAAGAGCAACACAAGCCCGGCGACCCTGCAGGCCAGTTGCACGGAAATCCTCCTAGTGCAAACGGAGATCACCCTGGCAGATAATGCGGTGACTCTTGCATTGCAGGCGGAAAACCACAATCAAGCCGCCATTTCACACGAGTTTCCCCTGATTGAGAGGCGGCTGTCGCTCATGCGCCAGGCCTTCAACCATAACCGTTCATTGCTGGCTACTATCCTGAATATGCAATCCCTGCTGGCCCATGAAATTAAAGAAATACAGGGCGGACGTGCAGCCCTGCATGGATATCGCCAGATAAGCTCCACACAGAATGGTTCGATTCTCAATGCATCCCGTTGATATTTCAATTCCAACCCTCACCAATTGGACCTTTTTTTTTGACTAGACAATCTTGATTCCGATCACTGTTTTCAAATCCATCAACCACTCTTCACTCATTGGACAGAAAGTTTCCTTCCCGAGAATCGGAATCATGCCGTTTCTCCACAGCAGATCCTCCAGCAGTGCAGATCAATCTCCTGTATGCATGCGGCAGGATCTGCGCAGTCGAAATGATCTGTTTCTGTTTTTCACCCCGTTCTGGCAGATCCAGAAAATATTGGTATCAAATATATCCAGGGATCGTAGTAAATCCCGGCAATAGTGCTGCTATTCTGGAATCAGAGAAAGGAAATAGATATTACAAATAAAAAAATAGCCGAAACACTGGACAACTTACAGAAATCTTGATAATTGTTGCCTAGATTGATATTATTGAAGAGAATTTTTTTAGAGATTTTTTTCTCAGCTCCCTCAACAATCAGAGATCTTCCAGCGTGACCATGCAACCTGATTTCATCAAAGACATTCCCGAAGCTAAGCCTGTTAAGATCTTCTTGCCGATGCTGAATACAGATAGGCGTCATCGAGAGTTCTGTATCTTTCAAAAGACATCTTCGCCCCGTTTCAATCTCCTGTTTAAGTCCGGTACCCTGCCAATTGACACCATTGATGTAAAACAGCCATGCATCATCAATCTGGACCTGGCTGGCCGCAGCGTCTCCCTTGAGTCCATGATCCAACGCATCGTCAATGGTCAGCTCCTGGAGATGATCGCTAGCAAGACAGTCAGCCACGAGCAGATGCGAGAATATTTTCGCATCGACTACACCATGCCAATTATGGCCTGTTTCCGCATTCCCGATGGAATTGAAACCCCGGAAAGATACTGGATGATATCCGGAACAACCATTGATATCAGCGGTTGCGGACTCCTGGTGATTTTCAATGAAAAACCGCCAGCCGATAAGTTAGTCAAACTCAAATTTTCCCTGCCCGATGAGTTGCCTAACCCGATCTCTCTGCTGGCAAGTCCCATCCGAGTTACCGAAGTTGAAAAAAACCGCTATGTTGTCGCCTATTATTTTGAAGAGATCAATGATGACGACCGGGACCGCATCATTGGTCAATGCCTGATTACCCAGCGACATCAGCTTCGTCTCAAGGTTCAGGTTGTCAAGGGGAGCTAAGGGGCAATGTCATCACTCGTCGAACTTATAAAAAATATCCAGGACAGCCAGCCCGCTGAAATCAACCTGCCACTCCAGGATGGCAGCACGGTGCAGCTCAAATGCGTGTACAAGGAGTCCAACTCGCCCAATTTCTTTCTGGTTTTTCCTCCCATGCAACTTCCAGTCAACATAGATACCGGCAAAAGTTGCTTGGTGGCCGTAAAAGGCAACGAACAATCCATTACCTTCAAGGCTGGCATTGAGCAAATCAATGGAGACCGCATTTTAGAGCTGTCTGCCCAGAAGACCATAGATCCCGTCACCCTGCGCACGTTCTTCCGCGCTGATCTGCGCACTCCCATTTCTGCGAGTTACGAGCCCGGTACGGAAGAACGGGAAAAACCGTGGAGTTTCAGTGGCGAGACCCTGGATCTCTCCGGCGGTGGGGTGCTGGCTCTCTTTCCCAGTGAGTTCCCCAATAAACACCGGATCTCTATCAATATCCCCCTCCCGAATACGGACAATAAAGAAATCAGCTGTCTGGCGCACGTGGTGCTTATGCAGCGATTGCGCAAGGAGCGCTGGAAGATTTCCTTGCAGTTTGACAATCTTACCCAGAAAGACAAGGACCTCATCGTCTCCTGCTGCCTCAACGAACAACGTCGTCAGCTTCAGGAGAAGGTGCAGATAAAATGAATATCCCCAGCATAATCACCTCTCCCGTTCCCTGACCCGAAGGTTCTTTCGTTTTTTCGACATAAGTGCCGGATACGAGTCAAGATTTTTTCAAATCCTGCCGAAAGACACCATGGAATCCATCACCCCCATTCTCTCCTCCAGCATTGTCGGTTCATCAACCTCCAACGCGGGGGGCCAGCAACAAAATTCTTTCCGGATGCGGGAGGGGCAGATTCTTCATGCCCTTGTCGGGGAGACAAAGGGTGCAGGCACCTTTGTCCTCAACATCGGCGAAAATCGTCTGATCGCCATGGCCGATTCCGTCACTCTAAGCCCCGGGCAGTCACTCCAGCTTCAGGTTACCGCCACCAGACCGCAGCTCGAACTGCAGATCATCGCTGCCCCGCTCCAGCAGCAACTGGGAAAAACCCTGACTTTTCTTGGTCACAACCTCGATTTGAGTCCTCTTATGGAGATACTGCAAACTCCATCAAGCCATGGAGATGTGGCGCTGTCTGCTGCCAGCGCCAAGATCCTTGAGGACTTCTTTGCCCTGCAGCAGAGGCCCTTGGGAGGCATAGAAGGTGCCGATGCCCTGCGCCGGATGCTCGCGGGCATTGGCCTGAAGACTGAAGCACAGTTCCACCGGGGTGTGAACAATGAACAGACAGATTCCCTTGTCAATACACTTAAATCTGCGTTGCTCGAAATAGTTCAACGGGATCAAGGATCAGCATCACTCAAAGAGATCGCCAAGACTCTGATTTCCACCATTGAGAGTTACCAGATCAGCCAGCTTCGTCTGGATCATGACAATATCCAGATCCTGCCACTGCCCTTTTCCTTTATCGACCAGGGTTTTCTTCTCATCGACAACAAACAGGACCAGGCACCAGGAGGCCATGAAGGGTACAGGCAGATGCACTTTTCCCTGCATCTTGCCGTTTCCGGGCTGGGGAACCTGCATATTGATTTTCTCCAGACGGAGGGTGGACTGTGGATGCGATTCAACTGTGATTCGCAGGAGAAGGCCGATTTTGTTGCGCAGTTCAGCGACGAGCTGAAAGAGCAGCTGGCAGACCTTCCCCTGCAAGGCATCTCCTTTGCGGGAACGGCAAGCCCGCCCGGTGCGGATTTAGTCAGAATGCTGGTGCCGGCAGGTCATTCCCTGTTGAACACCAAGGTATAAAGTCCCACTATGGCTGAATCTGAGAAAATGGACAAGGCTGTGGCCATTGTCTATGATGCCGCTGAAGGCCGGGCACCGAGGGTCGTTGCCAGCGGCAAGGGAGAAATAGCCCGAAAGATCATTGAAACAGCGCGCGAGGCCGGTGTTTATATCCAGCAAGACCCAGACCTTGTGGAACTGCTGGCCAAGGTTCCTCTGGGACAGGAAATCCCCACCGAACTCTATCGCACCGTGGCCGAGGTTCTTAGCTTTGTCTATAAGGTCAACGAGCAGTTTAAGAACAAGCTCAAAAAATAGCATCAAAGACACCCGGGATTTTGCTTCGACGAAGCGCCACCCTCCCCTTTCCTCATTCGTCTCCCTCGCCGCCTGAAAACCCCCTCAGAAGAGTGCGCTGTCTGAAGCAGCTTGAAACAAAACAAGGGGTTCAACCTTTCGCTGGAAACCCTCTTATTTACCAGCACGGACGGCAGTACTTGGCAGCCAGAGGGAGATCCTTGGACTACATGCCAACCCAGGAATCGAGTCTTTCACAGGTATATACACTCCCGGCCCGCTTATTCCACGCGCAGAAGCTATGCACATCAACCCCTTGATAAATAACCGAAACCGGTCGATCCGAGGAAACCACCACCACAATAATATTGGCATGCTCTGAGGTAAAACGAAGGGCGGAGTTATAGCGTGCCCCCCTGGCACGATCCTCACCGGGGATAGACCTTCCATCGAGAAGACAGGCAAATCCATACAGTTGTTGATCCGCCCCGATGTGCAGTGCACCATCCACCTTGGCAAGAGATTTTACCATTTTCAACATATAGGGTTTGCGCAGATCCAACGGTGGCGTCAGAGACTGTCCCGATATGGCCACGGGGGTGGGATTGAGATCGAGGACAATGGTGCAGCCGTGTTTTCCAGCCTGGGAGTGATGGACGAGACTTACCACTGTTTTGAAGAGGAAAAAGCTGTCCGACCGTTCCAGGTGTGATTCCAGGAGCAACTCCTCCAACTGCACCAATCGAGCCTGATAGTTCGTTGAATTGAACCGCCCATCAGCAAAGCTGCACACCTTGTTGTGATTGATCTTTAAAAATCCATGGCGGCCCAGAAAATCGGCACAAAGGGAAAAGGATGGCAGCGTGTCGCGGCAAATACCTAAAATCGCTCGACCGTCACTTACCAGATATCGCCCTGAACGTTCAACCGTTAACAGCAACTTGCGGACATGCTTGTAATTTATCAGTTGCGGACAAACATCTTCCTGAAACCTGACCAGAAAATCCAGCTGGTTGATCATGCCGGGATCGATAATCAGCAATCGACCCTCGGGCCAGCACCCCTCTTCGCGGGTTTCTGAAATCATCAAAATAGCGTCAAGTACCGGATAAATGCGAATCTGGGTGTCCCATCCGATTAACATATTCATCTGATCGATGATATAATCGCGAACCGCATGGGTAGCAAATTCTTTCAGGAAATATCCGGAAATACCGGTATAGATATCCTGATCATTGGCAAGATCGTAGGCCAGCCGCCATACCGCATCCTCGAGCCAGCATTCGGTTGGTCCGGTGGAACAAAGATCGGGATGATGTTCGGTGAACCAGTGCTGAAAGAAAACCGATCCGGAATACCCGCCATGGGAGAGCAGTCCGGCTAGACCGAGATCCTTGAGAGGAATGATATCGGTAAATTTTTTCCGATCACGCTGAACCTTGTCGTTTATCCTCCAGTTTTGATTTTCAAGAAACAGCGTGTTAAATATTGGTTCGTGCCCTTTGAGGAGGTTCTGAGGATCGCAAATCAGCAGGGGACTGTCCTGCTGCATGGCGAAAATGACTGCCGCGCGGCTTGTTCCGGAGAAATGCGTCAGGCCATCACTGAGTCCGTTGAGGATATCGCTGACACAGCGTCGAATAAAAAAATGTTGCGACTGATCAATCATAAATTTTGACAATAATTGGTCATGAGAATCATAGTGCTGAATCACCTTGCCATGATAAAAGCTCTGGCATTTGCACAAAGGATTAACATGGAAAATCTGCCCTAAATAGCGTCCTCTTCAATGGGTCAGTCAGAAAGCAGCCGTGGAGACTGTTTCCATGCCCGTTAAGACAATTATTTTCCATGGTTTTCCATCCGTTTTATAATCGTTTACCATAAAATAAAGCAAAAGGCCAATTCATGCCGACCAAAACTGTTCATGTCTCCAGAAGGAAGATCATTGTGTCGAGCATCTTACACTCATCAAGACAGGTTGTCTGACCACAGAATGGTGGTCACCTAACCTGTCTACCCGCGATGAACGGGATAGGTTTCGTGTTCAGATTATTTTTTCCTAAAAACAATATAATGCTTTAAAAATTCAATAATTTGCCGCCTTGAAAGGTTCGCTTATTACGCCTCCGGCGCAGCCGGTGGTTATAAAACAAATTTACTCGATGTAAAACTCTGCGATGGTGGAAAAATTGACGATTCCCGCTGGATGTTGGGAAAAAAAGGAGACAACATCAGCAACGATGTTGGGGGGAATACTTATTGGACAAAAAAAAGGGGGTTAGAAATAAATCTAACCCCCTGACATGGTTATTGGCGGAGCGGACGGGGCTCGAACCCGCGACCTCCGGCGTGACAGGCCGGCATTCTAACCAACTGAACTACCACTCCAAAACAACTTCAGTACATGGTGGGCGGTACAGGGATCGAACCTGTGACCCTCGGCTTGTAAGGCCGATGCTCTCCCAGCTGAGCTAACCGCCCGCTAAATCAATGGAGCATCTGAATAACAAAAAACTCAATGATGGTCAACAAAAAAGAATCAGTGCTGACTATTCTCTCCTGACAAATCTGCGGCAAAGGGGGTATCACCATACACTCCCAGGGTCGGTACATTCTTGAACAGGGTCTCACCTTCCGGGAGGACTATGGCCTTTTCAAGGACATCGTCGGCGTGTTCCATGCAATCTATTACCAAACTCTTCCGTATATTGAAAGGAACATCTTCAAGATTGCGTTCATTTTCCTTGGGAATCAGGACATGGGTAATATTGCCGCGCTTTGCAGCCAGCAGTTTTTCGGTGAGCCCGCCAATGGGTAAAATTCGTCCCCGCAGGGTAATCTCACCGGTCATGGCAATCTCATGACGTACCGGTGCCTTGAGCAGGGCCGACACCAGGGTTGTGGCAATGGTTACTCCAGCGGATGGGCCGTCCTTTGGAATTGCCCCTTCCGGGACATGGATGTGAATATCAAGCTTCTGATAAAAATCCGTCTCCAGACCCAACCTTAAGGCGCGGGAACGGACATAGCTCAGGGCCGCCTGGGCGGACTCCTGCATCACATCCCCGAGCTTGCCGGTGATGGTCAACTTGCCGGTGCCAGGCATGAGCGTAGCCTCGATTTGAAGCAACTCGCCACCCACCTCGGTCCACGCAAGCCCGGTGGTCAAGCCAATCTCATCACGTTCCTCAGCCAGCCCGAAACGGTAAACCGGGGTGCCTAAGAATTTGACCACCGATTGGGCGGTGAGGCGGTAATGCTTGTCCTTTAATTTTTTCTTCAACCGATCCCGGGCAATCTTGCGACACAACGAGGCCAGATTCCGCTCCAGACTCCGCACCCCGGCCTCTTTGGTGTAGCGTCGAATCACCTCCAGAATCCCGCCATCGCTTATCTGGATATCGTCCTGCTGAAAGCCGTTGGCTTCAAGCTGTTTGGGAATCAGGTAGCCCTCGGCAATCTTCTGCTTCTCCCCTTCCGTGTAGCCGTTCAGCCGGATTATCTCCATGCGATCCTGCAGGGGCAGAGGAATTCCATGCAGATTGTTGGCGGTGGTGATAAAAAAGACCTCGGACAGGTCATAATCAATGTCCAGGTAATGATCATTAAAGGCGTTGTTCTGCTCGGGGTCAAGGACTTCCAGGAGGGCGGAGGATGGATCGCCGCGGAAATCGGTGCTCATCTTATCCACTTCGTCCAGGCAAAACACCGGATTGATCACATCCGCCTTCTGCATGGACTGGATTATCTTGCCCGGCATGGCTCCGATATAGGTCCGTCGATGACCCCGAATCTCGGCCTCATCACGGACTCCCCCCAGGGAAAGACGAACAAACTTACGGTTCATGGCCCGGGCAATGGATTTACAGATGGATGTCTTGCCCACCCCTGGAGGGCCAACCAGACAGAGGATTGGGCCCTTGATCTTCTTTACCTGGGCCTGCACCGCAAGGTACTCAAGGATACGTTCCTTTGGCTTGGATAATCCATAATGATCCTCATTGAGGATCACCTCAGCCTTATTGATATCGATGGCCGCCTTGCTTTTCTTTTTCCAGGGCAGACTGACAATACAATCTATGTAATTTCTAACGACGGTGGTCTCAGCCGACATTGGCGGCATGTTCCTGAGTTTTTTCAATTCTTTCGTCACTTTCTCACGAGCGATCACCGGCAGATTCTTCTTTTTAACAATTTCCTCAAGCTCGGCTATCTCATCAAGCCCGTCTTCATTCTGACCCATCTCCCGCTGGATGACCCGGGCCTTCTCTCCAAGGTAATAATTTCGCTGAATCTTACCCATGCGTTTTTTTACCTTTTCATTGATATCTTTTTCCAACTCAAAGATCTCAATCTCACGCTTGATGAACTCCACAACCTTTTCCATCCTCAAGGCCAATACGTCGCACTCAAGTACCTCCTGTTTCTCTTCGGTCTTCAGGGGGAGATGGGCGGAAATTACATCCACAAGCTTGCTGGAATTTTCAATATTATTTACCGACTTCACAACCTCTTTGGGAAGCTTCTTGGTATTCTCACAAAACTCATCGAAGATTCTCCGCAACTCTCGTTCGTAGGCCAGCACCTTGCCATCGGATTCTTCTGCCTCCAGTATCTCCCCCACCTCCACTTGCATAAAGGTCTCATTGGGGACAAAGGATACAATCCGGGCTCGTTTTTTCCCCTCCACCAGGGCCTTGATCGTTCCGTCCGGCAGGCGCAACAACTGCATCACCACCGCCAGGGTTCCAACGGAGTGGATTTCATTCTCGGCTGGATCGTCAACCTTTGACTCTTTCTGGGTCACCAGAAAGATCTCAGTTCTCTTTTCCATGGCATCTTCCATGGCAAGTATTGAACGTGATCTTCCCACCACCAGTGGTGCCACCATATGGGGGAAGATCACGATATCACGCAAGGGCATAAGCGGGTATAATCTGGTCTCTCTTTCTTCCATGGCTTTTCCTCAACCGGACATGCCGGAGGGTTATCCGACTTAAAATGTTTAAGGAGTTGTGAACTTCCTTGTCAATCAGGCATTCTGCATCTTTTTTTCACCGGCACTCCGGTACAGAATCACCGGATATTCGCCGTCATTGATAACCTGCTCGCTGATCACACACTCCTCAACATTCTCGCGGGAAGGCAGTTCATACATGACATCGAGCATGGCTGCCTCCAACACCGAGCGCAATCCCCTTGCCCCCGATTTACGCTCCAGGGCCTTACGGGCAATGGCCGTCAGGGCCCCTTCCGTAAAAGAGAGCTGTATCCCTTCCAGTTCAAAAAGACGCTGATACTGTTTGATCAAGGCATTTTTTGGCTCACGCAGGATGCGAATCAGATCGGCCTCCAACAGCTCCTGCATGGTAGCAATAACCGGCAGACGCCCTACCAGTTCCGGGATCAGTCCAAATTTTAAAAGGTCTTCAGGCTGAACGCTGGCCAGTAACTCGCCGATATTTTTTTTATCATCCATCGTTACCTTGGCTCCAAAACCTATGGACTTCTTGCCGCCCCGCCGCTTCACCACCTTGTCCAGACCAACAAAAGCGCCGCCACAGATAAAAAGTATATTGGTGGTATCGATCTTCACCAGTTCCTGCTGGGGATGTTTTCTCCCGCCTTTGGGAGGAATGGAGGCAATCGTCCCTTCAATGATCTTGAGCAGGGCCTGCTGCACTCCCTCGCCGGAGACATCACGAGTCAATGAAGGACTGTCGGACTTCCGGGCAATTTTATCAATTTCGTCAATGTATATAATTCCCCTCTCGGCACGTCGGATATCATAATCGGCAGCCTGCAGAAGGTTGACCAGGATATTCTCGACATCATCTCCCACATAACCGGCTTCAGTCAAGGTCGTGGCATCGGCCATGCAAAAAGGGACATTTAAAATTCGAGCCATGGTCTGGGCGACCAGCGTCTTTCCGCTGCCCGTGGGACCAATCAGGATAATATTGGACTTCTGCAGTTCAACCTGACCATCATCGGAGGGCGCGTCAATTCGTTTGTAATGGTTATGTACGGCTACGGCGAGAACCTTTTTGGCAAATTCCTGACCAATGACATACTCGTTCAGATGATCATTAATCTCCATCGGCTTGAGGGCGGATGAATTTACGCCATCACTCTGGGCATCTGCGTTTTTCTCTTCATCACGGATAATGTCGTTGCACAGGGCTATGCACTCATCACAGATATGGACATCCGGGCCGGCAATCAACTTGCCCACTTCCTCCTGACTTTTCCCGCAAAAAGAACAACTGGAGAGGAATTCCTTACTCTTCTTATTGGCCATCTTTTTCCTCCTCTGCCGCACCTTTTCGTTTCAGCAAGACTTCATCAATGAGACCATACTGCTTGGCCTCGACGGGACTCATAAAATTATCACGGTCGGTGTCGAGCTTGATTTTTTTGATGGGATGTCCGGTATGATGAGCCAGAATCCGATTCAAATCATCGCGCATCCGCAGAATTTCTCTGGCATGAATATCAATCTCCGTGGCCTGACCCTGAAATCCACCCATGGGTTGATGGATCATAATCCGCGAATTGGGCAGGGCATACCGCTTGCCTTTGGCTCCAGCAGCGAGGAGGAGCGCGCCCATGGAAGCAGCCTGGCCCATGCACAAGGTTGAAACATCACATTTTACATACTGCATTGTATCATAAATGGCCATGCCGGCTGTTACGGATCCACCGGGCGAGTTGATGTAAAAGGTTATATCTTTTTCAGCATCATCTGCCTCGAGGAAGAGAATCTGGGCGATAATTGAGCTGGCCACTTCATCACCCACGGATGTTCCAAGGAATATAATTCTCTCTCGAAGCAGGCGTGAATAAATATCAAAAGCACGCTCACCCCGTGGGCTTTGTTCGACTACCATGGGAACAAGATTCATGAGGGACTCTCCTTGAAGCTAAAAAAAGTTCGACTGCAATGGCCAGTCATCATTGCCGCCATCTGCAGTCGAGATTATTACCTGTCATTCAATGTCTTTGGATCAACACAACCTAAAAGCACTCCCACTCCTGAGAATCACCAGTAGTCGTTTCTGACTTATAAGTTCTCTTCACCT
>JACDZF010000263.1 GCA_013426795.1 Desulfocapsa sp. | reverse complement strand
CCTATGCCGCCATTCAGGGTGTTGGCTCCGCTATTTCCGGTAAGGATATTGTTCAACTCATTTCCGGTTCCATTTATGGCATCAGTCCCGGTCAGGGTCAGATTCTCGACATTGGCGCCCAGGGTATAGGTGATGGAACTTTTTACCGTGTCAGTAGTTCCCGCACTGGCCTGCTCGGTGACGATATCGCCGGTGTTATCTACAACGTAGATGTCATTGCCTGCGCCGCCACGCAGTGTGTCCGCACCTATGCCCCCATTCAGGCTGTCGTTGCCGGCATTCCCAATCAAGGTATCGTTACCGGCAAGGCCGATCAGGGTGTCGTTGCCAAGCCCACCGGTCAGGGTGTCATTACCACTTGTTCCGGTAAGGATTAGGTCCTGACCAGGTGTCATATCGATTCGATCTTCGATATCTTGTTCATCCCAGATTGTTCCGCCGGTAAACTCAATCCGTTCGATACGATCATCGTTGACCCAATTCAGAATCGTTATCTGGTCGCTGGTACCGGTAATACCCAGGATCAGATCCCTTCCGCTGAGAACAAGGGTGATATCATCCGTAGCTATTCCAGTGCCAAAACGGATGGTGTCCAGATTCCCTGCCGTACGATCATTATCATAGATTCCATCCTGGCCATCACCCAAGTTGAAGATATAGGTGTCGTTGCCGGTTTCACCTTTGAGGCTATCGTTGCCGGTTCCGCCATCCAGAATTTCATTGCCGTTAGCTCCAAAAAGGGTATCGTTGCCGCCCATACCTCGCAGTGTGTCATTTACACTTCTCCACGCCCGTAAAGAGTCGTTGCCATTAGTGCCCACCGGGGATAGAGCCGCGACTTGAGTCGTGATATAATCCTGATCCCAGGCTGTGCTTCCGGCAAACTCAATCCGTTCGATCCGATAGCTGATTCCAGAGCCCCAGTTCTGAATTGTCACCTGGTCGCTGGTGCCGGCAATACCCAGGATCAGATCCAATCCGCTGCGGGCAAAGGTGATACTAGCCGAAGCTATCCCTGTCCCAAAACGGATGGTGTCCACGGTGTTCTCACCGACCGAATGCGAAAAGTAATAATCGTGTATCAGATCCTGGCCATCACCCGAATTAAAGATATAGGTATCGTTGCCGGACATACCTTTCAGGGTATCGTTGCCGGTTCCACCCTGCAGGATGTCATTGCCATCATACCCCCAAATGGTATCGTTGCCGCCGAGGCCTTGCAGGGTTTGATTTACTTGATACCTCCAGGCCTCCATCTCATCGTTGCCTGCGGTACCAACAAGAGGTATTGAATAAATTCGAGTATCGAGGGCTTCCGTATCCCAGATTGTGTCGTCGGCAAACTTAAACCGCTCGATTCCTAATTGTTCATTAACGCCCCAATGCAGAATCGTTATCTGGTCGCTGGTGCCGGCAATACCCACAATCAGATCCCATGCGCTCCGCGCAAAGGTGATATCAGCCGCAGCTATTCCTGTGCCAAAGCGGATGGTGTCCACAGTCCCAGTCATGGATCCACCTTCACCTATTTGATCCTGGCCATCACCCGAATTAAAGATATAGGTATCGCTGCCATCACCTCCTTCAAGGGTATCGTTGCCAGTACCGCCTTCCAGAACTTCGTTGCCCTTATATCCATAGAGGAAGTCGTTGCCACCCAGGCCTCGTATGGTGTCATTTATCCAGCCACCCAAATAGTCGTCGTTTTCCGTACCAAGCAAAAGTGCGCTCACTTGAGTGGCTATATACTCTGCATCCAAGGTTGTGCCGTCGAAAAATTCTACCAGTTCAATTATATATCCTCGGCCCCAGAATTTAATTGTTATCTGGTCGCTGGAGCCGGCAATACCCAGGATCAGATGCCATCCGCTCCGGACAAAGGTGATATCAGTCGCAGCTATTCCAGCGCCAAAACGGATCGTATCCAGATTCTCTGGATCGGTGTCGATATCATCGATGTCATCCTGTCCATCACCCAGATTAAAAGTATAGATATCACCACCGCCACCCCCAGCAAGATAATCGACACCCCTGCCGCCTTGGAGGAGATCATTACCTTCGTCACCATAAAGGCGATCGTCGCCGTTGCCTCCATCAAGGATATCGTTACCTTCTTGACCTTCAAGCATGTCATTGCCATCCCCGCCCCTCAGTGTGTCGTTGCCGAATCCTGGGTCATCACGGCTGTCTCCCCAGAGTATATCGTCACCGCTTCCGCCATCAAGACTATCGTTGCCGCGCCCACCCCAAAGACTGTCATTGCCATCCCCGCCCCTCAGTGTGTCGTTGCCGGTTCGTGGAATCTCGGGATCCTCGTTGTCACCCCAGAGTATATCGTCACCGCTTCCGCCATCAAGAGCATCATTGCCGCCCAGGCCCTCAAGAGTATCATTGCCGTCCCCGCCAATCAGAGTGTCGTTGCCGTCGGTGCCCCTGTAATTTGCCATTTCATTTCCCTTATCGTGTTGTGAATCTTTTTCCGCTACTGAAAAAAAACAGATACGGCCTGGATAGAAAGGAACGAAAAAAGAACCAGAGTTCCTTCATTCTGTTTTGTCACAATACCCATCACTCTGCCTGGTGGCGGCAGATCCAATGGGCGCTTGTCTTTGGCTCGACTGTCATCCATCTGCCGAAAGACCTCTTCCAAGGTTGATGGTCTCGTAAACACCTAACCCCGATGAACGCGATAAATGCCTTTTGCAGATTCTATTCTTGCAAAAAAAACAAGAAAACAATCTGTAAAGCACTAAAAATCCCATTGCAGATGATAGAACCAGGAAAGCCGAAAAGGATCGCTTCAGAGCAAACCTTGCTGATTTTTGTTGAAACAGATCATTGATAAATTCGCATAATGCAAATATTGGCCAGGAAAGGCGGAGTAATGATGCTGGCTGACATTTTCCCGGTCTCTGGCATCTGCCAGATCGTCAATATTGAAACCCATGGCCTTCATCACAACGG
>JACDZF010000262.1 GCA_013426795.1 Desulfocapsa sp. | reverse complement strand
TGGGTTGCTGCGGGTGTTGCGGCCGGGCGCCGGTTAACGCTATACGTTAGGCTCTAAAAATGCAAGCACAAACAATCATTCTAGATCATCAGCGAGGCGTTTCCCTTGATACGGCAGATCCGCCTTTCAATAACTATCAGGCGTTCAAGTCCAACTACGTCGGTCTGAAAATACTTGCGGACTCTGTCCGCGAACTTGAGCGCCAATATGTAATTAACGATCCATATGCACCCCACGTAGTGCTTCATACTCTTGCCGACGTGCCCGACCTTGTGCCTTGCGCATTCAACTGGTTTTCCGTGACATTGGTCAATTACCTTAGGCTTGTCGCCTTGGTTGAACTTATGACATTAAACACCTGGAAATCAGACGCCTTAGCTGATCCGAGCAATAGACAAACTATTCGAAACCACTGTACCGATTACGTCCGCACCGCAGTTCCTGACATTTGTCATTGGCGCAACAAGGTAGCTGCCCACTTTGCGGCCACCGATCCATTTCGCGACGACAATCTCGGCACCCTAGAGCAGTCAATAATGAATCCAGTATCCTATAGGTATCCTCATTATTACGTTGGCTTGCTGCAATGGAACACCGCCGGAGAAACATCTCAACTTCCGAGTTGGGCGTTGACAAAAGTTTATGAGGACTTGAGCGCTAGGTTTTGGCCAGAAATGACTCTTCGGCCGGTTTCGGATGGCGCGTCGTAACCCTTACTAAATTCCGTGAACAGCTTAACTATTTGGCGCGGCAATGAAAGGGTTCCGGTGGGGTTCCGGTGACAGTTTACTTAATTCCAGAACCGAGAAAGGCCAACCAATGCCTAACTTTCGGCCAAAGAGCGAGCGCGCGCCACGGGCGTTGCGCTGGTTTGCGGGTTCAGTGGTGGCGCGCGCCGCCTTGGCCTGAACGTTAGGCCAGCATATGTAAGAGGTTACCATGAACACGAAAAATAAGTTCACTACTGTAGCCATAACCTGTATGGCTGTATTAAATATTGCGGAGGCTAATTCTAGCCTTGTTCAATATGGCGGTCATTACTATAAACGTTATGATCAGTCGATGGGTTGGCATCAAGCGAAGGCTTTTTGTGAGAAGAAAGGTGGCAATCTTGTTGTAGTAACTTCATCTGGGGAACAGACTTTCGTAGCTAACCTTGCTAGTTTATCTCCATATCAAGAGGCTTGGTTGGGAGCTACAGATGAAGTTACAGAAGGAGTATGGAGATGGGTAACTAATGAACCTTTGAATTACTCGAATTGGAAGCCAGCACAACCTGATAATGCCCAATATACCACAAATTCTGGACTTCCTTTTGATGAAGATTATTTGCACATTGTTGTGGGAAATGGATATAAATGGAATGATATTCCAACGATAAATGCCGCCTCATCGTTTGGTCAAACATCTACGATTTGCGAATGGGCTTTTTAGGGTAGTAGCAGCGAAACCGGGGACAGACCACGGTATTCGCTGTGACTAAACAGCGAAACCGGGGACAGACCAGAATGGCACTAAGTTAAGGTCTTTTTATATATAAAACAGCGGATTGCTGATGACTTGGAGTCAAAAATTTATCGAGAGAAAATTGCTATCTCTTTGATTTTGTTGAGTAGAGCTTGATTGTTTTCGCGTTTTCGCACGATTATTAGCACTGTAAGCTATTGTTCTAAAATGATTTTCTGCTTAACTTAGTGCCATTCGGGACAGACCACGGTATTCGCTGTGACTAAAAAAATGCCTAACCTTCGGCCAAAGAGCGAGCGCGCGCCACGGGCGTTGTGCTGGTTTGCAAGTTCATCGGTGGCGCGCGCCGCCTTGGCCTTCACGTTAGGCTCAATAGTCCCGCGGACAACATTTACCATGATGCTCTTGCTGACTTTACGGTAACGAGTTTTCGTAGTTCACGGAAAAATAGATGCGGGAGGCCCGGGAGCAGTATACTTAATTCAACGTGAGGCCGGTCTCGATTGAGTAAACCATTCCCTGAATTACCCTGTGAAATCAACTAGCTAAAGATAATGATTCTTAAGAATACATTTGATGCGCTCGACAATTTAATTAAGCGCTGGTATCAAATTGATCCTCAAAGAGAATCAAGGCGTTTCGCTATAAGGGATGAAATCAGAGATATTAAAAGCATCTTCTATGATATGGATGTAGTCGATTCCAAGAGCAGTGCATTACTTACCCACATATCAGTGATGTTTGTCGTCTTAGGGGTTCTACTTTCCAGCAAGAATCACTGGATAGTCAATTTATCACTATCAATTGAATTAATTGCATACGTTGTTGTCGCTTCGTTTCTGCTTCGTAGTCTTGATATTTCTGCCTCTCCATTTAAATCTATTTCTCAAGATGACGAGCAAGATGCGGAAAAATCTAAAGCGTTTTACCACATTGAGATTGCCATAAGGCGAGCAACATTCGCTCAATCACTTAGAATCACGTATATTTTAACAATATTGCTCATTCCGATAATTTTACTAAAATATGCTTTGTAATTGTGATGCGCAAACGCGGTGGGGTCAGATCTTGCCTTTTGCCCCAGGGATAAAGAGCCTAACCTTCGCCTCAAAAGCGAGCGCGCGCCACAGGTGTCCTGCTAATTGGCAAGGTCATCAGGGGCGCGCGCCGCTTTAGGCTAAACGTTGGACTAAATAGTAATAGAAACAAGCGCCGACCTGAGTCATCGCGCACCCGACGGCGGCTGATCTCAGCCGTCGTCCGCGTTGGCAGCTATACTATTGGCATGAACAGCCACGCTGCCAACCCCGGGGAGTAATAGGGGACAGACCACGGTTGCCCCCAACTGAATCAAGAATCGCCTAACGAACGCCCAAAGAGCGAGCGCGCGCCATCAGGGTTCGAACTGGTTTGCAGGGTCCGTGGGAGGCGCGCGCCGCCTTGGGCAATATAGTTGCTCCGACTGGAGCGCAGTATTCATAATGTGTTGTTACTGGTCGGC
>JACDZF010000015.1 GCA_013426795.1 Desulfocapsa sp. | reverse complement strand
TAAGGGCAGATTGACGGCCTTTCCTTATCGGGATGCCTTGGCCTTGGGAAGAGCTTCCCGGCAGTCGCCGAGGCAGGTCCCCACACTCCGGGCCGATTCGATCCAGTCATGATTCAGGGGCACAACTTTTCGTTTATTCACCACCTCTTCCAGGGGAACGGTCACCACCTTGTTCCCCTGCACCGCCACCATGACTCCAAAAGTTCCCGCTTCAATGAACTGGATACAGGCCGTGCCAAGCTTGGTGGACAGAACCCGGTCAGAGGCGGAGGGGGTCCCGCCCCGTTGGACATGGCCGAGGATGGTCAGGCGTGCCTCAAGGCCGGTCAAGGCCTCCAGTGAGCGGGCAAGGTTCAGGGTGTGATTGGTTCGTCCCGCCTCGAAGGCGGCCAGGTCCTCCAGGACCTGTTTCATCTCTTTCCGGTCATCTTTGGCCTTGGCCTCCTCTTTTTTCAGGCGAAGGGCCGTCAAAATGGTGTTTTCTTCCACGGATAATGCCCCTTCAGAAACGGCAACAATACTGAAATTGCGGCCCCGGTGCTGTCGTCGATGGATGGCGTTGGCCACCAGCTGGATATCGTAGGGGATTTCCGGGATCAGGATGACGTCGGCGCCGCTGGCCAGGCCGGCGCCCAGTCCCAGCCAGCCGGTATTATGGCCCATGACCTCCACCACAATAATCCGATGATGGCTGTGGGCCGTGGAATGGAGCCGGTCAATGGCCTCGGTGGCAATGGAGAGGGCGGTGTCAAAGCCGAAGGAAATATCGGTCATGGCCACGTCATTGTCGATGGTCTTGGGCAGGGTGATGATGTTCAGTCCTTTCTGGGCCAGACGGTAGGCGTTTTTCTGGGTGCCGCCTCCGCCGATGCAGACCAGGGCGTCAAGATGGTGGCGATGGTAGTTGTCGACAATGACATCGGTCATGTCCATAAGGGTTCCGCCCACCGGCATCTTGTGCGGTTTGTCACGACTGGTGCCAAGGATGGTGCCGCCGAGGGTGAGCAGACCCATCATTGCTTCACCCTCCAGGGGGATGGTGCGATTTTCCATTAATCCCCGGAATCCATCGCGAAACCCGATGACCCGCATATTGGTATTCATGGCGCCCTTGCCAATGGCGCGAATGGCGGCGTTGAGACCGGGACAGTCTCCCCCCGCGGTGAGAACAGCTATGTGTTTCGCCATCTGCGTACTCCTTTCATGGATAAATGGGGATTGTTATAAGCTTCCTGGCGGGCAGGAATTGCCGTATCCAGAGTGAGTATCACTCCCTCGCCTGGAATGGCGCTCCTTACCCCTTGTCTCTGCCTGCGGGAATTGGGCTCTATCTGGGCTGACCGCAGCATTTTTTATATTTTTTCCCGGACCCGCAGGGACAATCGGTGTTGCGCCCGATCTTCTCAACTTCACGGGGAGCGGGTTTTCGCTGCCGGGCAGGGGGTGGCGGTTCCACCACCCCGGCAGCCCCTTTATTGAGCTGAATCTCCTGGGCCTGACGTTTGCGGTGCTCCTCTTCCAGGCGTTCGACCTCGTCTTCCTGAACCACATGGACCCGCAGGAGGGTGGAAACCGTCTGTTCCTTGACCATTTCAATCATGCGCAGAAACAGATTGTAGCCTTCCTTTTTATATTCAATCAAGGGATTCTTCTGGCCGTATCCCCGCAGTCCGATGCCCTGTTTCAGGTGATCCATGGCCAACAGGTGCTCTTTCCACAGGGTGTCCACCATCTGCAGCAGAACCACCCGTTCCAGATGACGCTGCACCGGAATGGTGTTGCGTTGTTCCTGGGCGGCATAGGCGCCCTCGATCATTGTGTTGAGCTTGTCGCGAAAGCTCTCTGTGTTCAGGCCGGTTCGATCGTGAGCGTCCCAGCCCGACTCAATATTAAATGTGTCGAGGATGCGCTGGTCAAAATCCTGCCAGTTCCAGTCCTCCGAGGCCAGTCGATCCTGGGAGAATTCCTCGACGACGCTGTCCACCAGATCGGCAATCATAATCTTGATCACATTGACCAGGTCTTCACCGGCCAGAACCTCGCGCCGCTGGCGGTAGATCACCTCGCGCTGCTTGTTCATGACGTCGTCATACTCCAGCAGGTGCTTGCGGATATCAAAGTTATGTCCCTCCACCTTCTTCTGGGCATTTTCAATGGCCTTGGAGATCATGTTGTGTTCAATGGGTTCATCCTCCTCCATCCCCAGCTTGTCCATGATCCCCGAGATGCGCCCGGATCCGAAGATGCGGAGCAGATCATCTTCCAGGGAGAGGTAGAACCGCGATGAACCGGGGTCGCCCTGTCGGCCCGAGCGGCCCCGCAACTGGTTGTCGATGCGTCGGGATTCATGGCGGGAGGTGCCGAGGATATGGAGTCCGCCCACCTCGCAGACACCGGGCCCAAGTTTGATGTCGGTGCCGCGTCCGGCCATGTTGGTGGCAATGGTCACCTTGGCCAGCTGTCCGGCGCCGGCGATGATCTCGGCCTCGCGATCATGCTGTTTGGCATTGAGAACCTCGTGCGGCACCTGCTCTTTTTTGAGCATCTCCGAGATCTGTTCGGAGACTTCGATGGAGATGGTGCCCACCAGCACCGGCTGCCCTTTTTCATGGAGGTTTTTGATCTCCTGCACCACCGCCCGATATTTGGCCGCCACATTTTTATAGATCACATCGGCGTAATCCTTGCGAATCATGGGCTGGTTGGTGGGCATGATGACGACGCTGAGGTCATAGATCTTCTTGAACTCCGCCGCCTCGGTATCGGCAGTGCCGGTCATGCCGGAGAGTTTGTCGTACATCCGGAAATAATTCTGGAAGGTGATGGAGGCCAGGGTCTGATTTTCCTTCTGGATGCTGACATGCTCCTTGGCCTCCAGGGCCTGATGCAGGCCCTCGCTGTAGCGCCGACCCTCCATGGTGCGGCCGGTGAATTCATCGACTATGACGACCTCGCCCTGGGTGACGATATAGTCAACATCCCGCTGGAAAAGGGTGTGCGCCTTCAGGGCCTGGGTCAGATGGTGGAGCTGCTCGATGCTCGACGGGTCATAGAGGTTTTCGATCTCCAGGAGCTGCTCGCCCAGGGCCACGCCTTCATCGGTGAGGGCGACCTGCCGGGCCTTCTCGTCCACGACATAATGCTCTTGCGGGTGGAAATGGGACATGATCGCATCCACCTTGTCATAGAGTTCGGTGGAGATTTCGGCGGGGCCGGAGATAATCAGCGGGGTTCTGGCTTCATCGATGAGGATGGAGTCCACCTCATCGACTATGGCATAGTTGAAGCCGCGCTGGCAGAACTCCTCCATGGAAAATTTCATATTGTCGCGCAGATAATCAAAGCCGAACTCGTTATTGGTGCCGTAGGTGATATCCGCCGCGTAGGCTTCACGGCGGGCGGTATCGTCCATGCCATGGATGATCTTGCCGACGCTGATCCCTAAAAATTGAAAGACCTTACCCATCCACTCCGCATCGCGGGCGGCCAGATAATCGTTGACCGTGACCACATGCACCCCTTTCCCGGTGAGGCCATTGAGGTAGGCGGGCAGGGTGGAGGTCAGGGTCTTGCCCTCGCCGGTCTTCATCTCGGCAATCTTGCCCTGATGGAGAATGACCCCGCCGATGAGCTGCACGTCGTAATGGCGCTCACCCAGGACTCGTTTTGCCGCCTCCCGCATCACCGCGAAGGATTCCGGGAGGAGATGGTCCAGGGGTTCGCCGTTGGCCAGCCGTTCTCTGAAAAGCGGGGTTCTGGCGGCAAGTTGGGCGTCATCCAGGGGGAGCAGGGCCTCTTCCAGGGCATTGATCTGCGTGACCAGGGGCTGGATCTGTTTGAGCGCCCTGTCATTATTGCTGCCGAATACCTTTGTCAGTAATGTTCCGATCATATCAATTCTTCTGTGGTATTATTTTTATTGCATGGTGAAGATCAGAGCCTCTTCATCACAGTCAGGAAATTTGGGGCAGTGCAGGCAGTCACTCCAGATCTTGTGGGGGAGCTGGTGTTTGTCAATATCGATAAACCCCTGTTTCCGGAAAAAAACCGCCTGGTAGGTCAGGGTAAATATTTTTTCTATCTCCAGCCTTTTTGCCTCGGCAAGGCAGGCCTGCACCAGTTGGGCACCGTATCCCCGCCCCTGAACGGCCTCAAGAACCGCCAGTGAGCGGATTTCAGCAAGATTTTCCCAGCTTATCTGGAGGGCCGCAACACCAAGGATCTGTCCTGATTCGTCGGTGAGGACGAGAAAGTCGCGAAGATGGTCATAGAGAGAGCTGATGGATCGACCCAGGAGCAGTCCCTTGGTTGCGAAGTGATTCAACATGGCATGAATGGTTTTGATGTCATCCATACGGGCGTTCCGGATCATGGTCTGGTGCTCCTTGTGCTTCTGGGGGATGCCGTCTGATCAATCTGCCACAATCAAACCGGATAGGCCCTTGTAACAGAATACCAGGAGTATTGAAAGGGCTAACCCCGAGGAAGGGGATCCCTGCCTTTGACCGATTATTTCCTGGTGAAAAAACAGGAGAATAATCTGTAAGCGACGAAACGGAAAGGGGAACCTGTCACTTTTTTCGCGTTGGGCTACATCTCTTCCGGCGCGCTCAAGCCGACGATATGGAGGCCGTTGCCCAGAACTCTCTGCAAGGCCTCCATCAGACAGAGTCGGGATTGACTGAGCGCCATATTGTCGGTGATGACTTTGTGTTTGTTATAGTAGCTGTGGAATTGACCGGCAAGATTTATCAGGAAAAAAATGACCCGATGGGGTGCCAGGCTGAGGGCCGCGTCTTCAATCATGGCCGGGAAAGCGGCCATGCTTTTCAGTAACAGCAACTCCTCCGGCTCCGTGAGCAGAGAAATATCCACATCTTTCAACGGCAGTCGCCGCACCCCTTTCCCTTCCGCCTGACGGAGGATGGAGCAGATCCGGGCATGACCATACTGGACGTAATAGACCGGATTCTCCTGACTCTCCCTGGTGGCCAGATCGAGATCAAATTCGAGCTGGCTGTCGGCCTTGCGCATCATAAAGAAGAAACGGGCTACGTCCACGCTCACCTCATCGAGGAGCTCATCGACGGTGATAAAGGTGGCCTTGCGGGTGGACATCTTCACCTGTTTTCCATCCCGGATCAGGGTCACAAATTGATGGAGGACCACGGTGATTTTAGAATCATCATAGCCCAGGGCCCGAACCCCGGCCAGGACGTCGGGGACGGTGGCGATATGATCGGAGCCGAAGACATTGATCAGCCAGTCAAAATCGCGGCGGAATTTCTCCCGGTGATAGGCGATGTCAGGCAGGCGATAGGTGGGCTCGCCGCTGCTTTTAATGATCACCCGATCCTGATCCAGTCCAAGCTCAGAGGTCTTGAACCAGACCGCGCCCTCTTTTTCATAGACCAGTCCCTTGGCCCGCAGCTCCGCCACCACCGAATCGATGTGACCGTTTTCGTAGAGGGTGTGTTCGTTAAAGTAGTTGTCAAAGACGATCCCCATGCGTTCCAGGGTGGCGGAGATGTCCTTGAAGATCATCTCCCTGGCCTTGCTGGTGAAGGGGACGACATCGGACAGGTCCTGGAGGGAGCTACCGTGTTCGGCGATCATCTGGCGCGCGATGTCCGTGATATACTCACCCTGATAGCCATCTTCGGGGAACTGGCCGGGCAGTCCGAGCAGCTCCAGATACCTGGCCCGGGTGGATTCACCCAGCACCCGCATCTGCCGACCGGCATCGTTAAAGTAATATTCACGGAAGACCTCATGGCCGGTGGCGGTCAACAAGCGGGCGATGGCATCCCCGAGGATGGCCTGACGTCCATGGCCCACACTGAGGGGGCCGGTGGGATTGGCACTGACGAATTCCACCATGACCTTCCGGCCCTGGCCCATGGTGGAGAGGCCAAAACGATCTTGCTCTTCAAAAACAGGAAAAAGCACATGCTGCCAGACCCTTGGTTTGAGAAAGATATTGACGAAGCCCGGCCCGGCAATCTCCAGATGATCGATGAGTTCCGTCTCTTTTTCGAGAAGGGCGATGAGCTGGGCGGCGGTTTGTCGAGGGTTGATCTTGAGCCTGCCGGCAAGCAGGAGTGCCAGGTTCGTGGAAAAATCCCCATGTCCTTCCTGCCTGGGAACCTCCACGGTATATTTTCCAGCCAGATCCGCAGGCCACAGTCCGGTGCTGACCCCCTCTTCGAAACAGGCGTCAATGAGTTGTTTGAGTTGTTGCCGTATCATTTGTGTTCATTCATTTTTTTGGGGTCCGATGTCAGGGAGCGTCGTTTATTGTTGTTCCCAAAGAGGCAGAGGACTTCATAGGAAATGGTCCCCATCCAGTGGGCTATTTCATCGGCGGTGATGGTCTCATGCCCCTGAGAGCCGAGGATGACCACCGGGTCTCCCGGATTGACCCCGGGGATACTGGTGATGTCGGCCATGCACAGGTTCATGCAGACCCGGCCGATAATTCTCGCCCGCTGTCCTTTAATAAGCACTTGCGCCGTATTGGACAAGGTTCGGAGAAATCCGTCGGCGTAGCCCACCGGGAGCACGGCAATTCGTGTTTCCTTGTCGGTGATATAGCTGTGGCCATAGCTGATCCCGCTGCCGGGGGGCAGCGATTTGACCTGAATGACCCGGGTGGTAAAGGACATGGCCGGGATCAGGTGTTCTCCCGTGTCGCGATCTTTGCCCTTGGCACCATCGGGATAGTAGCCATAGAGGGAGATCCCCAGACGGACCATGTCGCCGCAGGTTTCAGGAAAATAGAGGGCGGCCCCGGAGTTGGCGATATGACACAAGACCGGCCCCGGCGCTTGACAGCAGGCGCAGGCCGATTGGAAGCGCCGGTACATCTCCAGGGTGGGCCGGGAATCCGGGGTATCGGCCAGGGGAAAATGGCTCATGATACCGGCCAGGGTTATTCCGGGAAAATCATCCAGACGGGTCATGAGCGTTGGCAGTTCGGCGGGCATGAATCCCAGCCGGCCCATGCCGCAATCGACTTTCAGGTGGACGGCTATTTTTCGCCTATTGCGCAGCGCGACCTGTGACAGGAGTGCAAGGGCCCGATCTTCAAAAATAACCGGAGTCAAATCGTAATCAACAAAGAGTTGTGCCTCAGCGTCTTGATACCCGAGCAGCACAAAAATCCGGCCCTCTATCCCGGCCTGCCGTAATTCGACGCCCTCCCCGATTTCGGCCACGGCAAAACTGGTGCAGCCGGCCCGGGAAAAACTCCGGGCAGCCCGAACCATCCCATGGCCGTAAGCGTCGGCCTTGATCATGGCCATGATCTGGATGTCCTGGCCGACCCGTTGCTGTAATATTCTGAAATTGGTCTCCAGGGCTGAGGTGTCAATGATGACCTCGTTCAGTGATTCAGGAGAAGAGTGCGAATGAATCATTTTTTTTTCTGCTGGTTCGTAAGGGAATACCAGGCCTGCCAGGCATGGCGGCTGGAAAAAAACAGGGACCAGCCAATGGTCGTATATATTGCACCCAGAAGTTCCATGGGCAGGGACGAGTGGCGCAACAGGACCCCTGATCCGATCATGACCAGAACCAGCAACCAGGTTTTTATGGAGTAGACCGCTCCCAGGCAGGTTCCGTCAGCCAGTGCGAGAATACGATACACCCCTTTCCTGGCACTTTTGTCCAGGATGAACAGGGACTTGATGCTTCCGGCAATGACTGCTGGAAGTGCCAGCCAGAGCTTTTCACTGGCCATGAGCCAGGACATTCCCCGCGTCATCAGAAAAATTCCGGCGATGCTCCACAGGCAGGCAGCAAGGAGCAGATGAATCCGTCTCGGCACCCCTGGTTTCAACTTTACCGCTGTCCTTCTGATCATCTTGGCGTCAACTATAAAAAAACTGTACGGGGAGCGTCAAAACAAGACAAGCCCATTCCCCCAGAAGGGAATGGGCTTGTGGCAAACTGAGGCGAATAAAAATTACACTTCAGTGACGGTAATGGCACCTTCGGGACAAACCTCAACACAGGTTTCGCAACCAAGACATTCGTCAGGATTGGCCGCAAAGGCTTTGCCATCTTTCATCTCATATACCTGAGCGGGACAGGCGTTGACACATTCTTCGTCACCCGCACATTTATCCAGATCAATCACGATATCCCAAGCCATAACATTCCTCCTTAATAGAATTTAAAAAAAATTTCTATATTTGCAACAAGATGCAAATATAAATGGACCATAAATATATTTTCATATTTAATGCCTGTGCATTAATTCAAGCCTTGTTTTTTGTCAAGAAAAATCATTGTTCACCGGCGCCGGTTTTCCATCAGACCTCGGTAAAATCCGATGGAGGATTGCGCAGAAATTTAACAAATTTGGCCTTATCCATACAGTTGGAATACGCAGTGTCAGGGCTGATCATCTTTTTGTCCAGAAATCCCATAATGGCATCATCCAGGGTTTGCATGCCATACTTTTTCCCGGTCTGCATGACCGAGGAAATCTGGTAGGTCTTGCCTTCACGAATAAGGTTGCGGACGGCGGGGGTGGCGATCAGGATTTCCAGGGCGGCACAGCGGCCTTTCATATCGATACGTTTGAACAGGGTTTGTGAAACCACGGCCTTCAACGCATCCGACAGGGTCGATCTGACCTGTCCCTGCTGACTGGCCGGGAAGATCTCGATGATCCGGTCCACGGTTTTCATGGCGTTCAGGGTGTGGAGGGTGCCAAAGACCAGATGACCGGTCATGGCCGCCTCCATGGCCAGGGCGATTGTTTCCAGGTCGCGCATTTCACCCACCATGATGATGTCGGGATCTTCACGCAGGGCACCACGCAGGGCAGCTGCAAAAGACTTGGTGTGCCGGCCGACTTCGCGGTGATTGATAATACATTTCTGACTCTGGTGCACGAACTCGATGGGATCTTCAATGGTCAGGACATGATCTTTGCGGGTCTTGTTCACCTCATCAATAATGGCTGCCAGGGTGGTGGACTTTCCGGAACCGGTGGGGCCGGTCACCAGGACCAGCCCTTTCGGCAGGTGCGCCAGCCGGGAGACGACATCGGGCAGCCCCAGTTGTTGGCAGGACATGATGTCACTGGGGATTTCACGGAAAACAGCGCCAATCCCGTTTTTCTGCTGGAAGAAATTACAGCGGTAGCGGGCAAGCCCTGAAATTTCATAGCCGAAATCGATATCTCCGGATTCCTCAAAGAGCTTGAGTTTCTCTTCCGGGCAGATCTCATAGAGCATTTTTGTGAGCTCAGCGTTTTCAAATATCTTGAATTTTATTCGTTCCATATCGCCTCGAATACGGAGGACCGGCTGCTGGCCTGCCACCATATGCAGATCCGAGGCGCCTTCATCGTTCATCAGTTTAAAAAAAGCATCTATCTGGGCCATAATGTCACCTTGAGGAGCAAAGGGGGTAAAATCTCAAACAACAACGGTTTTCTTGATATGGTTGACTACGGTTTCCACGTCATCCATGACATCGATGAGCAGAAGGTCATCTTTGGCGATGGTTCCATGGGAGAGAAACTGGTCGCGAATCCACGCCAGGAGTCCACCCCAGAAATCACTTCCGATGAGAATAATGGGAAACGGCTTGACGCTCTGGGTCTGGACCAGGGTCAGGGATTCAAAGAGTTCATCGAGGGAGCCAAAGCCGCCGGGCATGCAGATAAAGGCCATGGAATATTTCATAAACATAACCTTGCGCACAAAGAAGTACTTGAAATTAAGAGGGAAATTTATATAGGCGTTGGGAGACTGCTCATGGGGAAGGTCGATGTTGAGTCCGATGGAGACGCCGCCGACCTCCGTGGCGCCTTTGTTGGCGGCCTCCATGATGCCGGGCCCCCCTCCGGTGATAATGCCGTATCCGGCCTGTGCCAGGCTGCCCGCCAGTTCTTCCGCGAATTTGTAGGAGGGATTATCCGGTGCGGTTCGGGCTGAGCCGTAAATCGTAACCAACGGAACATCAACGGTGGACAGGGCGTCAAAGCCGTCCACAAATTCCGACATGATCCGGAACATGCGCCATGAATCGCCGACTACGCTGTTGTCCAGACAGTATTTGGGTTCTCTCTTGATTCGTCGTCGGTCAATGGCCTGCATGATGGGATGGTCCTTTTTTGCTTGTTGAATAAATTTCTCTCGTCTCAATTGCGCTTAAATAGTGACCGGCGAGGGTATGTCTCGCGGTTCCGACCGGGGCATGGTCAAGGGTCTTGGAGAACCAGCACCCGGCCCTTTTTCGTTGCCTCTGCTTCCAGGAGAGTAAACCCATCTGGAATCCTGCCTCCTCTTGAAGTTTTTTGTTTCTCAGGCAGGGCTTGAGGTTTTCTCTGGCTGTTTCCAGCTGTCCGCATTGGATCTGGGCCTTTGCCAGGCGAAGATACAGCAGGGGAGACATCTGGTTTAACTCGACACTTTTCTCGCAGAGCTTAAGGGCTATTTCATCGCCCTCATTGTTTGCAAGGTAGATCTCGCCCAGCAGACTGAGGGAGTCGGCGTCGAACTCATCAAAACGGATGGCCCGCTGCAACCAGATCATGGCTTCCTGGTCCCGGCCCACTCCATGAAAAGATTCCCCGAGATAACGGAACGCCCGTCCGGAGCCGGGATTACTGCTTTCTGAGGCATACCAGGGCAGGAGAATATCCAGGGTCTCCTGATACCTTGCTGTTTGACAGTAAAGTTTGCCCAGTTGCAGAGGCAGCTCCTCTCTCGCGTTTTCGGTATCCTGTTCGTTTTCATCCCGGCATTGCAGGGCATGTTCAAAGGATTGGATCGCGGCCGCAATGTTGCCCTGGAGTTTGCGCTCAAGGCCCAGATTATAGCAGGAGATAAAGTCGTCCCGCTTGATCGTCAGGGCCTTGAGAAAGCAGTCAATGGCGCCATGGTGCCGGTTCAGCATGGCATAACTGACGCCAAGGCTGTTGAGCAGGTTGACGTCATCGGGGGCAAGGGTTAAGCCTTTTTTATACTCCTTGATGGCCCGGGGGATGTCACCCTCACCATAGAAAATATCGCCGCTGACATTGAGGCTTAAGGCGTCAAAAACGGTTATTTTTCCCGGCCCCAGCAATTCCCCATGGAGCAGGGCCTTGCGGCAGTTAGCCGGGATTTCTGTTTTTCTGAAAGGACCGAAGGGAAACCCGGCAATCCCTGCCGACAGAAATCCTCTGTTCCGTTGATGGCTGGTGAATGATTGGAATATGGCCTCCACGTCGGTGATGACCTTGCGAAGGTCGGTGGTGGGCAGCAGGAGATAGACATCGGTATCACTGACCTTGATTTTTGTACCACCTCCAGGGGGCAGGATGATTTCGTCGTACAAATTATCAAGGGGACCTGCCCCATGGATTTGTACCAGCGAGAAGTGATCCAGCTGCTGCCAGTGGGGTTTGATCCGGGCCAGGATATTTCTGTGGGAGGCATAGAGGGGATGGCGTTGCGCGTGTTGCAGGGAGTGATAGGTGCAGAAATTGAAAGGGCCTCGTTTGCAGGCAGTCTGCAGGGCGAGCCAGGCCTGGTCAAGGATCTGCCGGCCACTGGTTCCGGGTTGATCCGGGGCCTTGTCCTGATTGGGGTTCCTGCTGATTGTTCCCTGGCTGTATCCCACATGGACACGCTTGAATTGCTCTCGTTTCAGATAGGAAACCAGTAAGGGGATAAACCCGGCCGCCGAATTTTTATCGCAATTCCGGCAGGGATAGGCGAAAACGGATTGTCCGATGTGATACAGGGGAATATGGTCCCCGGTGAAGGATTTCAGGGTGGCCGCTGAACGTCGGACATGCTGCATGTCCTCCATTGCGGTGCGAACTTTGGGGTAGATTTCCACCAGGGCCAGGCCGATATGCTCTCCCTCCGGGCAGGTGTCAAAAAGGGTGTTCAGATGGACACCGTTGAGCAAGCCGGTTTGGAGATCCACCCCGGCCTGTTTGAGGGTCAGAAATTCCTGTTGCAGGGTATCGCGGGTCTCTGTGAGCCAGTCATGGCCGACTTTTTTAACGAAGAGAGGGGCAAGTCCGGTGATAAGGGCCACCACACTCTGCTGGGTATCAATCAAAAAAGGAAGAAAAAGGCACTGGCCGTGACCCGCAGGGGCATGGGTTTGCACCGTCGTCGTGAAAAGATCCCTGAGGATGGCAAGATCCAGGCCAAGGTCAGGGAGGTCGGCCAGCTGCTCCCCATCCTCAAGAAACCGGACATCCCCGGAGTGCAGCATCTTCTCTTGTATCACCTTGGAAAAGGGGAGATAAAAGTTCCGGAAGTCATGGCGTGAAAGGCTATGAGCGGCAGAAAAAAGAGGAAAATGATGAATCACGAAAGGGTTCCTTGCTGCCAGAAAGTTATCAGTGAATCAGCAAGTTCCGGGACCTCGTCATTTGAGACGGTGCGCATGTCCAGCAGAAAGACCTCATCTTCAACCCTGCCGATGACCGGCAGGAGGAGTTTCCGCAGTCCATGTTCCAGGGCGCTGATTGTTCCCTGCTGGAGTTGGAAGGCCACCGCCCAGCTTGGCAGGCCGTGCTCAGGCAGGGCGCCGCCACCCACCCTTGACATGGTGGTGCGCAGGCTGATGGCGCAGCCGGGAGGCAGGCTGCGCTGGATCCGGCACATCAGCTTCTTTGCCCTTTTCTTGATCCCTTCGATGGGTTGGGTCAACATTCTCAGGGTCGGCACGGTGTTCAGGGCTTGATCCAGATCATAATAGTTGCGTAAAACCGCCTCCAGGGAGGCAAGGGTGAACTTGTCAATGCGCAGGGCTCGATTCAGGGGGTTCCGTTTGATCCGTTCAATGGCCGATTTTCTGCCGACGATGAGACCGGCCTGGGGGCCGCCAAGGAGTTTGTCGCCGCTGAAGGTGACCACATCGACCCCGGACTTGACAATCTGCTGAACGGTGGGCTCCTGCGGCAGGCCGAAGGATGAGAGATCCACCAGGCAGCCGCTTCCTAAATCCTCCATGGCCAGCAGGCCGTGGGCATGGGCAAGGGTTGCCAGTTCTTCGGCGGAAACTTCGGAGGTAAATCCGATGATTTTGAAATTTGAGGTGTGAACCTTGAGCAACATGGCGGTATCATCGGTAATCACCTTCTCGTAGTCCGCCAGGTGGGTTCTGTTGGTGGCCCCGACCTCGATGAGATGGGCCCCGCTTTTGGCTATCACATCAGGGATTCTGAATGATCCACCGATTTCAACCAGCTGCCCCCGGGAGACAATAACCTGTTTGCCCAGGGCCAGGGAGTCAATGGTGAGGAGGACGGCGGCGGCATTATTATTCACCACCAGAGCCGCTTCGGCCCCGGTCAGGTCGCAGATAATTTCTTCCACTAGGCTGTACCTGCTGCCTCGTTTGCCGGTGCTGAGGTTCAACTCAAGATTGGTATAATGGGCGCCGGCTCGTTGCAGGGCTTCAACCATGGGCGGGGAGAGCAGTGAGCGGCCCAGATTGGTATGGATGACAACTCCGGTACCGTTGATAACCCGCCGCAGATTCATCTGGTTTTTTGCGGCAACGGCCTCCAGAAACCGCTTATGCCACTGATCACTGGTCAATGGAACGCAGCTCGTATCATTATTCAAGATACGCTGCCGCTCCGCATCGACGCAATGGCGCACCGCCAGTTTGACCAGTCGGGCCGGGATGGACTGGGTCGAGCTGGATATATCAGCCAGACTCTCATCAATTTTTGGCAGGGCGCTGAGGAGTGATTTTTTATCCATCATAGGGTGATTCAAACACGTGGAAAAGGGTCCATGGTATATGGGAACAGGATGCCATTCATCTCACTCCGATGCACGGGATGGGTGACTTACCGAGTATCATTTGCTATGTTAGGTTTTATACAGACTAAAGGCAAACCATTTCATATCTTATGACGAAGATATCGACAATAATAAAAAAATATGGCGGGTGTTGAAACAAAATTATTTCCATCTCCCGTCCATGGTCTTTGTTGCCGGATCAGGTTCTCACGGCATCACCGGGCCGGGGTGGAATCAAACCAGGGATAATGGGAAAAAAAGTTGTGGATCTCCTTTGCTCTCATTATATATCATCGTCTGATCCCTTCATCAACCATTCCCCGGGGCGACCAGCGAGGAGCCGTTTTTCTCCGTCGCAGGACTATGGCCCCCGGTGAACAGGGGAGGCCGGGGTCGGATAAAGCGTCAACCGGAAGGATTTCACCATCCATCATATCAGCGGATTGAACCATGAAGCATGTCATGCGAAAGGTGTTGACCAGCAGGTACCTGATTTTTTCTGTGCTTGCCATTTCCCTCTATGCATTGGCCGGTTTTGTGGTGGCGCCCAGGATTATCCAGTGGGGCGCCCCCAAATACGTCCAGAAGTATCTCCATTGCCGGGCCGGGATCGGCACGGTTCGGATCAATCCCTTTCTCTTCACCCTTGAGCTTGAACGGTTCAGGCTGGAGCAGACAGACGGCCTCCCCCTGCTTGCCTTTGACAGGCTCTTCCTTGACCTGGAGAGCGCGAGCCTCTGGCGCTGGGCCTTCGTTGTGCGGGAGCTGAATCTTGATGGGCCGGAGATCCATCTGGTGATTGAGTCCGATGGATCGATGAATTTCGCACAGCTCGCCACCCCGGCGCCGCAAAATCCCGCCGCCGCGCCGTCCGAATCCGCCCCCCTGTCTTTTCTTCTCGAAAATGCCGTTATCCAGGGTGGGCGGGTCGCGCTCGTGGATAAGCGGCAGAGCAGCCCGGCCCAGTTCACCCTGCAGGGGCTTGACTTGCGGGTAAAGGATCTTTCCACCATCAGTGATCTTCCTGGAACATACCATCTTGCCGCCGCCACTGAAGGAGAAGAATCCCTGCAGGGTGAAGGGGAGCTTGCGCTTTTTCCCTTGCGCTCCCAGGGTACGCTCACCCTCAATGGTATCCGGGTGGCCAGCCTGTGGGCATTTGTGAGCGACATGACCAACCTGGAGGAACCAGCAGGCCGGTTCACTGTCTCCACCGGCTATCATTTCAGCGCCGCCCACACCCCCGTCCAGATGGCACTGGCGGGACTGCGTCTGTCTTCCTCCGATCTGGGGCTTAAGCTTGTGAATGCTGATGCGCCCTTTATCCAGCTGAAAAAAATGGAGTTGAGCGTGCCGAGTTGTGATCTCACCGGCAAGGTCGTGCATGTCGGCCAGCTCCTTCTGGAGGATGGCGCCCTGGATGCCCGAATCAGCGATGCCGGTGTTCTGAATCTGCAACAGCTTCTCCGGGATTTGTCGCCGGAACAGCCGCCCACGCACAAGAACCCGGCGCCTTCTCCGCCCACCGCTCCGTTCAAGGTCCAGGTCGATGCCGTTGATCTGAAGAATATTGCCCTGCGCCTCGATGAACGGAGCCGAAAGACGCCGCTCACGGCGGAGATTGCCGGTGTTGATCTGCGCCTGCGGGCTGGCCTGGAACTGGGCGCTGCCGCCGACAATATCGCGGTGCAGGGGCTTTCAGGTGAGCTGAAGGGGATACGCTTGCAGGCGGAGACATCCCAGGAGCCGCTGTTTGCCGCAGAAAAACTGAGGGTGGAGGATGGCAGCTGCGATATGGGCGCCCACCGCCTCACCTTTGGCCGCATCGCCATGGGTCAGGGGCAGCTTGCGGTGGGCTGGGACGCCAAGGGGGCACTGAACTGGCAGCAGCTTCTTCTGCCCAAGGCACCAGTTGACAAGGCGACCCCGGCCGCTCCCGGCCCCGATGCCGGGTCTGGCTGGAGCTTTCTGGTCAAGTCCTTTGAACTGGATGATTTCAAGTCAGAGTTGTCGGACTTGACCACCCACTCCGCGAAACCGGTGCTCAGTCTGAAGGGCCTTGGTGTGAGGATGAGCGATATTGACGGCACCTCTCCCATGGATTTCACCGTTCAGTTTCACCTGGAACAGGGAGGAAGGGCCACCGTCAAGGGCATCATCAACCCCGTCATTCCTTCGGTGGAGGCCGATCTGCAACTCAAGGAGATGGTGCTGACCCCTTTTCAACCCTACCTGGATCCCTATGTCACCCTGAAATTGCAGTCCGCAGCGACATCATCGGAGGGGCATCTGCGCTATGGTATGGCGGGGGACAAAGAGAAGGGCTCCTACGAGGGGAGCTTCAGCCTGGATAAGCTCATCCTGATGGAGGCCGGAGTCAAAAAGCCATACCTGAGCTGGGATACCCTCAAGATTCCCAGGTTCAGGTTGTCCGTCGAGCCGAACAGATTGGACGTGAGCGAGCTGATCATCGTCAAGCCGACGGGAGAGTTGATCATCGAGAAAGACCAGCGCATGAACATTGTCAGGGTCTTGAAAAACCAGCCTGAAAAGATACAACCTGCCGCCTCCACCCAGGTCGTCGAGGAGGTCATCCAGGCGGTGGGCAAAGAGGATGAGCTTGCCTATTCTATCTCCAAGGTGGAGGTGAAGAAGGGCGATCTGGTCTTCGCGGATTTAAGTCTGCGGCCCGGATTCAAGACCAGAATCCATGATCTCAAGGGCACCGTCATGGGCTTCTCGTCGGAGAAAAAGGCGCAGTCCAGGGTGCAGATGGATGGCAATGTGGATAAATACGGCACCGCAAAAATCAGGGGCGTGATCCGCCTTGGGGATTTTAAGCGGGCCACCGATATCACCATGATCTTTCGCAACCTGGAGATGAAAAATCTCTCCCCCTATTCGGGTAAATTCGCGGGCCGCCTCATCCAGTCCGGCAAGATTTCCGCCGACCTTCGCTATACCATTGAAGATTCCAGGATGATCGGAGAGAACAAGATTGTCATCGACAACCTGTTGTTGGGAGAGCAGGTGGACAATCCCGATGTCACCAGCCTTCCCCTCAACCTGGCCATTGCCCTGCTGAAGGACGCAAACGGCCGCATCGATATCGGCCTTCCTGTGACCGGAGATCTGAATGACCCTCAGTTCAGTATCGGGCCGCTGCTCTGGAAGATGTTCACCAATCTCATTGTCAAAACGGTGGCAGCGCCCTTTCAGGCCCTGGGCGGTCTGCTCGGGGGATCGTCGGAAACCTTTGACGCGGTGGCATTCGATCCGGGAAGCGCCCTGCTTCTGCCGCCGGAGCAGGAAAAACTCCTGAAGCTCGCTGACGCCCTGAAGAGCCGGCCCCAGCTGAATCTGGTCATTCAGGGGCGGTACAGTCCAGATCTTGACGGCGTGGAGTTTCAGCAACGCGCTGTGCGGCGCACGGTGAAGCGTGCTCTGGGGACAAAGACCGACCCGGCGGAGAGCCCGGAACCCCTGGATTTCGGTGATTCCAGGACCCAGGATGTTCTGGAGAAGCTGTACAAGGAACGCTTCGGCAAGGCCGCCCTCGACGAGCTTGAAAAGGGCCTGGAGACCGGGACCATCAAACCCCGCCGGTCGGCTCAGGATCGCCAGGGGAAGAGCAGCGAGGCCGGCAGCTTTGCCCGGATGGCAGACAGCATCCAGCTCTACAAGATCATTCCGGGCGGCAAGAGTCATGACCAGGCCGTGGGCTGGGCGGAAGAGCTGTATCTCCGCCTGGCCGAGGACGAAAAGATTGACGAGAAGCTCTTTATCAAGCTTGCCGACGATCGTGCCGGCTCCGTTGCAAGTCATCTGGAAGCGGAGGCGCAAATTCCCGAAGACCGCCTGAACAGAGCGGCATCTGAGCCGATCAGCGATGCTGAACAGCCATCGGTCAAGCTCTCTCTCGAGGCCCGTTAAGGGATGGCGGCGGCTTAGAGGATGGGCAGGAAGAGTTTAGAAACAGGCAGGAAACCACAGACAACCATGCTTCCTCACCATTGCATTGAAATTCTGCAGGCCGATATCACCACCCTTTGCGTGGATGCCATCGTCAATGCGGCCAATGAATCCCTGCTCGGCGGCGGCGGGGTGGACGGGGCCATCCATCGGGCCGCCGGGCCCGGGCTTTTGCGGGAGTGCATGACCCTGGGCGGATGTGAAACCGGATCTGCCAGGATCACGAAAGGATATAATCTTCCGGCCAGATATATTATCCATACGGTGGGGCCGGTGTGGCAGGGCGGGGGCCACAATGAGGTGGCGCTGCTTGCCTCCTGTTACGCGGAGTGCCTGAAAATTGCCGCCGAAAAGGGGCTTGCGTCCCTCGCCTTTCCTGCCATAAGCTGCGGGGTGTATGGCTATCCGGTGGAGAGGGCGGCTGGTATCGCGGTTGCCACCGTTGTTTCGTTCCTGCGCGAACATCCCGATATGAAGGTTCTCTTTGCCTGTTTCAACGGGGCCGTCGAGAAGGCACTGGCCGATGCCCTGGCCCGGACTCCCTGAAAAATTCCGCCAGCCCATGCTGGTATCCCGCCGTTGAGTCTCATCTGAAAAAGAGGTTTTGAGTATGGATATGCAATCATACACCGTTGAACTGCTGGCAAAAATCCGGGAGAAGGGGCCACTGATCCACAATATCACCAACTTCGTGGTGATGAACAGCTCCGCCAATATCCTCCTGGCCCTCGGCGCGTCCCCGGTCATGGCCCATTGCCTGACCGAGATGGAAGAAATGACCTCGCTCGCCAGCGCCCTGGTTCTCAATATCGGGACACTCCAGGAGGACTGGCTCCAATCCATGATTTGTGCCGCTCAAACCGCCAATTCCCGAGGTATTCCGGTCATCCTTGATCCCGTCGGAGCGGGGGCGACCACATTTCGCACCGAGGCGATTCACACGATTCTCCAGAACTGCTCGGTCTCTGTCCTGCGCGGCAACTGTTCGGAGATCTTCTCCCTTGGTTCTTCGTCAATCACAACCAGAGGGGTGGATTCCTCCCTTGCCTTCTCCGATGAGATGGTGGCGGCGGCCAGGGCCATGGCCCGGGAGAAAAACTGTATCGTGGCCATTTCCGGGGAAGAGGATTGCGTAACCGATGGCATCACCACCTTCCGGGTGGGCAACGGGCAGCCGATCATGACCCGGGTGACGGGGATCGGCTGCGGCCTCAGCGCCGTGACCGCCGCCTTTTGCGCCGTGGCGGAGGGGAGGCTTGTCGAGGCCACGGCCGCGGCCTTTGGCTTTTACGGTCTCTGCGCTGATCTGGCAGTGAAAATCAGCGATATGCCGGGGAGCTTTCAGGTGGCCTTTGTCGATGCCCTCTCTTCCACCGGCGCCGACGATATCAGACGCTCGCTCAAGGTGACGGAAGTTTGAGGGAATGGCCCGGTTCTTCTGAGGCGTTCCGGTGAAAAGTCATCGGTCTTGACAAGTTCTCTGGAGAAAGGGTATCGTTATGGTCATTATAGTCATAATGAGCGCCAGCGCCTTTCCCCTCTTTTTTGCTCATCGGAGGTTTGCCATGCCCCGGATATCTGTTGCCGAAGCCAAGAGTCATCTTTCTGAAATCATCGCCAAAAGTGTCCACGGCCATGAACGATTTATTATCACCCGTCGCGACAAGCCGGTGGCGGCCATTGTCAGCCTCGATGATCTGAGAATTATTGAACAGCATCAGGAACGACAGGGGCTTGCGGCGGTGGCCTCGTCGTGGATGGATTTCGAGGAGGTGGCGGCGACTTTGAGTGATCTCCCGGCGCTTCGAAAGCAGGGGGGAGAAGGCCGGAATGTATCTCTTTGATACGGACATCATCAGCAATATCTTCAAAAAACACCCGTCCCCCGGCTTGCTGGCAAGACTTGCGGAAATCCCCCGCAATGAGCAGCACATCTCCACCATCACCGTCTCGGAGATCGTCTATGGGGCCTGTAAAAGCAGCAGGCCGGACTATCATCTGGCCAATCTTCAGAATATTCTCCTGCCGTCCGTGACCATTCTTGGTTTTGACAGCGGGGCCGCCTATGCCTGTGGCCGCATCCGGGCCGAACTGGAAAGGGCTGGAACCCCGTTCGCCCTTGCCGATCTTGAGATTGCGGCCATCGCCCTGGCCAGCGGGCTGGTCCTCGTCACCGGGAATTCCCGCCATTTCGACAGGGTGCCTGGACTGCTTGTGGAAAACTGGCTTCTGTGACGGAAGATACCTTACCGGCTCAAGAAAAGAAGAACCAATAGGCAAAAAATGAATCAGAACCCGGATATGTCGGTCAACGATATTGTTGACAATCTGGAGGCGGGAATCGAAAGCTCTCAGGAGATTTCCCTTGCCGTCAGGTAAGGGAGGTTCGTGTTTATTGCCGTGCTCAGCCAAGGCAGCAAGGTATCAATAAAGGTTCTTCCGAATCAGCCTGGCACCCACAATAGATTTTTCCCACCGACCATGAAAATCCTCCATCTCCTCAGTCAACGGCCCGAATGTACGGGCAGCGGCGTCTATCTCCAGAATATCATCGACCAGGCGCGGCGGGCCGGACACCGCAATATGCTGCTGGCCGGGATTCCCGCCGGGCCGGCGCCCGTCCTGCCGTGTCTGGAAGGGCAGGACTCCAGCTACCTCAGCTTTTCCGGGGGCGACCTGCCCTTTCCCGTGGCCGGGATGAGCGATGTCATGCCCTATGCAAGCAGCCGTTTTGTTGAGCTGGACGCGGCGGCCATCGACCAATACCAGGAGGCCTTTGCCGAAAAAATCCAGGCAGCCGTCGATTTTTTCCGACCCGATCTGATCCACAGCCACCACCTCTGGCTGATGACCAGCACCGCCAGGCTGCTGCTGCCCGATCTCCCCATGGTCTGCACCTGCCATTCCACCGATCTGCGTCAGTATATCAACTGCCCCCATCTTCGGGAAAGGGTCACCATCCCTTGCCGGAATCTTGACCGGGTGATGGCGCTCAATGACGAACAGGCGGCAAGCATCACAACCCTCTACGGAATCGCGCCCGAACGCATCCGGGTGGTGGGGGGCGGGTATAATGAGGCGCTGTTTGTGGGGGCGAAAAAATCGGCGGTGCCGCCCTGCGAGATGGTCTATGCCGGCAAGCTGTCCCGCTCCAAGGGGGTTCCCTGGCTGCTGCGGGCCATGCAGAGGCTGGACCATCTGCCCCTGCGTCTCCATCTCTGCGGCAGCGGCAGCGGCGTAGAGGAAGAGGAATGCCGGGCACTGGCGGCGGAATCAGGTGAACGGGTCATTCTCCATGGCCGGGTGAGCCAGCAGGAACTGGCCGAACTCCTTGGCAGAAGCCATCTTTTCGTGCTCCCCTCCTTGTATGAAGGTCTGCCCCTGGTCCTGCTCGAGGCCCTGGCCTGCGGCTGCCGCATCGTCACCACCAATCTTCCGGGATGTCGGGCGCTTTTTGCGGAGGCGAGGAGTGATCTGGTGGAGATGCTTGTCCTGCCCCCCCTGGAGGAGGTGGATAAACCCTTTGCCAAGGACTGGCCCCGACTGGAAGCCATGCTTGCCGAGGCGATCTCAAGGCAGGTCGGGCGGGTCATGCACGGCTTGCCCCCCAATCAGGAGGAGATCGCCGGGATCACCGCGCCCTTTACCTGGCACGGGGTCTTTGCCAGAATCCAGTCGGTCTATGGCGAGGCCCTGGAACTCCATGGCGTCAGATAGATGGGCCGGTTCCGCGAAAAAGCCCCTATCCGGACCAGGCTCACCGGCCCCTCCCGTTCAATGACCTCCATCATGCCGTTCCTGATCTGCCACTCCCGATGCCGCTCATCCCTGATTTTAAGGTACAATTCGGGGAGTATGCCGCTGCACTCCGCTACCTGAGCGATATCAATCTCCACCCCCGCACCCCGCGGTCTGATCGTTGCCAGACTGTGATAGGCAAACTGACTCCAGCAGGCCGCCGTGTCCGGGGCGGCCATCCGGTTGAATTCGCGGCAGCAGGCCAGAAGAAAAGCTCCCCAGCGGGCGATGACCTCTTCATTCCGCCGCGGGTCGGCATGGAGCAGATTCTTCCAGTGCAGGCTGGCCACGGGGCCTTCCGGGGGCAAGGAAGGTGTGGCGGCCTGGACATTCCAGGGGGTGAGGGCCGGATGGCGCTCGACGAGCAGAACATCACTCTCCCAGGTGATTTTTTCATGCAGCGGAGGGGTGTGTTGACGGGCCCGGGAAAAGATGGTGGTGACATAGCGGACGCCGTATTCGTGGAGAATGGCCTGCATGGACTGGTCGCCGTTGCCGAAACTGTGATGGAGGGCGGGCGGGACAAAGGAGCGGGGAAAGGGCCCCAGGCCGTTTTCGTCCATGATCGCGGCAAAGGCGTCCAGATGCTGACGGACAAGCCCCGGCGGACGCATGATGCCGCCCGGATCATGGAACTCGGTGCGTTCCATCCGACCATCCCGCCAGAATTCGTGGCCCACCCCGTGCAGTCCGATTTCCAGATGATTGCCGGCCGTCCGGAGAAAATCGGCGGCCTCGTCCAGGGTCTCCTGCCATCGGCAGGGGTTGCGCCACTCCCTGCCCATCCAGGTGGCGGTGGGGACATGGCGCAGCCCATCGCTGCGATCCCACTCGCAGAGAACCATGGAGATCTGGACGCGCATCCGCAGATGCCGGGCCAGAAGGAGCAGGGCCCGGTAGTCTTCCAGGCAGTGATCCCGATTCATACCGGTGCGATAGGGCTCATTGACGGCTGAACCATCCCGGCCCTGCCACCAGCCCACGTCTTCCACCACCACCAGCAGCGGCATGGGCAGGGTGATCAGAAATCCATTGTGCGACAAGGGCTGCATTATGCTGCTCGCGGATCTACAGGCTGATCCAGCGCCGCAGGGCGGGGCCGGTGGCGCGGGAAAGGCGGAGATCAAGCCCCTTCCAGGGTTCGAGAACCAGGGTCTCGCATTGAGGATTCCAGCGGTGCGGCTTCCTGGAAAAAATATGCCAGCTTAAGGGGCGAGGCTCGGCGCCCCACTGTGTTTTGAATCGATGGGTTGGGGCTCCGGGCGTTGATCTGCCGAAATCGAAAAAGCCAAGACCCTGCTCGCAGCCATAGGCCAGCATCCGCCAGTAGAGGAGCATATTGGGACACAAGGGGCGGAAGGCCCGTAACGACGAGGCCCAGGGGTTATAGAGGGTGTCGCCCAGTTGCAGAACCAGGGCGGCGGCCAGGGGGCCCTCGTCTCCCTCCACCAGGATAATGGCGGCCTGATTGCCGAACTGGTGCAGAATCTCGGCAAAAAATGACCGGGCATGAACCGGGGAGCCCAGATCCCGCATATTCTCCGAGAAGACCGCATAGAATTGGGCAAGCAGCTCCGGCCCCCCCACCCGGTCGCGGCACCGGCAATGGCGGGCCTTGCGCACCTGATTGCGAACCTTGGCGGCGAGGGATTGCCACAGCTCCTCACTTGAACCGGGAAGGGGCCGCCGGAGGCCGACCTTGAAGCCGTGGGCCTGGTGACCGTACGGGTGCGGCATGGTGAAGTTTGTATCTTGCAGGAAGGAAAGGGGATGATCCTGGCGCAGCTCAAGATGGACGGCGCCGATTTTTTCGGCCAGGGTCAGCGCCTCTGCCAAGAGGAACTGCTCGATGGCGGGAGTATCGGCCAGAATGCCGGAGAAATCGAGGAAGGGCAGGGAGATAAGTCTGCTCTCTTTGCCGGGCGGGGAAAAGGAAACCAGGGGCAGAATCCCGGCAAGTGCCGGTTGGCCGCCGGACTCCTGATGGGCGCTGAGAAAATAGGCGGGATGGCCATATGACTTCTCAATAATTTTGCGCCAGCGCCAGAGATGAAAGGGCGTCCCCCCGGTCATGGAGGTGACATGCGAATCCCAGAGAGATGGCGAGTTACAGGAACAGGTGAGCATTGCTCTGCGGCCTTGCCTGAATCATGGGCTGGGGAACGGGATCATTGTCCTTGAAACTTCAGGGCGATGGCCGCAATGTCATCATGGATTTTGAAACGGGGATAGGTGGTGCAGCGGGGGTCGTCCCTTTGCAGTTCCCGCACCCGCCTGTGGACGGATTTCAGCCCGCCCTGGCGGTAGAGACGGGCAAAGTCCGCCAGATCTTCCGGCTGCCCGGGGTCGGTTCGGGGCAGAAAAAGGCCGTCGGTGTAGAGGATGATGTCGGTCACTCCGGTCAGGGATTCTCTGCCATGACGAATGAAATCAAGGGCCTGCGGCTCACCGTTGAGGACGCCGTAGTGGATGTTCATCCCCTCCCGCACCTTGAGAATCTGGTCGGCAAGATGCTCACCAATGGTGCCGGTCGCGTCCGGCCCGCACTGCTTCCACAGACACAGAGTTTCCCGGTCATGATCGATGGGGTCGGCAATGGGGCGCTGGGAGCCGTCTTCATAGAGGAGCAGGGCCAGGCTGTCACCAATCTGGAACCACTCAATTTCATTGGCATCGATGCGGACCACCATGCAGCTGGTGGACCAGAGATACTGGCGGCTGGTGAGGTCAACGCCGCTGTTCTCCATCAGCTCGCGGATGGTCAGATTGGCTTGGGCGGCAAGCTGGCTGAGGGTGCCGCCGTTACGGGAAAAGACCTGGGCGGCGGATTCGGCGGCCAGCAGGCCACCGGTCTTGCCCGCGCTCTTTCCGCTCCTCTCCAGGCTGGTGGCCCCGTCAAAGACTCCAAAGAGATTGCCGGCCTGGAGCAGGATGTCCTCGTTGATGGTGCCGCTGCCCCGTTCGAGCAGGGTCTCCACGGCGCTGATTCTTATCTCTTTCGCCATGGTGTCACCATCATGGTGAGGGAAAAAAAGATACATGTTTGCTCCGGCTGCTCTCTGATCCTTGGATAACCAGGGTCATCCGTGCGACTGGATGACCGGAAAGTTTCTGATTTTTGAATGGCCTCACCAGCGGGAGGCCGGCTGCCAATCTTCCTTCCGCCTCCCAAGCCCCTGGAAAAAGTCACGGAACCAAAAGAACGACTTTTCTCCAGACCACCCGGATAGTCAAATAGAAAATATCGATACTGATGTGTGCCGCCATGGGTTTTTCTCAAATATTCCACAGAAGAGGGAGCGGAAACAGGCCAGGAGGGTTTTGTCTGCGCTGACGATCAAAGGGCCTTTGCCGGGCCGGGCTGCTCAGCGGTGGCCTTGGCCTGCTGATAGAGCCGGTGAGCGGGCCTTGAATGTTTTGTCCCGTGGGATATTTTTACCAGTCAGGGGAGATCAAGGACCTCCAGCATCCGCACCACCATCTTCAAGTCATTGGCGTTGGGATGTCCCTTGGCCGCGGGCGCATCGGCCAACCAGGGGGGCTGGGGATTTTTTCGGGAGGCCTTTTCAATCACCTGCGGACTGACCTCGCCCGGGCAGGAAAAGGTCGCCAGCAGATGGACCTTGCCGGCAATCTCCTTGGCTTTTTTCATGGCGTTCTCGGCGTGAACCGATCCCGCCGCCGCGCCATGGGTGGCAAAAAGATAGACATTCTGGTTTTCCTTCAATCGTGCCAGAAAGACCTGGGATTCGGGGTCGGGCTGCCCGCCCATAAGCCAGAAACCAACGGCCACAAAGGAGAATTCCGATGGGTCGGGTGCGTCGGCGATGGCCGCGATCGTCTTTTCTCCGTCCAAAAATCCATACACTGCCTCGGCAAGCTTCCTGGTATTGCCGCTTTTTGATGAATACACCACCAGACTTTTCATGATCTCTCCTTATTTTTGAGACTGCACAATTTCACCCTGACCCGTGCAGGGCGCTTCCAACCATCTTCGCCAGCCATGAAAAATCACTGTGCCAATGGCCCCGGATATGATACCTCTCAAGGGAAACAGAGAGAGAATCATGTTTGAATATTTTATCGTCCATTTGCTCGAAAAGAAATCACTTTCGGCCACTGAAATAAAATGCCATGACCTTTGCTCCCGCCTCCTTTCAAAGGGCCCTGATCACCTGGTTCCACGCCGAACAACGGCCCCTGCCCTGGCGCCGGGACTATGAGCCCTATCAGATCTGGATCTCGGAGATCATGCTGCAGCAGACCCAGATGGAACGGGTCACCCCCTTTTTTGAACGCTGGCTGCGGCAGTTCCCCGACATCCATACCCTCGCCGGGGCCGACGAGGACCTGGTCCTCAAATGCTGGGAAGGACTGGGCTATTACAGCCGGGCCCGGAATATCCACAAATGCGCCCGGATCATTGTCGATGAGCATGAGGGGCTGATTCCCCGCGACCAGAAATCCCTGCTCGCCCTGCCCGGCATCGGCCCCTATACCGCCGGGGCCATCGCCTCCATTGCCTACAATCTTCCGGTGCCCCTGGTTGACGCCAATATCGGCCGGGTCTTTGCCCGTCTCTTCAACATTGACCGGCCCCTGTCCCAGGCCCGGAATCTGCTCCGGCAAAGGGCGGAAGAACTGGTTCCTGAAGAGCAGGCCCGTTCCTATAACCAGGGGCTGATGGAGCTGGGGGCCCTTATCTGCACCCCGAAAAGTCCGGACTGCCCCCGCTGCCCCCTGATCTCCTTTTGTATCGCGTACCGGGATGATCTGGTTGCGGAACGCCCCATTCTCCAAAAAGGCGCTGCCCGGCTCACCATTGAAATGGCCACCGGCATCCTGCCGCACCCGCACCAGGACGGCCAGGTCTTTATCCAGCAGCGGCTGGCGGACGATGTCTGGGGCGGCCTCTGGGAATTTCCCGGCGGCAGACTGAAGCCCGGGGAGCAGCCGGAGCAGGCGGTGGTCCGTGAGTTTTTTGAAGAGACCGGATTTGTCGTGCGGGTGGAGAAAAAAATAACCACCACCATCCACTTTTACACCCGCTACAGGGTGATCCTGCACTGTTTCCTCTGCACCCTCGCCGCTCCCCACCCGGCACGGGAGCCGGTTCCTCTGCTCTCCGCCGCCCAGCAATATCGCTGGGTAACTGTCGCTGAGCTGGACAATTTTGCCTTTCCGGCAGGGCACCGCAAACTCATTGAGTTTCTCAAGCTTTCTCCGGCGGCGCAATAATCGCACGGGCCAGCCACACCAGCAGCAGCACCGGAAGCCCCATCAGGGCGGTGAGCAGAAAGAAGGATTCATAGCCGATGGAGGCGACAAAGGTGCCGGAATAGCCGCCGATGAGTTTGGGGAACAGGGTCATCAGGGAGCTGAACAGGGCATACTGGACGGCGGTGAAGGAGACATTGGTCAGGCTGGAGAGAAAAGCGATGAAGGCGGTGCCGGCAAGGCCCGCGCAAAGGCTGTCGGCACCGATGACCACGCTCAGCAGCAGCAGATCAGCGCCGCTTCCGGCGAGCAGCATAAACAGCAGATTGGTGGCCGCTGCCAGCAGGGCTCCGGCAAAGAGGATGGCGTAGACCCCGAAACGCACCGTCAGCATTCCTCCAATAAATCCGCCCACCAGGGTCATGCCCAAGCCAAAGGTCTTGGTCACGGTGGCGATGTCGTTCTTGGAAAATCCCATATCCAGATAAAAGACATTGGAAACCACCCCCAGCACGATGTCGGACACCCGGTAAAAACCCACCAGGACCAGGAGCAGGATCGCGGTCTTGATCCCGTATCGCTGAAAAAAGTCGCGCACCGGGGCGACAAAGGTCTCCGCCACCATCTTTTCATCAACCAGACCGAGCACAGCAAGCCCCTTGGCCGCGAGCATCGCCACCGCCAGGGACAGGAGGAGGCGGCAGGACTCCACCACAAAGGCGATCAGTGCTTCATGGGCGCCGACTGCCTGGACTGCTCTCGCCTTCACCGAGGAGACAAGGCCGGCGCTGAAAAAAAAGCATGTCCCGAAAGAGGCCGCCACCAGCACAAACATCAGCAGGAGTCGAGAAGAATGGTTCGCCGAAAAATCCCGGCCAACGGTGCCGCCGTTTCTTTCGGGCTCAGCGATGCTCAAGGTGGTCAGCACCCCCACCAGCATGACCAGGGCCATGGCCAGATAGGTCTTCTGCCAGGCCGCGAAAGAGTAGAGCTCCCGGGTGGTGCCGAAAAATGAGGCGAGATAGAGGGACCCGGCCCCGGCCGCCAGCATCCCCATGCGGTAGCCGGCCACATAGCTCGAGGCCAGCATCGCCTGCATGGAGATATCAATACACTCAATGCGATAGGCATCGATGACAATATCCTGGGTGGCCGAAGAGAATCCCAGCAGCACCGCCGCCAGGGCCATGAGGATCATGCTCCTTTCGCCCAGGGCCGGATCGGTGCAGGCCATCCAGACGATGGCCGCAATAATTGAGATCTGCGCCAGGAACAGCCAGGCCCGCCGTCGGCCCAGCCGACGGGTGAGCAGGGGCAGGGGCATCCGGTCAACGAGGGGGGCCCAGATAAACTTGAAGGAATAGGCCAGGGCCGCCCAACTGAAAAACGTCACCGCCGCCCGGTCAATGCCGGCCTCGCGCAGCCACACCGAGAGGGTAGAAAAGATCAGAAGAATGGGGATCCCTGCCGAAAAACCAAGAAAGAACATGACCAGCACCTGGGGATGCAGCCAGGCCCGGAGCATCCGGTGGGAGGCGGGAGGGGTCTCATTTTTTTTGCTCATTCTTGTCTTTTTCATCCAATATGGGTATGCTGGCCGAATCACCGTCGAGATTATCCGGCTTTATGCCGGGAAGAAAGATCAAAGCACTCGTTCCCGTTCTCCATCAACAAAAATCCTTAAGCAGAGACAGCCGTGCTTCTTTTCCTACTGGAATCAGCGTCACAGATCAAGAAATAAACCCATGCCCATACAAACATACAACACCCTGAGTCGGAAAAAAGAGCCCCTGGTTCCCATCACCAAAAACCATATCAACCTCTATGTCTGCGGCATCACCTCCTACGATTACTGCCATATCGGACACGCCAGATCAGCCCTGGCCTTTGATATGATCGTCCGCTATCTGCGCTATCGTGGCTACACCGTGACCTATATCCGCAACTTTACCGATATTGACGACAAGATCATTAACCGGGCAGTGGAACAGGGGGTGAGCGCCGCCGCCCTGGCCCAGCGCTTTATCGAAGAGTTTTATGTGGACATGGACCGGCTGGGTGTTGATCGGCCCACCCTCGAGCCCCGCGCCACCGAGCATATCCAGGAGATGATTGATCTGATTGCTGAGCTGATGGGCAAGGGGCTGGCCTATCAGTCCGGCACCGATGTCTATTACGCGGTGACCGGATTTCCCGAATACGGCAAGCTCTCCGGTCGCAATCTGGGCGACATGCAGGCCGGCGCCCGCATTGCCATCAACGAGAACAAAACCAATCCCATGGATTTCGTCCTCTGGAAGGGGTCAAAGCCGGGCGAGCCGACCTGGGACAGCCCCTGGGGGCCGGGCCGTCCGGGATGGCACATTGAATGTTCGGCCATGAGCCGCAAGTATCTGGGCGACTCCTTTGACATCCATGGCGGCGGTCAGGATCTGGTCTTCCCGCACCACGAGAATGAGGTGGCCCAGAGTGAGGGAAGCTGCGGCAAACCCCTGGCCAACACCTGGATCCACCATGGATTTGTCACCATCCGTGATGAAAAGATGTCCAAGTCACTGGGGAATTTTCTCACCATCCGTGATGTGCTGGCCCAATACCACCCGGAAGTCCTGCGTTTTTTTATCTTCTCCACCCATTACCGCAACCCCCTGGATTTTTCCGAGGCGGCGATGATGGACGCCACCGCCGGGCTCGACCGGCTCTACCAGTGCATGGCCGCCATTGATGAGCTGAGTTCCGGTGAAAGTGCCGAAAACCGCACAGTGACCGTCTCGGCCAAGGAGAGTCACAAGCTGAACACCATGGAAGAGCGTTTTCAAAAGGTCATGGATGACGACTTCAACACCGCCCAGGGCCTGGCCATTCTCTTTGACGCGGTCAAGACCATCAACAAGATCTGCGGCCAGCTCCCGGCCCGTCCCGGTCAGGGCGATCTCGACCTGATCAGGGGGGCGGGGGCGCTTATAAAAAAACTGGCCGGGATCATGGGCCTGCTCAAGGAAGACCCGAGAACCTATCTGCTGCACAAAAAAACGGCCCTGCTGCAAGATCTTGACATCAGCGAGGCGGAGATCCGGCAAATGATTCAGGAACGTAAGGACGCTCGGGAGGCCAAAGACTGGGCGCGCGGCGACAGTATCCGCGACGGTTTGCTAGCAAGGGGCATTGAGCTGAAAGATGGCCCGGAGGGAACCAGCTGGAAGGTAAAGGGCCATTAGGGAGATTAGGGGAGATTCGGGAGATCAGGGAGATCAGGGAGATCAGGGAGCAGTGGCGATATCCCCCAGCCGCGCTCAAAGAACAAGATTGGAGGTGAGAGCATGAGCACCGGTATCCTTCGTGTACCCGCCGTCGCCAACCGTTTTTATCCGGGAAATCCGGACATTCTCCGCCGGGATGTGGAGGCCATGATCCCGGCCTTCGCCGCCCCGCAAAAGGCCTGGGCTGTGGTCATGCCCCATGCCGGCTATATCTACTCGGGCGCCGTGGCCGGCGAAACCATCGCCAGGGTGCACGTCCCCGATACCGTCATCATCCTTGGCCCCAATCATCACGGCCAGGGGGCGCCGGTGGCCCTTTCCACCAGCTCCTGGGAGATGCCCATGGGACTGGTGGCCGTTGACACCGCCAGCAGCGCCGCCCTGCTCCAGGAGAGTGGCGCCATTCAAGTGGACGAAACCGCCCATCGCTACGAACACTCCCTGGAGGTGCAGATTCCCTTCCTCCAGGCGCGACAGAAGAATCTCTCCATCGTTCCGCTGGTGATCTCCCATATCTCCTACCCCCTCTGTCAGGAGGTGGGGGCAGCCCTGGCCAGGGTCATCAAAGGGGCCGGCAAAGAGATCCTGATTGTGGCCTCAAGCGATATGACCCATTACGAATCACGGGCCGCCGCCGACAAGAAAGACCGTTATGTCCTGCAAAGGCTTGAAGGCATGGACCCTGCCGCACTGTACCGCGCCGTGCTCGACAACCGCATCTCCATGTGCGGCATCATGCCGGTGACCATCGCCCTCATCGCCGCCCTGGCCCTGGGGGCCACCAGAACCGAGCTTGTGCGCTACACCGATTCCGGCGCGGTGAGCGGCGATACCAGCCAGGTGGTGGGCTACGCGGGGGTTATAATTTCCTGATTGTCCCCCGGCGCCCTTCTTTTTCCTTGACAGGAGGGGCTGGATTTTCTAAATAAACAGCTTCATCAGATTATCCGGGCATCCTGCTGGGGGATGGTCTAATGGTAAGACAGCGGACTCTGACTCCGCTTATCGAGGTTCGAGCCCTCGTCCCCCAGCCACCGTCAATTCAGGCACATGGAGCATTCGACTCCATGTGCCTTTTTTCGTTTCCGGCCTTCCCCTCCCTCTCCTGTCTCCCACATTCTTCATATCTGATGGAACCAACATGCCAAAATTACAGAACAAGCTGCGGCACAGTTGTTTGCTCACAAATGCTGACAATGTTTCCCGATGGAACGAGCTCTTTATGGATATCACACCCACAGAAGGAGCATGACTAAAAAACAATTTTCCGATGAGACTCTAATCCTCCTTTGTCACATTCCCTTCAATGGCAACCACTCAACCACCCCTAACCCCGACCACCCCTTCCCCTCCTT
>JACDZF010000014.1 GCA_013426795.1 Desulfocapsa sp. | reverse complement strand
TTAGAGAGAGATCTGATTTGAACCCATGCTCCTCGTCCTTGCCGTGTTTCTTTGAAGAGACAGGAGAAAGACCCTTAACAATACGACATTATGACACCTCCCGATCGCTTTCCCTCAGAGATGATCGAGGAAAGTCAGACCCTTGACTCTTCTCAGCTCAATCAACTTGAACACTCCTTCCGCCAATGGGTTGAAGCGTCTTCTTCTCGTAAAGCCATCCGCCTGTCCAGGCAACGGATTTTTGTCATCTTCCTGCTCATCCGCTATACCGGGGCAAAACTCAACGAGGTCTTAACCCTTCAATCTCTCGAGGATATCGACACTGAGAACCATTCCATAAACTTCCGAATGCATGAGCATGACGGCAAGGGCGTTTCCCGCCAGGTGCAGATCCCGGAAGCCCTGTCCGAGGTTCTTCAGTCCCTTCTGGCTGAGCCGCAGTTCCGGGAGCCGGGCTGTAAGCTCTTCAATATTGATCCAGGATTCGTGCGCCGTAAGTTTTATGAGCGAAGCACATCCTGCGGCTTTCCCAGTCGTTCCGGTGGGCCGGAGATGATCCGCAAGGCCAGAGCGGTGGAACTCCTCCGCAATAAAATGCCCCTGACAGCGATTCAAAGACTCTTAGGTCATTCCACCCCAAACCTCACCAGCGCCTACGCCGCGTTCTCCGAAGAGGAGTTGCGACGAGCGACTAAAATTCATATCGAAAGAGAATTTTCACGGAAGAGCAGCGCCTGCAATTCCTTCTTTGGCAAGATTCAGGTCATTCACAAAGGTGATATCCAGGCCCGAATAGAAGTGGCAACCATCGGAGGTGAGGTGGTTCAGGCGATCATCACCCATGGCAGTGTTGAAAGACTTGGGATTGAGGTGGGGAAACTCATCACCGCAGAGATCAAGGCTCCCTGGGTTCTTTTAATGAAGCAGGAAGAGGAACCGAAGTGCAGCGCCGAAAACAGATTTCAAGGCGTAATTGAAAGGATCACAAGGGGGAAGATCAACACCGAGTACAGCATCCGACTGGCAAACGGAACAGAGCTCTGCTCCATCACCGGTACCCAGAGCAACCAGTATTCCCTGCTCCAGGAAGGGGACCGGGTATGGGCAATGTTTAACTGCTATGCCGTTGTTTTGCATGTTGACTGACCGTTGCACTGACAGGTGTGAATATCCGGCAACGAGATGATCCGCTCCACCGGACAAATGAAATCGGGCTTGGCTTGAAGTTCCAGAGCCCCTGTTCATCTTCCGTCATTGCCATTGCCGTTGATGGTGGTGGGCATATTCAGAGCCTGAGGTGGTGCCGGGAAGAACCTTTTTATCAGCCGACGGCTGAGCAGGGCCAGGCCGAACAGCACAAAACCAATGGATACCTGATGGAAATTGCCGCTGGTTGCGCCGCTGCCAAAGGCGGTAAAGATCAGGGTCAAGGGGATGAACCCGATGAGAGAACCGGCCAGATACTGCCCCATGGGAACCCGGCAGCAGCCGCAGACCAGGCTGTTGATCGTCGCGTTGGTAAAGGGAAAGAGGCGCACATAGAGGACCCACCAGAAGCCGTTGCGGCGCAGGAGTTGTCCCCAGATGGCAAGACGGCCGGCAAGGCGGCGCTGGACCATGTCGGCCAGGAGGAAGCGGCCCATCAGGTAGACCGCAGTCGCGCCGATAATGGAGCCGTCCAGGGCCAGGGGGGCGCCAAGTCCTAATCCGTACACTGCTCCGGCGGCGCCGCAGACCCAGAGGCGGGGCATTCCGAGGCTGATCAGAAGCCCGGACGAGAGCAGAAAGATGGCGCCGCTGCCCCATAGCCCGCCGGCTTGATTCGCGCCCAGCAAACGGGCGCGGATCTCCTCCAGCTGGAATGAGGAATTTCCGGCCATCTCATGGCGCAGGAACAGGGCCATGCCAAAGAAGATAAGTCCAACGACGCATAAGTTGCGCAGATCAGCGGCCAGAAGAACCTTGTCGGCAGCGGTCTTTTGCTCTGCTTGCTTGTTGCTGGGCGGGATGGCGTTTTTCGTCAATTTTGCTATCTTCTGTAAAATTTGAGCGCAATGTCCATTGGCGCCAGACGCGATTGTCTGGGGTCAGGATCGTTCTGGTTGTCGCCGTCCCGGGTGATTTAACGTGTCCCGGCTTGCTTTGGCCAGGGGAGCAAAGGACTTCTCTCCATGGGTGTAAAGGCGGAAGGACAGTGCTCTTGGTTCTGGACGGGCAGAGAAATGCGAAAGGTGCTTCCTTGATTTGGCATACTGGTCAGATCGATGCGCCCGCCATGTTTCTCCACTGCCCACTGGGCAATGGCCAAGCCCAATCCCGAGCCGCCGTTTTCCCGGGAACGAACCTTGTCCACCCGGTAGAAGCGGTCAAAAATCCGGGCCTGATGCTCCGGCGCAATTCCTGGCCCGGAGTCGATTATCTCCACGTAGCAAAACTCATCGGTTTTGTCCACCAGGATCCCAATGGCTGTTGACTGGGGTGAGTATTGAATGGCATTGAAGAGGATGTTGGCAAAGGCCTGCCGGAAGATGCTCCGGTCGAGACATACCGGACAGGATTCTTTGACCGTCAGTGACAGCTCCTGTTTTTTCTCTTCGGCAAGAATCTCCAGGCGGGCCATTTCATCCTGAACAATCTCGCCCAACTCCCATTTTTTCAACTCAAGTTTGACCACGCCGCTGTCGGCACGAGTCAGGGCCAGGAGGTCGCTGACCAGGTGGCTCATCTTGTCCACCTCTTCGAGCATGCTGGAAATGGTATCCTTATATTCATTTACGCCCTGGGGCGCACGCAGGGCCGCTTCACCGACGCTGTGCATGGCGGCAAGGGGAGTGCGCAGCTCATGGGAGGCGTCTCCGGTGAACTGGCGCATCTGGGTGAAGGAGTGATTGAGTTGTTTCAGGAGATGGTTGAAGGTGATGGAGAGATGCCCCAGCTCGTCGCCTGCGTTTTCCACCGGTAACTGTTCATGCAGTCGTTCGGCGGAGAGTGTCTTCATCTGGGTAATGATCTTCTGCAGCGGCAAGAGGACCCGTCCGGCGATAAAATAGCCGCCAGCCCAGGCCAGCAGCAGTACAAGAGGAAAACAGAGGGCCTGCACCAGCAGCAGATGACGCATCTCCTGAAACATAAAAGTGGTGATGAGGCCTACCCTGATCACTACATTGACCCCATTGACCTTTCGGATTTCCTGGGCGATGAGTAGTTTTCCGTCATCATGAAGGCGCAGGGTATGAAATTCCACGCCTTGATCATTTGACTGCGCGGAGACCGGCGGCAGGCTGAAATCGGTCATGGCGAAGTTCTGAAAAATCGGGAACCCGTCCAGGCGGGAGACCGAGATTAGATATTCATTTTCTATGATATCCTGATTTTTCTTCCAGACAAGATTCCCATCCGGGCTGGGTTGCAGGAAAAGGGTGGCGATTTCTTCGACCTCTTCCTTAAGGTTGGCCTTGAGCTCAGCGTTGAGCTGGTGCCATAGAGATACTTGGGTCGAGAAAACGTAGGCTCCGAGGGTAAATACCAGGACGCCAAGATGCCAGAGGGTGATCCTGGTGCGGATGCTCCGGCTGCCGAGGTGGAGGTTCATGACTCTTCCCTTTTCATGATAAAGCCGATCCCGCGGATGGTATGGATGAGTTTCTCCGGGAAATCCTTGTCAACTTTTCGGCGGAGCCGGGCCATGTGGACATCAATAACGTTGTCCATGGGAGTTGCCCTGGTGGTCTCCTGCCATAGGTCACGGGCTATCATGCTGCGGGTGATGAATCGGCCCTGGTGACGCAGCAGATAGGCCAGAAGATCGAATTCCTTGGCAGTTAAATCCAGGGGCTGGCCGCCGCGCTGGGCCTCCCGGACCACCAGATCAAGACTCAGGTCGGCAAATTGAAGCTGAAAGACCGGTTCACTCCTGCCGCGCCGCAGCAGCACCCGGATACGGGCCAGGAGTTCGCTTGCGGCAAAGGGCTTGACCATGTAGTCATCGGCGCCGCTGTCAAGGCCTGAAATCCGGTCTTCCAAGGCGTCGCGGGCGGTGAGGATGAGCACCAGGGTCTGGTTGTCGTGGCTGCGCAGGGCTTCGAGAATTTCCAGTCCGCTGCGGCCCGGTAGCATGATATCGAGAATAACGATATCAAAGATTTCAGTATTGATGAGAAAAAAGCCCTCTTCGCCGGTCATCGCTATACGGACGACGTATCCCTCACCTTCGAGCACCTGTTGCAGTGAATGGGCAATTTTGATCTCGTCTTCGACAATCAGTATTTGATGCATTGGTTTCCTTGGAGACGGAGACGTGGTGAGCGTCTAATTTTTGGTAATGGGTGTTTTAGCTTTTTTTTTGCATTATCTTTTGGTCGTGGCTGCCGTCTGTTTCTCAGGGTACGGATCGTTGCGGGATTCGTCCGTATGAGCATTGCGTAGGATATCCAACGCGGAAACATAGCTTTCGGTATGAATTTCCAGGGCGCCAAGGAGAGTATGGAAGAGGTTGTCATGGGAGTATGTCTGTTGCGCCTCGCTTTTGAGAGTATCCCTGTTGATCTGGAAGTTTTCGCCAAACCATAAAATGGCGGCAATGTGTTTCTGGGACTCTGGGGCCAAAGGATAGGGCATACCATGGAGATATACTCCATACTCTCCCAGGGATTCTCCATGATCACTTATGTAAAACAGAGCTGTTTCGAAACGCTGATCATTTTTTTTGAGCAAATCAATCGTCTTGCTCAAAAAAAAGTCAGTGTAAAGGATGCAATTATCGTAAGCATTGTTGATCTCGTCCGGGCTGCATTGCTCAAGCTGGTTGTTCTTGCAGACAGGGGTAAACTGCTCGAACTCCTTGGGGTATCGCTTGTAATAAGCCGGCCCGTGGTTTCCCATCTGATGAAGAATGATCAGGATGTCCTTTTTTTGGGCATCAATATAATCCTGTAAGCCGACCAGCATTCCTTCGTCGCGGCACTCTTCGTCGCAGATCGTGTTGTTGTCCGGGTTCATATAATCTTCATAGGGAACGCGTAAGGCTACTCCCTTGGAATCGGAGTTGTTATCCCGCCAAAGCACATTAACCCCCGCCCGTTCAACAATATCAAGAATATTTTCCCTGGTCTTCGCCTTTTTACTGCTGAATTCAGCTCTGGTCAGATCGGAAAACATGCAGGGCACGGAGGTGGCCGTTGAGGTGTCACAGGACTGAACATTGGGATAAAAGATAACATCTTCCCGGCTGAGCAGGGGGTTGGTTTTCCGCTCATAGCCGTTCAGGGAAAAACGATCGGCCCTGGCCGCTTCACCCACGACAACAATGATCAGTTCCCGATTTTTATCAGTTTCCGGAATCTTGGCGTCGTTGCCAATAGGTTGAACAATGACAGGAGTTGAACCGGCACTTTGAGTGAGATATTTATAAGTGGAATAGATCGCGTACGTCGGATTCGCATAATAACGTAACACCTTATGCTCACGGAAGAAGGAAGCATAGAATCGACTAAAAGAAAAAATGGGGATCAGGATAAGAAGCAGGGCGATGCCAATGAGCTTGAGTCGAGATATTAAAGCTCTGCGTAAAGGTAAATGTCCCAAGGGGATTACGCAGACGGCGAGTGATGGGAGGATTCCAAGAAAAAAAAGGGTGGAGAGTAATTTGAGGGAGAAGAGATCGCGGCTTTCATTGACATTGGTTTCAAGGATGTTCTGAATCATGGTGGAGTCTATCACCACATTATAATGATTCATAAAGTAACTAAGAACTGCCCCCGTCATGAGAAAAATGACCAGTAGCGGTTTGGTGGTCAGGCGTGAGGCAAGCAAGGCCAGAAGCAAGATGATAACTCCGGTTGCGCCAATTCCTAAAGATATGATGTAGAGCAGGTTACTCCCTTTGGTGGGAGGGTACACCATGATCACATTTCGGAAAAAAGCGGCATTGTCGAAAAGGACTATGAAAATGGCTGCTGCCAGAATTAATATATTGGTATAGTTACGATTTTGCATTTAAGGTGATGCTTCGGTGGAGATATAAGGTGAATGTGAATTGTGTTGTCTTATTGATTTTGATGATAATTTTTTTGAAATCGATAGAAAGGCCGGGGGGAAAAAAACATAAATTGGTCTTGTCCACAGAATCTGTGAGTGAAGTCAAGACGTTGGCAGCCGTTAAGAAATGATAAGCAGTCAGGTTACTTCGTGATGGCGCTTATGCCGAACAGCTCCTTCCCCCGGTCATTCCCCCCTTTTTCTTGCCAGCGATTCAATCGATGTTTGAGAATAAAATCAGCACCCTGGTAGAGGGCCATGGCCTTCAGGACATTGCTGTTTTGGGGGTCAGCGGGGATTCTGTGCACATTGGAAAGAGGAGCAGGGATTATGTCCGTTCGTTTCACTGGCGCGAGAATAGTCAGTACATCGTTTTCGTAAAGTCCCAGGCGTTGATAGTTGCTGATCAGGGCTCTTTCCTGAAAGGTATCGCTTAAAATATCCTGGCCAAAGAAATGACTCTCGTACTTTATCCCTAATAGGGCCAGAAGGGTCGGGGCAATATCAATCTGGCCGCTGAGTTTGCTGACCGTTTGAGCTGGGATATGGGCTGGTGAGTAGATGAAGAGGGGAATATGATACCTCTCCACCGGCAACTCAGCCCTTCCGGCGCTGCCCGCGCAATGATCAGCCACGATGACAAACACCGTATCCTTGAACCAGTCCTGTTTCTCGGCAGCGGTAATAAGCTGCCGCAGGGCGTAATCCGTGTATTTCACTGCCCCGAAACGTCCGGTCCCGGAGGGGATATCAATCTTCCCTTCCGGGTAAGTATATGGGCGGTGATTGCTGACGGTCATGATATGAAAAAAGAATGGTTTTCCGGCTGCATGGGAGGCGTCTGCCTCCGAGATGGCCCTTCGGTAAATATCCTCGTCGGCCACTCCCCATGCATTTTTAAAGGTGACTTCATCGGCTTTCAGATCCGTTTGATCAACGATACGGTAGCCATTTCCTGAAAAGAAAACATTCATATTATCAAAGAAACCATGCCCTCCATACAAAAAAGCCACGTCATAGCTGTTATCCTTAAGGACCTTGCCGAGGTTGTCCATTTTAGCGTTGTCAGGTCGTTTGACCATGGACATTCCGGGAGTCGGGGGAATGGACAGGGTTATTGATTCCAGGCCTCGGGTTGTGCGGGTGCCGGTGGCATAAAAATTGGTAAACAGCATCCCTTTCTCAAAGAGTTGATCCATAAAAGGAGTGATGTGTTCTTTTTGCCCAAATCTGGTAAAGAATTCAGCGCTCAGGCTTTCAACGGAAATCAGGATGACGTTCAATTTCGGATTGTTTCTTCCCGTTGCCGGGCGTATCTTTTTCGAGATATTGAAAAGATCGCCGTCATCCTTTTTCTTGCCAACCATTTTTTTTAACTGCTGTGAAAGTTGGGCTTCATTGCCCTGGGCGTAGAATGTTTGGTAATCCAGGGCATTGCTTCTGAAGGCGGCAACGAATTGATAGGGGCCGTTTGATCCCAGTTCATTGACATAGTTGTTGTCGGAAAGTTCACGCCATGACTGGCCAACGAAAAGATAGGAGCAGAGTGCCAGGATAAAGATTAAGGCTGCATGGAATAATCTGCTGCTGAATTTTTCCCTTACTTCCAGAACGCGCCCGAGAGCGGACCTGATCATGGCAAGGGTTATCACGGAGGCAAGAAAAATGGCCGTAAAAATTGGCCCGACTGGATAGGATTCATAAATATTTTTAAGTACTTCATCGGTATAGACAAGATAATCGATGGCAATAAAATTAAATCGTGTATTAAACTCATCCCAGAACATCCACTCTGCAAACGTCACGAAATATGTTCCACAAAGAAGGAGAAAGACGAAGAGAAATGTCAGGTATCGGTAAGGTTTACTGCCATAGATACGATCGGGAAGAAGAAGCAGTAGGAAGGAAAAAAACAGGCTGAAGTAGATGCAGAAGACCATATCGTAAATGGTGCCCATAAAAAATATCTGGCAAAGTCCCCAAAAGGTCATTGTTCCTGCACTCCATGAACTTATAAGAAGGGCGAGGCGCAAAATGGTGGACATCATCAGGTAGAGAACTCCAAGATGGGCCATCAGTCCAAAGCGACTATTTTTGAGCGCGGTATATATTGTATACATATCGGTTTTCATTGTTTGTGGTGAAAATGGCTTGGAAACGGAATGATATTTCATTGGATTCGTGCTATGGAGTCAGTGCTTTCCTGGATACCAATAACGCTGAGGTGACCTTACTGAGAAAATGGAGTGTCATCATCTGACATGTTCCTGAAGTTTTCTTCAGGTCGTTATTGCTTGTTGTGCTGATGACGCGATGAGTTACTCAAGACGAGGTCCTCAAATCGGTTCCGGTGAGTGATGTTGGATATGCAGGGGAACCCTTTTTAATAACGGGTTGAATGCGTTTCCCGGGTGGTGGAATGGGTTCGGTTGATTTTTTAAGTGACTCGGGCGGTCACGGTCTTGTCTTGAGTGGGGGAATTCGTTTGCATCTCTCCGTAAAATATTTGTAACGAAGGAAGCATTGAATATGAAAAGGAAAAAAATGTCGGGAGGGAGATTTTTTATGATTCTCCTATTGGCCCTTGCCAGTATGAGGCTGGTGAGTGCCCCGGTTGCTGGATCTGCCGGTGAAAAAAATAAAGGGCAAGGGGCTGTCTCCGGCGTCCAAGCTGAGCCGGCAGTTCCGTCTTCCCTCAGTTATCTCGATGCCGCCATTCTCGGGCTGGTGGAAGGGGCCACCGAATATCTGCCGGTGAGTTCCACCGGCCATCTTCTTCTTGCGGAGAGCATCCTCGGGCTTGCCCATGACCCGGCAAGCAAAAAGGCGGCCAATGCCTACGCCATTGTCATCCAGGCCGGGGCGATCCTGGCGGTGCTGGGCCTCTACCGGACCCGGGTCAGGCAGATCTTTCTCGGGCTTCTGGGGAGGGATGGGGATGGCAGAAGGCTGGCCATCAATCTGGTGATTGCCTTTCTTCCGGCGGTGGTGGCGGGCCTGCTCCTGGAGGATCTGATCAAGGGAAATCTGTTCGGCCTCTGGCCGGTGACCGCGGCCTGGCTGGTGGGGGGGGTATTGCTCCTGGTGCTGGACAGGAAGATTCCCCATACCCATACCGGTCTTGCCCTCGAATCCTTTGGCTGGCGTCACGCCCTGGGCGTGGGACTGATGCAGTGCGCGGCCCTGTGGCCCGGGGTTTCCCGCAGCCTGGCCACCATTGCCGGCGGCCTCCTGATGGGGGCGGGGATGGCGGCGGCGGTGGAGTTCAGCTTTCTGCTGGGACTCATGACCCTGGGCGCGGCAACGGTGTATGAGGCCCTGAAAAACGGCAACATGATCATTGCCCATTTTGGTTTTGCCGGCCCCCTGCTGGGCTTTTTCTGTGCCTTTGTCTCGGCCTGGATCTCCATCAAATGGATGGTGGGTTTCCTGCAACGGCGGGGGCTGGCTCTGTTTGGCTGGTACCGGATCGTGCTGGCGCTGGTGGTGGGGGGTTACCTGCTCCTCGTCTCCTGAAAAAGACCCTGGAGCAGGACAAAGCGTCCCAGGCAGATCACCTGGCAGGGGAAGGAGGCGACAAACAGGGGGTTGTTGCAGAGTCCGCCGGAGAGGTACACCGTCTCGGGGCTTCCGGCAAAATTATAGGCATTGAGGGCAATCCCCTTGACGAATTTGGCCACCGCCTCGACCTCACTTTCGCCGCTCACCACCGAGTCAAAGATATTGCTCATCCCCAGGACCCCGCAGGTGACTGAAAAGGAGCTGGCCGGAACCCGCATGGTGGTAAAATCCAGATCGTAGTACCTTTCCAGCAGCTCAATGGTAAATCCCATGGAGGCGCCGCATTCGGTGTTCCAGCCCATGTTTTTGATCCTGCCCTGATCCTGGTGGATAAATTTGATATCCCGGCTGCCGCAGTCGAGCAGGGTGTATTCGTCGGCATCGATAAGGGCGCTGCCGCCGTGGGCCAGGGCGGTGAGTTCATTGACATACCGGTCGCTGTGCCGCTTGCCGTTATGGCCGGTGGCGATATCGACCCGGAGGGACTGGTCGATCATTTTGGTGGCAATAAGCTGCGGGCTGAAGGTGTCGGTGTCCCAGAGTTTGCAGTAGGAGGTTCCGAAATCGGCGAGCAGCATTTTCTAGACCACCGGGGGCAGGAGAGAGGAGAGGGTGGAGAGCGCGCCCAGTGCCCCGGAGAGCAGGCAGAAATCCGATGGCCGTCCCCGGCCCGCCCCCTTCTGTTCCGCCGCCAGCTCCAGGAAGGCCTGGATCTTGGCCTTGGTGCTGTTGCCGGCGGTGACATCGCAGTCCACATAGAGTCCGTGCGGATGTCTGTTCGCCAGGTGTCTGGCCAGGGCGGTCTTGGCGCAGAAGGACTGGGCGAAAAAGACCGTGGGGATATGGGGATTGAACAGTTCTTCCATGGCTTGGTTGTCAGGGGTTTTATTCTCCATGCAGCGGGTCCAGCCGAAGACGTGGGTGCTGTCGGGAAAGAGGCTGAGCAGGGAAAAATCGCGGGGCGGAACTCCCCAGAAGCCGGCGGAGGGCGGGCAGGCAGGCAGTTCCGGATGGGATCTCGCCGATTGGACGGAGCGGGTGATGGCGCTGATCTTATCGACAAGGGGCATGAGCGCGGTGCAGAGGGGGGTGCCAAAGTCGGTGCGGTCCTGGTTGCGGGTCTGGATGATCGTTGTTTGCGGCAGGATGTCGGTGAGGATGGTGGCGGTGTGCAGGGCGCAGTCACACTTCCCGGGGCCGACATCGATATAGATCAGATCCGGTTTGAGGCTGAGGGCATTGACGACCACGGTGCGCAGGATGGCGCAATAGACCCGGGGCAGGTAGGATGAAGCCAGTTCGATATCCTGTTTGACCTGGGGCTCGTCAAGATCAAAGATGGTGTCGCCGGCCATCTCCAGTTGCCGGATAATGGCCAGGGGCGGCACCCCGACGATGCCGATTCTTTTTTTGGGCGGACAATTTTCCATTCTGCTTCCAGCCATCGTTTCGCGAAGCTTCTCGTCAGCTATTTTGTCTGTACAAGAGAAAAAATCCCAGGCAGCCAAAGAGAACATGGATCGTGCCTGCCGCCAGAAAAGGGTTGATGTAATCGGCGTGCGCCAGTGATTGCAGGGCCCCCCAGAGGCCCCAGGCGACAAAGGCCAGTCCGGTGCTGGCGGGGATGGCGATGGACAGATCACGGCCCCATCTCTGGTAGGAGATCAGCAGCACCGGCAACCCAAGGAGCAAAAGGGGCAGACCAAGCAGGGTGTAGGAGATGCGGCCGTAAAAGTCGGCCCGGGCCTTGATCCTGTCCGCTTCGTTGCGTTGCTTGTGGATGCGGTGAAACAGAGCGGTGATGGAAAGCTCGGAGGCCTCATACTTGGGGACAAAGAAGTCGTCGGGCTCTTCCGGCAGGGAGAGTTTCTTTTCGGTGAAGATGGTGGTCTGGAAGGTGTCATTGTCTTGCCGAACCTGGGCCTGGCCATTGTGGAGAAGCCATTGCTGATCCTTCCATTCTGCTGATTCAGCGCTGATCAGGGTATCCAACTGGTAATTGGGGGTCCAGCTGGAGTAGGAGAAGTTGAGGAAGGTGGCCAGCTCCGGATTGGGTCTGGAAAAGGAATAAAAGCCCTGCTGCCCCTTGTAGTAGTAGCGTCCATTGCGAAAGATGCCCAGCGGCACCATGCCCTTGACGTTTTCAAACCAGATGGTGTTGGTGGTGGCGATGGTGGCCGGCAGCAGCCACTGGGCCATGCCGAGGAAGAGCAGGGTGCAGAGGATACCGCCGGTGAGAATGGGCTTGAGAATGGTTCGCAGGGACAGGCCGCCGGCCTTGAGGGCCGTCAGTTCATGGTGATGATTGAGCAGGCCGAGGGTGATAACCCCGGAGAGCAGGATCAGTACCGGCCCCAGTTGATCGATGATAAAGGGGATGTTGAGAAGAAAAAACTTGAAAACCAGACTTAGCGGCTTGTCGGCCTCGGTAAAATTGTCTATCTTCTCAAAGAAATCAATGAGAATATAGATGGCCGCAAAGGCGGTGGACACAGTGCCGAAGATTCTGAAAAACTGGCCCAGGATGTAGCGGTTTAATAAGAACAAGATGAGTGTGTCGGTTGGTTGATCCATGGATGAACAGAGGGTAAGCGGGAGAGCTTGAGGGGTGGGAAATCCTGAGCTCTCCATCCTGCAAGTAGGTACCATCATCCAGGGTTCTCGTCAAGAAGAACAAAGGACATCGCAATGCCGGAAGCAAACCCGCCCCAGCCCCTGACCCCCCTTGTGCGCCCGGTACCGGTGCGGGCCGATGGGCCCAGTCTGGAGGATAACACCGCTGATCTTGATCGACTGCGCAATGCCATCCAGGGGCAGCTGCCGGACGCCAGACCCCTGGAAATCCCCTTTTGCCGGATCGTGCCCCTGAGCCGCCTCTTTCGTCGGGCGGGATTTGCCGGAGTGGCCCTGGTCAATGATCTTCCCGGCCGCTGGGTGCTGGCCGATTTTGTCGCGGCATTGCCGCTGACCCTTCCGGCCATGGCCCTGGATCTCGGGACCACCCATCTGGAGGCGAATCTGGTGGACCTGCTGACCGGCAGGGTCATGGCCTCAGCCGCTGCTGAAAACAGCCAGATTCCATACGGGGCCGATATCCTCAGCCGCATTCACCATGCCACCAGCGCGCGGCGGCAGATGCGGGAGGTGGAGCCGTCGTATGTCGATCCCGGTCTGCTCACCTTGCAGCAGAGTATTATCGCCTGTATCAATGGTCTGGCGGCGAAGCTTGCCGTGGCCGGCGGGACAGATGCCGGTGCGCTCCGGGCCCTGTCGGTGTCCGGCAACACTGCCATGGTTCATTTTCTCCTCGGTCTTGATCCCTTTCATATCTGCCGTGAACCCTATATCCCCATGGTCAATATGATTGAGCCCATGGAAGGTCGGGAGCTGGGCCTCAACCTGCATCCAGCCGCGCCGGTGTGGATCATGCCCTCCATCGGCAGTTATTTCGGCGGTGATCTGATCTCCGGGATTCTGGCCTCGGGGCTGGCCCAATCGGAAGAGGTGCGGATGCTCATTGATGTGGGCACCAATGCCGAGGTGGTGCTGGGCAACAAGGAGTGGCTGATTGCCTGTGCCGGCGCTGCCGGGCCGGCTCTGGAGGGCGGGGTGGCCCGCATGGGGATGCGGGCCGCGCCGGGCGCCATCGAGTCCGTGGCCATTGATCCGGAGACCTATGCCATTGCCGTGCACACCATTGAAGGGGCCCCGGCGCGCGGCATCTGCGGCTCGGGCCTGATTGATCTTGTGGCCGCCCTGTATCTGGCCGGGATGGTGGATATCCGGGGGAAATTCAAGGATCCCGGTCGGGAGAAGGACCCGGCCCGGGCCGCATTCATGGGGGAACGCCTGGTCACGCGGGGAGAACAGCGGGCCTTCAAGGTGGTGGCTGCCTCCGATGCCGGCGCGGTGCATGATGTGCTCCTTGAGCAGATTGACCTGGACGCGATGATTCGTTCCAAGGCGGCCATGTACGCGATCCTCTCGACCCTGATCAGTCAGGTGGGGCTGAACTTTACCGATCTTGCCGAGATCTGCGTCGCGGGCGCCTTCGGTAACCATATCAAACCGCAGTCTGCCATAACCCTGGGGATGCTCCCCGATCTGGATCCATCGGTGTACCGAGCCATCGGCAACAGTTCATTGCAGGGGGCGCAGGCGGTGCTCCTTGCCCGTTCTTCCCGGCAGGAATGTCTTGATGTTGTTTCCAAAATCACCTATATCGAGTTAAATGTGAACCAGGAGTTTATGATCCAGTTTTCCGGTTCCCGTTTTATTCCCCATACCGATGGTTCCCTGTTCCCCTCCGTTCCCCGGTTGGCTGAAGGGAAGGAATAAGGGATGGGGCAAGCAGCTGGAATACCCCCTTTCCTGTCATAAATGGCTGGTTCCGTCGGGGCTGTGGCGCTTGCATTTCCCGGTACTGATATGCTATGGTTTTTAAGGATCGCCTGGCGAAAGATCCCCCTCCCTTCCGGGCTTGGGGATGGCCCCTGGGCGCGGGGCACCATGGCGGGGGTTCTTTGCCAGGGCTTGCATTTGTCAGTGAAATTAAAACTCAAAGGTTCCAATAAGTTAGAGAGTAAATGCCGATAAAATCAAAAAACGGGTGTGCGACTCCTGTTATCAGTATCTGTCACCGGACGGCCAAGGAACGTTTACAGAAATTCTGGAATGTCTTTGAGAAAGAGGATGACGTCCTGGTGGTGATCAATGCCGATCCCGATGCCCTGGCCTGTGCCATGGCGATCAAGCAGCTGCTCCGCTATCGGGTGAAGTCGGTGGTCATTGCCCATCCCAATGAGATCCGTCGCCTCAACAACATTGCCATGGTGCAGCGATTGAAGATCCCCCTGGAGCGGTGGAACACGATCAAGCTTGATGCCTTCAAGAAAAAAGTGCTGGTGGATTCGCAGCCGGCCCATCTGCCCTCTTTTGAAAAGATTAAATTTGATGTGGTGATTGATCATCACCCCCTTGCCGGCGAGTGTCATGTCGGTTTGGTCGATATTCGTCCAGATTACGGCGCGGCCTCCTCCATGCTGGTGGAGTATCTGCGCGCCGCCCGCATCAAGCCGACGGTGGCCACGGCCACGGCCCTTTTTTACGGGATCAAGGTGGACACCCGGAACTTTGAGAAGCAGTCCCGGCTTGCCGATGGAATCTCCTTTCGCTATCTGTTTACCCTGGCCAATCGTGATCTGGTGAGAAAGATTGAGCTGACCGATCTCAGGCGCTCTGAACTCAAGTATTTTATGGCCGGTCTGGCCGGGCTGAAATATTCAAAAAGGCGTTTGTATTCCCATGTGGGAAAGATCCGCAGCCCTGATGTGCTGGTGATGATCGCGGATTTTCTCAATCATGTGGAAGATGTGGACTGGGTCTTTGTCTCCGGCATCCACGGAGAACGTCTGGTGGTGATCTTCCGTTGTGACGGGTATCGAAAGAACGCGGGCAAGCTGGCCATCCGCATCTTCGGCAGTGTCGGTTCGGCGGGAGGGCATAAGGAGGCGGCCCGGGCTGAGGTCCCGATGAAGAATCTGGCGCCGGAATGTCAGGAGTTTACCACCCTGACCCTCAAGCGCCTGGCCACCCGGCACCTGAAGTAGGCGATAACGATACGAACGGCCGCCGCGCAGGAAATCGGTATCTGCGCTGAACAATGACCTTTTTTCCGGGCAGGAGCCTATGCATACTCCATCCACACTGGCAATGATCCTGGCGGGCAGCCGGGTTGACGAACTGAACGTTCTGACCTGCTACCGCCCAAAATCAGCCATCCCCTTTGGCGGGTTCTGCCGGGTGATTGATTTTCCCCTGAGCAATCTGATGAACTCCGGCATCGAACGGATCGCCATCCTCAGCCAGTATCGAAGTTATTCCCTGATTAATCATATCGACACCGGCGCCGCCTGGGACATGATCGGCCGCTATCGGGGGATTTCCATCCTCCCTCCCTTTAAGGATATGGAGAACAATGGCCAGTGGTATCTGGGATCGGCGGACGCGGTGTATAAGAATCTCGATTTTGTCCGTTATTATCAGCCCGAGGAGATCCTGATCCTGTCTGGAGACCATATCTACAATATGGATTACCGGAAGCTGATCACCTACCATCATCAGAAAAAGGCGGATCTGACCATCGGCTTTACCCAGGTGCCCCTTGAAAAAGCCCATCGCTTCGGGGTGGCAGCCCTTGACGGGGAAGACGGGGAGCGGGGCGGACGAGTCCTTGCCTACTGGGAAAAGCCGGAGATACCCGCATCCGACTGGGCCTCGTTGACGGTCTTGTGCTTTCGTCCCGAGGTCCTGTACCGTGCCCTGGAGGAGAATCATGGCCGCCAATCCTTTGAATTCGGTCGTGATATCATCCCCATGCTGATGGAGCAGAAGAGCCGGGTTTACGGGTATAAACATCAGGGCTACTGGGGATATACCCGGACCATTGAAGAGTACTGGCAGTCCAATATGGATCTGCTGGGTGAGAACCCCAGGATTGATATGGAAAAATGGGGAGTCCGCACCAACCTTGCCCATCGCGGCATCTGCGATGTCCAGCCCACCCTGATCGGAAAAACGGCCACGGTTCACAACAGCATGATCTATAACGGCTGCGAGGTGGAGGGAGAGGTGCGCAATTCCATCCTTTTCCCCGGGGTTCAGGTGAAAAAGGGGGCGGTGGTGGAATCTTCCGTGCTGTTTTTCAACAATAAAATCGGTGAAAACTGCGTCCTGAACAGGGTGGTTGCGGATGTGAACAGTATTTTTGAGAAAGGGGTGCGCGTCGGCCCGAGGTCGGACGAAATGGCGGAGCAGATATCGGTGATCGGCTGGAATAATCATATCCCGGCGGCCACCGTCATTGAACAGGGAGCCACGATCTATCCCCAGCTCTCCATTGGGCAGTGGAAACAGAGGGTGAACGCCGGGGAGGTATTACGATGAACCGGAAACAGGATGCCCTTGTCTTGCTGCTCGCCGGCGGGGTCGGCAGCCGCCTCAATATCCTGGTCCAGAGCCGCGCCAAACCGGCCGTTCCCTTTGGCGGCCTGTACCGGATCATTGATTTCAGCATGAGTAATGTGATGAATTCAGGGCTGACCAAGGTGGGTGTCCTCACCCAGTACAAGCCCCTTTCCCTGATGCGGCACATCGGTACCGGTGATGCCTGGGATTTCACCGGTCGCAGCCGGGAGGTGAAGATTCTTCCGCCCCGTACCGGTTCCCATGATTCCGACTGGTATAAAGGGACGGCGGACGCGGTGCGGCAGAACATCGATTTTCTTGAGGCCAATGCCGTTGATGAGGTGGTGCTGCTTTCCGGTGACCATATCTATCACATGGACTTTTACGCCATGCTTGAATATCACCGGCACAAAAAAGCGGACGTGACGGTGGCCATGATGGTGGTCTCGCGCAGTGAGATTCATCAGTTCGGGGCCGGGATTATCGATGGCAATAACCGGATCATCGACTGGGAGGAGAAGCCCAGGCAACCGCGGACAAACCTCGCCTCCATGGGGATCTACGTTTTTAACCGGCGCTATCTGCTCGATGCCCTGGCCAGGGATCGGGATGAGATCGATTTCGGCATGCATATCCTGCCCTGGGCCATCGAGAAGGATAATGTTTTCGCCTACCCGTTTTATGGATACTGGCGGGATGTGGGAACCATCCAGGCTTACTGGGAGGCCAATATGGATTTGCTCAAGCCGATGAGCGGAATCCAGCCTGAAAAATGGGGAATCCGCACCAATGTTGAGGCGGATGGCCGCAGGGCGGACCGGGCGCCGACCCGGTACGGGGCCGATGCCGTGGTCAAGGGGGCCATGATCTCCGCCGGATGTAATATTCAGGGGACGGTGATCAACTCCGTGCTGGCCTCTGGCGTCGTGGTTGAGCGGGGGGCCGTGGTCAAGGATTCCATTCTTTTTGCCGATTGTGTCGTCGAGTCCGATGCCTCGGTGGATCTTGCCATTTTTGACAAACGGGCCCATATCGGTTCCGGGGCAATCATCGGCGCGGGCACCAATCACCATATTCCCAATCGCCGCGAACCAACCCATCTCTACACCGGAATTACCCTGGTGGGCAAAGAAGCGGTGGTGCCAAGGGGACAGGTGGTGGGGCGCAATTGTATTATCGGTTCCCATACCCATCATGTTCATTACGCAGGAAATGAGGTGGCGGACGGCGATTCGGTGTTAGGTTTGACCTGATGGGAACGTGCTGAAATTGAAAGATATTGCGTTTTCGGGGAACTCATGTATTATGCCTTTCTTCCTGAAAAGACCATTCCGCCCGCGTAGCTCAGGGGATAGAGCACTGGATTCCTAATCCAGGTGTCGCGCGTTCGATTCGCGCCGTGGGCACCATAAAATCAAGCACTTAGCCAATCACAGGTTAGGTGCTTTTTTGTTTGGTTCGATGCCGGTTAGATGAAATCAGGGAATGATGGTACAAGTCAATATTCTAACCGTGCTACTAAAGTACGGGTCATGGCCGGACTTCAGCCACCCTTGGATGAAGAGAACGTTTCGTCTGCGGAAACAAAAAGGCACTCGCGACCCTGTTTCCGAATAACAATTACCATTGGGATGATTCTGTTAAGGATGAAGGATGTCTTCCCAATGGTGAAAGATTGGCAACCGGCAGGTGAAGAGCTTATGGGCCTTTAGTTCGTGAATTTATTTAACTGAAGATTCTTCGCAAGAAGCCGCACCAACATATCGCATTGCTTTTAAAAAACAAAATTGATAGGATAGCTATTGTTTATGGCTCGGTTTTGGACATCTGAACCGGGTTTTACAAGCCCCCCCTCTCAAGGCGATATCATATCACTATTATGAGCATCCACTCACTGTGTAAACCGCGCCCGTCAGTCTTCGCTGCCGACCGCAGAGCCACCGTTCTCAGTCTCGATACGTTTCTTAAAGGGCAAGTCAACGGTTCTGAATTTTTCCAGGAAAATTTCTTTACAAACGGCATGGTCACCCTGGTTGATCGAGCATTCCGTCACCTGGGCGGGTCAGGGGCAGGCTCGTCGGTTTTTTTGCTGTCTCAGGCTATGGGAGGCGGCAAGACACACAGCATGATAGCGCTGGGCTTATTGGCGCGTGACCCCGACTTGCGAAAAAAAGTTCTCGGAGAGAAAGATCCGGCACCGGGGCTCAACAGATGCCGTGTCGTTGGCTTTAACGGAAGAAGTACCGATGCAGTGGGCGGAATATGGGGATCGATCGCGGAGCAACTTCATAAATCTGAACAGTTTGCCCGGTACATTTCACCACTCCTCAGCGCACCGGGGCCAGAGGCATGGAAACAGCTGCTGGGTGGTGATCCGCTTATCCTTTTCCTTGACGAACTCCCGCCGTATCTCGAATATGCCGTTGCCGTTCCGATAGGTCATGCTGATTTGGGCGTCGTGACGACAACGGCCCTCGCAAACCTCTTTATCGCCGTCGCCGAGATGGACAACGTGTGCCTTGTCCTTTCTGATCTGGCGGGAACCAATTTCAGCATAGGCCAATCCAATCTTGAGGCTGCCTTCAACCGGGCAATCCAGGGAATTACCTCAGAGTCAAGGCGAATTGCCGTTCCGATCACCCCTGTCAATCCAAATGGCGATGAGCTTTATCACATTCTTCGCAAACGCCTCTTTGAGCACATCGCACCGGAACCAGAGATTGACAAGGTGGCAGCTGCTTACCGAGAAGCACTTCGTGAAGCAAACAGGATGAACTTGACCACCAGCTCGCCGGAAGCACTTTATACTCGCATCCTTGATGCCTATCCATTCCATCCCGACCTCAGGGAACTTGTCGGCAAGTTTAAGGAGAATGAAGGTTTTCAGCAAACCCGAGGCGTTATCCGTCTTATGCAGATGGTGATATCCAATCTTTGGACATCAAACAAATCAGCAGGGATTGATTTGATTCATCCTTACGATATTGACCTGAATCTTGATGAAATAGCCTCAGAAATCCGTACCATCAACACATCCCTCAGTGAGGCCATCGCCCACGACATCGCCCACAGCGGGGATGCGGAGGTTGAACAGATCGACATCGCCAATGGCAACACCGATGCTTCTGATGCCGCCAGATTGATTCTTGTGGCCTCCCTTTCAACAACACCCGGAGCCATTCACGGACTGCGGGAATATCAACTGGTTGATTGTCTCCAGCGACCTGGTCGTGATTTATCCACCTTCAAAGCCAACGTGCTCGACAAGTTGGCGACTCGAGCCTGGTATCTCCATAATTCTGCGGACGGCCGCCTCTTTTTCAAAAATCAGCAGAATCTGGCTGCAAAGCTGCGTTCAACGGCCTTGTCTCTGCATTCGGAGACGGTAGAACGTATGCTCCGTGAACATCTGGAAAACTATTTTTCCGCTTCGCTCCGAGATTGTTATCAGATAGTGAAGGTTCTGCCGCCTCCCGATGAGGTCCAGGTCGAGCAGGAGAAGACCACATTGGTTATCATTCGCCCAGGCGGTAATGCAAACCAGTTGCCCATTTCCGCCGACTGGCAGGCATGGTGGAACCAGCAGCAATACAAAAATCGTGTCCTTTTTCTTACGGGCTCGCGCGATACTTTCCAGAAGGTGCTCGATTCCGCCCGTCAGACTCGCGCATTGCAGAGTATTGAGGATGAACTCAGAGCCGAGAATACCCCTGCCGATGATCCACAGTGGCGAGCACTTGATGCCCTTCGTGACCGGGTGAGCTTGCAATTTACTGCGGCACTGAAGGAGGCTTTCGACCAGATAGTTTATCCCTCTATCAATTCTGCCTTGCGGACGACCGGCCTTGATCTGGCCTTTGCCGGTAACCAGAATGGTGAGGCAACAACCCGCAGGACCCTTGAAGGTGCCCAAAAATTCACAACCACGATAGACGATGATAGCTTTCGTACTCGCGCGGAGGCACGGCTTTTCGGCTCTGCGGAGACCAAAACCGTTCTATGGTCCGATTTTAAACGGGCAGCAGCGGTGAATACCAACTGGCCACTCCACAAGATATCCGCTCTCGATGATCTCAAGGCCGACTGCCTCCGCCGTGGATTTTGGCGCGAAGAAGGCAATCATGTCCGCCGCGGCCCATTTCCGCCTCCGGTTCCTGAGGTTTCTATCCGTGAACTGTCCGTCCAAGAAGAAGGCGACGGGCTCACGTTTTTAAAAATTGAGCCGCTGCATGCACCTTCCGTTGTCTATGAAACCGGCGATTCTGCCCCCACCACGGCATCCAGTCCGGTGCCGACTCCAGCTCGCTTTGAGGCCACAGGAATGCGATATCGTTTTCTGGCCTTCGACCCTGCGGATCCTCTGCGTGTCAGCGAAGTGAAAGAATGGTCTGCCAGACTTCGGTTGAAATACCAGCTGCACAACAGAGGCGATCATCACGAGGTGGAGTTCCTGGCATTACCCAAGGCCAACGGGATTACTATTCGGTACACCACAGACGGCTCATCGCCCACCAGTGCCGCCAGTGCCGCCTACGACGGATCGTTCCGGGTTCCTGAAAATTGCCGGATTGTTTGTGCCATGGCCGTCTCACCCCTCTATGACCTCAACTCCGAGACAATCCGCATCCAGATTCCCCAGAAGGGCGGTGGTGGTGGCGGTGCCACCCTAGATCCTGCGATTCCAGCTCGTTGGAATCAACTGACAAAGCTCGATGACTCAGGGGCAGTCTGGGACTTCATCCAGCGATTGGAATCGATTTCCAGTGCCAGTGCCTTTGACATCAGCCTTACGGCAGAGAGCAATGATGGTCTGCAGAACATCGATTATTCCGGTGCCTTAAACGGAGGGTACGATGCATCTGCACTGAAATCGGTCGCAGAGAAACTTCAAGAAATCGTCAATGGCGGAAGCTTGCGAATGGCGGTTGGTTCCCTTGGATTCACAACCGGGCAGACTCTTCTTGACTGGCTCAAGGCCACCAATCAGCCATTCAACATTGCCAAGGTGTCTCAGTAAGTTATGCAACGCGCCACAGCAGCCAGGAAGGTCATTGGCCTCGGCTTTCTGCCGGAAGAAGCACGTCACGGGTTTCTGATAGACATACCGAAAGGCAGCGCCGGGGGTGACATGATTTGCATCACCGAGCATCGAGGTTCCGATCTCGACCATCTTGGAGCTCGTACATCAAACACGGTGTCGCCCGGCGATCCCTCTTTGCGTGTCATCATAGACCGCGCCCGCTGGTTGGCCCTCGCCCCGGCATTCTGGGAGGAATCCAATCGCCGTCTTCGTGCCAATGGTCTGCCCACCGCCAAATTTCACAAGAACCCCGGTAAGCCGGTACCTGTCCATCCCTCACTTGGCAAGGAGCTCTGTATTCTCTGCTGGGCGGTGGAGGAAGCCTCTCCTGCGGATATTCCAAATGCCCTGCGTAACTGGGAGGCCTTGGCCCCCGAAGAGCGATGGTGGCTCTACACCATGACCATTGCCACCACCGGCCAGGCTATGCAGAAAGGGATTGGCTGGCGTAAAGCGCTTCGAGCTGCAATTGCTGATAACCCATTTATCAAAGGCGAAGGTCTTTCGCCTAAGGCTCGACGCGAATTGCTTGGCCATACCCAATTAATGTTGCCCTTATAGAAAGGATTTCTATGCCATCGTTCATCGAGACCCAGTTTCCCATTGCCCGCCTCTCGGCCGAGTCTTACAAGGAGAGAAAGGCAAACAACGGGCAGACGCTTACCCGTTTGGGCAAGTGGTGGGGACGGAAGCCGCTTATTCTGGTGCGGGCGTCCATACTGGGCATGCTCATGCCAGCCTCCAATAACCCGAAAAAAGACCGGGAGATTTTTCTCAAGATTCTTACCATGGATGACGAGGGTGCGCTTGCTCGCTGGCGCCCAGACAAGCGTTTCAACGCTGCAGAACTGCGCGTAATGGCGACCCGCGCAGAAAAGGAGGAGTGGAACGAACTCGAAATCGCATGGGAAGCAGCACGTGAGGAGGTGAGGCGACGGCGCGAGGCATCGAAAACCGTGGCGACAGGCGAAAAGGTGGCGAAAAAGCAGGCCTGTGCGGCCATCAACGCGGCAGTGCATGAAGCCGAACGTTGCGGCGAGGCATTGCAAGCGTTTATTGGTAAACTGCAAAGCCGCTGCTTCCAGAGCCTCAGCTACGCCGATCGCATCACCCGTTGCGAGCGTCCGGAAAACGTCGAAGGCCCAACCCCCGAGGCTTGGGCAGAAATCAATTCCCACCTCGGCATTACTGCCAACAGCCTGCCGGAATTGGTCGAACAACTCGGCCAGCGTAGCTTCGGCCATAGGCCCCGTGTCGGCGACGCCTTCTGCGGCGGCGGCTCCATCCCCTTTGAGGCGGCCCGCATCGGTTGCGAAGCCTTTGGCTCCGACCTTAATCCCGTTGCCGGGCTGCTCACCTGGGCCAGCCTGAATCTGCTCGGCGGCGGTAAAGACGTGCAGGAAGAGGTGATGCGTGTACAGGCCGAGGCGCTGGCGGCCGCCGACCGGCAAGTCACCGCGTGGAGTATCGAGCACAACGAGCGGGGCGAACGTGCCGACGCGTACCTCTACTGCGTGGAGGTGAAGCCGGAGGGCTGCGAATATTTCATTCCGCTGGCGCCCAGTTGGCTGATCGGCGAAAAATCCAAAGTCATCGCCCGTTGGCACCGCGTTGCCGGAGCCGACTTTCTGAATCCGGAAATCGCCGTGGTTTCGGATGCCGACCTGAAGCTTTACAAGGAAAAGCAAGGCGCAACGGTGGTCGATAGCCGCGTCGTCGATCCCTTCGATCCTAACCGCACCTGGTCGGTGGAAGCCTTGCGCGGCCCCGATGGGCTGCGGCGCTGGAGCAATGACGATGTGGTGCCCCGTCCCGGCGATGTGTTTCAGGAACGGCTTTACTGTATCCGCTGGGTAAAAACCGTGATCCGGAATGGCAAGCCCAAAGAAATCCGGCGTTACGCCGCCCCCGATGTCACCGACCTGGCCCGTGAAGCCATGGTGCTGGAACTGCTGCGCGAACGTTTTGCGGAGTGGCACCGGGAGGGGTTTATTCCGTCGAAAGCGATTCCTGAGGGCGGTGATAAAACCGAGGAGCCGATTCGCACCCGCGGCTGGACTCACTGGCATCATTTATTTACGCCGAGACAGTTGTTGACACATGGGCTGCTGGCGGAGATCAGTGGCAGGCTGGCAGAGTCAAAGGCGGTGAAGGTGGGGTGCTTGTTGGGTTTGGGGAGAATGGCAAACTGGAATTCGCGCCTTTGTCGCTGGCGCCCTGACCCAGCAGGCGAAGGCGTTTTGGACGTTTTTAGCAATCAAGCGCTGAACACACTATACAACTACGGCAACCGAGGAACGACAAAGCTTGATACTGCATGGTTCGTCAATTTTCAAGAAGGTGTTTGGGCTTTCAACAACGGGACAGTAAGAGACCAAGATGCTCGCGACCTCCGCGAAATCTGCGACCTCTGGATTACCGATCCTCCCTACGCTGACGCGGTAAACTACCACGAACTCGGTGATTTCTTCCTCGCCTGGTATGATAAGCAACTAACAAAAGCCTTTCCCGAATGGACACCCGATGCCCGTGCCGAACTTGCGGTGCGCGGCGACGGCGAAGACTTCCGCCGTTCCATGGTGGAGATTTACCAGAACCTTGCCCGGCACATGCCCGACAACGGTATGCAGATGGTGATGTTCACCCATCAAGACCCGGCGGTCTGGGCCGACCTGGGCATGATCCTCTGGGCGGCGGGACTCAAGGCCACTGCCGCCTGGACCATCAGCACCGAAACCGAAGCCGCCGGTATCAAGAAGGGCAACTATGTCCAAGGCACTGTCTGCCTCGTCCTGCGCAAGCGCATCGCCAACCAACCGGGCTTCCTCGACGAGGTCTATCCGCTGGTGGAAGACGAAGTGAAACGCCAGATCGAATCCATGCAAGCGCTCGACGAAGGCGGCGAACCCAACTTCAACGACGCCGACTACCAACTGGCCGCCTACGCCGCCGCGCTCAAGGTGCTGACCCAATACGGCAACCTCGACGGCAAGGACGTGGAGCACGAAGTCTTTGCCGTGCGGCCAAAGAATCAGAAGAGCGATTTTCAGATCGTCATCGAACGGGCCCTGGGCATCGCCTGTGACACCCTTGTCCCCCGTGGCCTGGACACCTCTTGGCGCGAGCTCTCGCTGGTGGAACGCTATTACCTCCGGGCCCTGGACATCGAGAGCCGGGGTGAGCGTCGCAAAGGAATGTATGAGGAACTGGCCCGCGGTTTCGGCGTCACCGACATCCGCCCCCTCCTGAAGAGCGACAAGGCCAACGGCACCCGCATGCACACCCCCAGCGGTTTTGCTGCCGCCGGTCTCGCGCCTTTGACCGGAGGCAATCCGGATGCTCTTCCCGCCCGTCGGGGGCGTGGCGCTTCCGGAGTCGCGCACCCGTTTGCCGTGTCACCGCTCCGCCACCTGCTCTTTGCTGTTCGGGAGACCAGAGCCGCTGACAACAGCCCGGAACCAGGCCGGCAATACTTGCGCGACACCTTCGGGCAAGGATACTGGGGCCAGCGTGAACGCTTTATCGCTCTCCTTGAATGGCTCGCGGCCCTTGGCAATGCCGTGGGCATGAATGAATGGATTCCTGATTCTGAGGCCGCCCGTATCCTCGCCGGTCGCCTTCGTAACGACCAAGCCTGATGCTACAACCCAATTTTATAAAATGTGGACCACAGCATGAACATTGAAACGATCCGAATCAAAAATTTTAAGGCCCTGCGCGATGTGGAGATCACTGATATTCCAGCCTACTGCGTTTTTGTGGGCCGCAACGGAACGGGGAAGACCACGCTCTTTCGAGTTTTTGCCTTCCTGAAAAATTGCCTCGCCAAAAACGTACGAACAGCCCTCAATATTGAAGGCGGGCGTAATGGATTAAAAGAGGTTCTCAGTCGTGGGCATGAAAATGAAGATTTAGAAATCGAAATTCAATTTCGGCTGGATATTGCGGGCGCTAATCGCCTGGTCACCTATCGCCTGGAAATAGGTGCTACGCCTGACAAGGGGACCATTGTAAAACGCGAAATCCTCCGCTACAAGCGCGGGCGTCATGGATCGCCCTTCCATTTCATTGACTTTGCATATGGCGAAGGTTACGCGATCAATAATGAAGAGGACTTTGATAAACAAGATCTGGAACTTACCCGCGAATCGCAGAAACTTGATTCGCCGGAAACCCTTGCCATCAAGGGGCTGGGACAATTTGAACGATTTAAAGCAGCGTCTGCCTTCCGTCAACTGATCGAGAATTGGCATATCTCCGATTTCCACATCAGTAGCGCGCGTGGCGACAAAGAGGAAGAAGCGGCCGAGCACCTGAGCCCCAGCGGCGACAACCTGCCTTCAATGGCCCGTTATTTGTACGAGAAGCACCGCGCGGCGTTCGAGTTAATAAAGCAGCGGATGCAGGAGCGTGTGCCCGGCGTTGCAGACATTTCCGTAACCGTTACCGAAGACGGCCGCCTGCTGATGCGGTATCGCGACGGGGCGTTCACGGACCCGTTTATTGACAAAAACGTTTCTGATGGGACAATCAAGATGTTTGCCTACCTCGTCCTGTTGGCTGACCCCAAACCTCACCCAATCCTTTGCGTGGAGGAGCCGGAAAATCAGTTGTATCCTGAGCTGATGAGTGTGCTTGCCGAAGAATTCCAGCAATATGCGGAGCGAGGCGGACAGGTGTTCGTTTCGTCCCACTCGCCCGACTTTCTTAATGCCGTCCCGTTAGAGACGATCTTCTGGCTGGAAAAGGAGAAAGGGGAAACCTCTGTCCATCGGGCCGCAGACTTTCCTCTCCTGGTGAGACTTACCCGGGAAGGAGACCCCCCGGGGTATTTATGGAACCAGGGGCTTTTTGACAGCAAGATGCTGCCGTCAGAATGAGCGGACGCATTGTTTTCATGACGGAGGAGGCCTCCATGGCTGCAGCCCTTCGCAACCTGCTGCCAAAATTGTTTACTGATCTCCGTGAGTATGAGCATTGGCTCATCATTCCGCATCAAGGCAAATCCGACCTGGAGCGCTCTTATCCCAAAAAAATGAGAGAGTGGCGTGAGCCTGGAGTGCGGTTCATCATCTTACGCGATAACGATGGGGCAGATTGTCTCGCCTTGAAACAAAAGCTTGTTTCCAAGGTGCCCGACCATGCACCAAAGTATCTCATTCGTATCGTTTGCCAAGAACTTGAAAGCTGGTTGCTTGGCGACATGGACGCAATATCGGCAGCATATCCTGCCGCAGCCAGACATCAGAGCTTCAACAGTCTGGCTAAGAGCGATCCGGATACAATGACGAATGCTTCTGAGTTGATGGAGCATTTGACGGGCACTCAGGCGAAGATTGCCAGAGCTTCGGTTATTACGAAGCACATGCGTCCAGAGAACAACCGCTCGACCAGTTTTCATGTTTTCGTGAACGGGCTCACTTCATTACTCGCCGACTAAACCATGCCGATCATCCGCCATTCCAGCCGAAGAACCCGACTTGATCACACGGTGTTGAATCAACGCCTGGATGGAGCTGTTTCCTATGACCGCATTGCCGGCTATTTTCGCTCAAGCCTTTTTGAGGTGGCAGGAGAAGCCATCGCAAAAGTGACTGGCCCAGTGCGCATCATCTGCAACTCGGACCTTGATCCGCAAGATCTCATCACCGCTGCCGCTGCTCAAGCCGCACTCCGCCGAAGTTGGTGTTCCGGTAGACCAGAGGAAGCGCCACCAAACGCGATTCCACGTTACCGTGCCCTGTATGAAGCCCTCACCAGTGGGAAGATGGAAGTCCGGGTATTACCTGATTCCGCTTTTGGGCTCATCCATGGCAAGGCCGGTGTTGTGCGGCTGGCGGATGGATCGGCTACTGCTTTCCTCGGCAGTGTCAACGAGAGCGCCTCTGCCTGGAAAGTGAACTATGAGTTGCTGTGGGAAGACAATGATCCGGAAACGGTTATGTGGGTGCAGGAAGAATTTGATGCGCTGTGGAACGATACCCGTGCCGTGGATCTCGCCTGCTGCTCATTTATAACCCAGGATGTGCAGCGTATTATCAAGCGGGTTGTCGTCGAACCTGCAGAATGGAAGGCAACCGTTGATCTGACCACGTCGGCCGCCACAGCCGCAGTGGAAACGCCTGTTTATCGCCGGGAACAGGGGCTGTGGCCGCATCAAAAATACTTTGCTCGGTTGGCCCTTGAAAGACACCGACTCGGAGGTGCCCGCCTTGTTCTCGCTGATCAGGTCGGTTTGGGAAAGACCATCCAACTCGCCATGGCCGCCCTGCTGATGGCACTCGATGATCCAGACGGAGGCCCGATTCTCGTCCTTGCTCCCAAGCCACTTCTTCAACAGTGGCAAGATGAATTGATGGAATTTCTCCTTCTGCCCTCTGCCCGATGGAATGGCCGGGCTTGGGTGGACGAGAACGATCTTGAATATCCCTCAGACGGTTCAAAATCCCTTGGCAACTGTCCAAGAAGGATCGGACTGGTATCCCAGGGCTTAGTTGTACGCGGTCTGCCCGATGCTGTAAGTCAACTCCTGAGCCGTCAATATACCTGTGTCATTGTAGATGAGGCGCATCGTGCCCGCCGTCGCAAAATACCAAAGGTGGATGCCGCTGATGATGAGATTGATGAGAAGGCAACACCCAATAAACTGATGGCCTTTCTTTGGGAGATTGGTCTTAAAACAAAAAGCATGCTTCTGGCCACTGCCACTCCCGTACAACTTCATCCGGTCGAGGCCTGGGATCTCCTGAATGTGCTCTCACGGGGCAATGAAGGCGTGCTTGGTGGATGGACACAAACCAGTCCCTGGTATCGCCCCAGCCGTTGTCTTGAGATTGCCAACGGAGAACGGGCTGTCCCGACGAATGATGACCGTGAAGGCTGGCAATACGTCCGTGACCCACTGCCGTCCCGGTTTGAAGATGCCGCATTCGACCGCATCCGTCGCAGCCTTGATGCCAGTGACACCAAATGGCAATTTAACCCCGAAAGTCTTGAAAAACTTTCACCGGCTATCAGACGGGTCCAACTGCAAAATGGACTCCTTCCAGATTACGGAGAACGTTTCAATCCTTTATTGAGGTGCATTGTCCGCCGAACTCGCGGTTATCTGGAAGCGATGGTCAATCCTGCCACCGGCAGTTACTTCCTGCCCAAAGTGACAGTAAAGCTGTTCGGTGAGGAAAACGAAGGTGCTCTTCTGCTCAGCGGATACCTCCGTGAAGCTTATCAAGAAGCAGAAGCATTTTCCCTTCTGCTCCAGGAAAGAGTGCAAGGTGCCGGATTTTTTAAGACGCTCCTTTTAAGACGCCTCGGGAGTTCAATGGAAGCCGGACGTCGGACTGTCAGCAAGCTCCTTGGCGAAGAGCCAGACCTTCCCGATGAAGAGGACGACGATGATGTCGAAGAGGAGCTTGCAATCCAGGTACTGCGCCCATCTCCGGTTGCCAGTGAATTCAAGAATTTCACCCCGGCAGAAAAAAGCTCACTTCGCCGCTGTCTCGACCTGCTCCAGCAAGGCGGCAATAATGATCCTAAACTTGAAGCGCTGATCAGTTATCTTCGCGGCACTCATTCGGACACCACTCAAAGCTGGCTCGATCTGGGCTGCATTCTCTTTTCGCAGTATTATGATACCGTCCGCTGGGTCGGAGACGAACTGGCAAAGCGTGCTGAGTTTGCGACTATTGATATTGGGCTTTACGCCGGGAGTAACCGCTCTGGTTTTTGGCGTGAGGGAAGATTCCAGCGATGTGACCGAAATATCCTCAAGGGACGTGTTCGAGCCGGTGATCTCAAGCTATTGCTCGGTACGGATGCCGCATCGGAAGGACTTAACCTTCAACGCCTCGGCACGCTCATCAATATCGATCTTCCATGGAACCCGACTCGTCTTGAGCAACGCAAAGGCCGTATTCAAAGAATCGGCCAGGCACGCACCGAAATTTGGATCGCAAATCTTCGCTATCGAGATTCCGTTGAAGATCGTGTCCACCAAGTATTGGCAGATCGGCTAGAGGCAATTCATGGACTGTTCGGCCAGATTCCAGACACGCTTGAAGATGTATGGGTACGAGTCGCCCTCAACGACGAACAAGCTGCCCGACAACTCATCGACCGAACCGCAGCCACCAGGAACCCCTTCGATGTAAAATACAGTAAGGTTGAAGATGCCGACTGGGAGACGTGCGCATCGGTATTAAACGCCCTGAGTGTGAAGGAGTTGTTGTCGCGTGGTTGGTGACAGAGAGACGATTGTCTTGGGCACTTTTAACTCGCTAACTCAACAAGAGCTGTTCTCCATTTCCGACTGAGGCAATACAGCATGCCCGCCCCGTTGTGGTTCTGCTGGCGACTTCGATGGTGAAAACCCTTGCGGCACAAGATTTTTTTGTCACCAGGGGAAAGGTAGTGACTGTGGTGCCGGCTGGGTGGAGTGAAAATACGCAGTGGATTGGTCCGTGAGTCCGCAAGGTGGAGTTGGCTGGATGCGGAAAAGCGATTTCTTATAGCCTGGAGGAGTGTACCCGATGATAAAACCTACGACACTGGCCACGCGCGCCATCAACGCTGTCCTGATCGGTCTTGTTCTGCTGCTTGCGGCGGGTTGCGCGAGCTTGACGCGCAAACCGGCAGTCCCGGTATCATTGCAGAATCAGGCGCAGTTACCAGGATTGGGTATGATTCGCTATCGGATGGGCAACCCGGAAGACCTGGCCGAGATGGCTCGCGAGGGGGTGGAGTCCGTCAGGCGCGAGAAAGTTTACCTTGCCAGCCAGGGTCATACCGGCCCGCTGCCGCCGGCGATATTCCTGGCAATCTCCGGCGGCGGGGATAATGGCGCCTTCGGTGCCGGTCTGCTCAATGGCTGGACCACCGTCGGCAACCGGCCGACCTTCAAACTGGTCACCGGAGTCAGCACCGGCGCACTGACGGCCCCCTTTGCCTTTGTCGGGCCAGCCTACGACCACACGCTGAAAGAGGTCTATACCACGATCTCAGCCAAGGACATCGCGACACCGAGGAACTTTATCTCCGTCGTCACCGGCGACGCCGTGGCCGACAACGCCCCCTTGGCACGGCTGGTTGCCAGGTTTGTGGATCGGGACCTGCTGGATGCCATCGCCGCCGAATATGCCAAGGGGCGGCTGCTCTTGGTGGGAACCACCGATCTGGACGCGCGCCGGGGCATCATCTGGAATCTGAGCAAGCTGGCGACCAACCCTGACCCCAGGGCACTGGAACTCTTTCGCACCCTGATGGTCGCCTCCGCCGCGATCCCCGGCGCCTTTCCTCCCACCATGATCGATGTCGAGGTCAACGGCCAAGGGTATCAAGAAATGCACGTGGACGGCGGCGCCACGGCGCAGGTCTTCATCTACCCCCCGTCACTCGACATCCGCTCCGGGGCGCGCAAACTGGGCACCGAAGAGCGCGAGCGGCGGGCCTACGTCATCCGCAACAGCCGGCTGGACCCGGAATGGTCGCAGGTGGAGCGCAGTACCATCACGATTGCCGGACGGGCGATCTCCTCGCTGATCCATACCCAAGGCATCGGCGACCTCTTCCGGATTTATCTCACCACCCAACGCGACGGGGTCGATTTCAACCTGGCCTATATCCCGGATACCTTCAACGCCCCGCATAAGTCCGACTTCGACACCGAATTCATGCGCCTGCTCTATGCCGAGGGCTACAACGTGGCGGCCAAGGGAAACCCCTGGAAAAAGACTCCGCCCGGCTTTTTGGTGGATACCACAGAGGGGTCAAATACCGTCGCGCCAACCGCGGCAGACAGCGCCCCCGG
>JACDZF010000261.1 GCA_013426795.1 Desulfocapsa sp. | reverse complement strand
CATCGTAGGGCATCATCTTATCGACAACGCCGCCGGGCAGGATCTCCATGATCCGATGTCGGGTTGAGTGGGCGCACAAGTCCCCCTCCTTTTTGTAAGGAGGGGTCAGGGGTGGTTCCTCCGGTTCCCGGACGCCGACTGGGAACCATAAAAAAACCGTGCTGAATCAGCAAAAAAACCTCAGGTTGGCCATGGTCTGCCGGGCCATGGCATCGGACTGAAGCGGATGTGGGGATCAGCCAGCCTTTCAGGCAAACTGCTCCCGCATCCTGGCCACCCCTTCATCCTCCAGATAATCATCGTAGGGCATCATCTTATCGACAACGCCGCCGGGCAGGATCTCCATGATCCGGTTGGCGATGGTGGCCACAAACTGATGATCGTGCGAGGAAAAGAGGATGACCTCGGGGAAGGCGATGAGGGCGTCATTCAAGGCGGTGATGGACTCAAGATCGAGATGATTGGTGGGTTCATCGAGGATCAGGGCGTTGGCATCGGACAGCATCATGCGCGACAGCATGCAGCGCACCCGCTCACCTCCGGAGAGAACGCTGGTCTTTTTCAGGGCCTCATCCCCTGAAAACAGCATCTTGCCCAGGAAACCCCGGGCGAAGGTCTCGCCCTCGGTGACCGGCGTATATTGCCGCAGCCAGTCCACCAGGGCCATATCACTGGTAAAATAGGCGCTGTTATCCATGGGAAAATAGGCGCTGCTCATGGTTACCCCCCAGCGGTAGGTGCCGCTGTCCGGCTCCAGTTCGCCCGCGAGGATCTGAAACAAGGCCGTCTTGGCCACCCCGTTGGTCCCGACAAAGGCCACCTTATCGCCCTGACGCAGGGTAAAATCAAAATTCTGAAACAGGCTGACCCCGTCAATGGTCTTGCCCAGGCCCTGGACCTCAAGGATAATATCGCCACAGGGCCGACCTGGTTTGAACGAGACAAAGGGATACTTGCGCGAAGAAACCGGCATATCCTCAATCTGCAGCTTGTCAAGGAGCTTGCGCCGCGACGTGGCCTGCTTCGATTTTGAGGCATTGGCGGAAAAGCGGCGGATAAATTCCTTGAGTTCATTGGCCTTGTCGGTCACTTTTTTATTGTCGCTCTGCCGCTGTTTCAGGTGGAGCTGGCTGGCCTGATACCAGAAGTCGTAGTTGCCCACATAGACCTGAATCTTGCCAAAATCAATGTCGGCCACATGGGTGCAGACCTGATTCAAGAAGTGCCGATCATGGGAGACAATGATCACCGTGTTCTGGAACCGGAACAGGAAATCCTCCAGCCAGGCAATGGACTGCACATCAAGATGGTTGGTCGGCTCATCGAGGAGGAGGATGTCGGGATTGCCGAAAAGGGCCTGGGCCAGCAGCACCCGCACCTTCTGCCCACCCTCCAGTTCCTTCATCTTCCTGTCCAGCAGATCATCGGTAATCCCCAGACCACTGAGGAGCACCGCAGCCTCGGCGTCGGCCTCGTAGCCGTTCATCTCCCCGAATTCCGCCTCCAGATCGCCGCTGCGGACGCCGTCTTCCTCGCTGAAATCAGCCTTGGCGTAGAGGGCTTCACGTTCGGCCATCAACCGGTAGAGGCGGGCATGACCCATGATCACCGTATTCAGGACCGTCTCCTCGTCAAAGGCGAAATGATCCTGGCGCAGCATGGCAATCCGTTCCCGCGAACCCACCGACACCTCCCCCTTGTCGGGCGGGAAATCGCCGGCTAGGATCTTGAGGAAGGTGGACTTGCCCGCCCCATTGGCACCAATCAGACCATAACAGTTGCCCGGGGTAAACTTGATAGTGACATCCTGGAAGATAACCCTCTTCCCATAGGAGAGGGCGACATTGGAGGCATTGATCATAATAAAAATCTCTTTGAGAAAGGGGGGGGGGAGGTGTCTCTCAGGCATGGGCTGCCCCGGAGTTTTTTTCAGGAAGAAAAAAAGACTGAATCTAGCATGGGGACAAGGGAAGGCGCAAGCTTAATCTGGCACAAGGGGGCATTCAATCTCGCTCTCCTGCCCCCATGGGAAGGCAGGCTGGAAGGCCCGAAACCTGCCGCATCGATGCCCCCTAGCCGATCCGCACCAGCTTTTCACGATCACCGTCCGCGACCACCCGTCCTCCGTCCAGGGCAATGATGCGTTGAACGATATTGAGCATAATGGCGCTGTGGGTGGTCATGAGCAGCACCGAATCGGGTGCCAGGAATGATGGAAGACGCTCGGCCAGCATGCGCTCACTGTCGGGATCAAGCCCCAGGGTGGGTTCATCAAGGAGCAGGAGACGACTGGGCTGGGCCAGGGCACGGGCGAGGGCAACTTTCTGGCGCTGTCCGCCGGAGAGGTTGTTCCCCCGTTCTTCCAGCTCCATCCCCAATGACATCCGTCCACTGGTAAACTCGTTGTCAAGACCCGTGACCCAGAGGGCCTGGGCGAAACGCTTGCTGTCATGGCAGCCGGCAACGCCGAGATTGTTTTCCAGGGTTCCGGCAAAGACCACGGGCTCCTGCGACTTATACGCCAGCCAGCGCATCCGGTCACTGGCCGCGATATCTTCCAGGGCCAGACCATCAATGAGAATCTGCCCTCCATCGGTTGCGCAGAGTCCGGCCAGGGCGCGAAGGAGAGTGGTTTTGCCGGCACCGGGACGACCGAGCAGGGCCAGCCGCTCTCCGGGCTTCACGGTGAACGACACATTCTCCAGGGCCGGGGGCCGGCCCTCATATTTTTTATTCAGGCCGATGACCGTGATGTGGCCGGAGGTGTCAGGGCGCGGCGTCCGTACACGTTCATCCGCCATTTTCAAACTGCCTTCCATGCGGGCCGCCGCCCTTTTGAAATCCTGCCACTTGCCCGTCACCGCGAACAAAGACGCCACCAGCCCCATGGCTCGGCTGGTCAGCAGATTACAGGCGATCAGTTTTCCAATGCTGAGCAGTCGCGCGTCAATCAGGTACACGCCGACCACGAGGACAATCACCGTGGAGACGGTCTGCATG
>JACDZF010000260.1 GCA_013426795.1 Desulfocapsa sp. | reverse complement strand
GGATTCTGCTGTCCGTTTGATCAATTAGTCCAGATTTTGGAAAGATGTTGACTTTTAAATAGTAAAAATGTCGGATCGAGATACATTGGAACGTATCGTTCAACATTCGTCGTGATTGAGGGTAACTTTGGCTCAACTTGAACATATCGAAGCAATTGAAAAGCGGCTATGGAACGCAGCGGATACTCTGCGGGCCAATTCCAACTATGCCAGCAACGAGTACTTCCTGCCGGTCATGGGGCTGGTGTTTCTGCGTCATGCCTATAGCCGGTATCTTCTGGTTAAAGTGAAGATCGAGCCTGCCTTGCCCAGCCGGGGTGGAAAAACCCGGTCTTTGACCAAGGAGGACTTTTCCAAACAGAGCGCCATCTTTCTGCGGCCCAAAGCACAGTTTGATTCCCTGGTATCTTTGCCGGACAGCGCTGACCGAGCCAAGGCCATTATCGAGGCAATGGAGTCCATCGAGGAAGATTACGAAAACCTGCGCGGCGTCCTGCCCAAGTCCGAATACCAGGAGCTGGACAATGATGTCCTCGGCCAGCTCCTGCGAACCCTCAACCCGGAGGAGTTGAAGAAGGTTTCCGGCGATGTCTTCGGCCGCATCTATGAATACTTCCTGACCCAGTTCGCCGACCAGAAGGCCCATGACGGCGGCGAGTTCTTCACTCCCATTTCCATTGTCTCCCTGATTGCCCATGTGATCGACCCGGATCACGGCATCATCCTTGACCCGGCCTGTGGTTCCGGCGGCATGTTTGTACAGAGCGCCCGTACCGTCGAAGAGCATGGCGACAGCCCGACGGAAAAATTGCTCATTCGCGGGCTGGAAAAAAACGCCACCACCATTCGCCTGGCCAAGATGAACCTGGCTGTGCACGGCCTGGAAGGCGATATCCTCAAGGCCATCACCTATTACGAAGACCCGCACGAACTGGTGGGCAAGGCCGACTATGTCATGGCCAATCCCCCTTTTAATGTGGACGAGATCGATGCCGACAAGGTCAAGCGCGATCCGCGCCTGCCCTTTGGGCTCCCCGGCGTCAACAAGAAGGGCAAGGTCAGCAACGGCAACTATGTCTGGATCAGTTATTTTTACAGCTATCTGAACGACACGGGCCGGGCCGGTTTCGTGATGTCGTCCCAGGCCTCCAGCGCGGGGGGCGGCGAGGCCAATGTCCGCCGGAAGTTGATCGAGACCGGCGATGTCGATGTGATGATCGCCATCCGTTCCAACTTTTTCTACACCCGCACCGTCCCCTGCGAACTCTGGTTTTTGAAGCGCGACAAGCCCAAAGAGCATAAAGACAAGGTCCTGATGCTCGACGCCCGCAACGTCTACCGCAAGGTGACCCGCAAGATCTACGATTTCAGCCCTGAGCAGGAGAAGAACCTGCTGGCGGTTGTCTGGCTTTATCGAGGAGAGAATCATCGCTTTGTCGAACTGGTGTCTCATTACCTCAATCGATTTGCTTTTTCAGCTGCGGATTGCTTCCTCTTTGAAGGCCCCGATAAAACGACAGAACCTCTGCCGGAATTTGTTTCTGCACAAGCTTCCTTGCATGATTTAATTTTGCCCTTTGTCGATAGCCTTGGGGAAGAGACTCCCCATTTGGAATTGTTTGGAGAATACCTTGTCTCTCGTGACAACATGACGGAGGGGATTCAAGGTTTTGACCTTTTCCGTTCAGATGCAATGAGGCATTGGGATGGAAGTGATACGGATTCCATTCAAGGACTGATCGACTATCAGAACTCTATTGCTGCACCACTATCCGAACAGAGTCGCGACTTGATTAAGGATCTTGACCTCTATTGCAAACTCGTTACTCGTCTTATTGATACCTGCGAGAAAGAGTGTAACGCCAAGGAAGATGACTTTTGGGATGGGCGGGAAATCAACCGCACACGTAAGACTGTAGATGAATTGCGCGGTCTTGCCGTTGAACGCCTTAAAGGAGTGCGTTATTTTTGGAAGCAGGCCCACTGGCTCACCGAACGCTTTCCTGAAGCCCAACTCCGCGATGTTGAAGGGCTGGTCAAACTGGTGGAACGGGCCGAGATCGAGGCCAACGATTGGAGCCTCACCCCCGGTCGCTATGTCGGCGTTGCTCCCGAGGTGGAGGACGAAAATTTCGACTTCGAGGAAACCCTGCGGGAAATCCACGTTGAACTGGAAGACCTCAACGCCGAGGCCGTCACCCTGGCCGCCACCATCAAAAGGAACTTCGAGGAATTAGGGATATGAAGTTTGAAGGGTGAAGGGTTAAGGGTGAAGGAATGAAGGGATGAAGGGATGAAATCAGATATTCCGGAGAGGACATTTCAGTTTGCACAGCGTATTGTGAAATTATGCCTGGTCTTGGATGCAACGCCGGGAGTCTCGCGCACCCTTGCCAACCAGTTGCTGAGATCCGGAACCTCGATTGGCGCTAACGTTGAGGAAGGACAAGCATCTCAAAGTGAGGCGGATTTCGTGAGCAAATACAGTATCGCCTGCAAGGAAGGAAGAGAGACGCATTACTGGCTTCGGCTCTTGGCGGCCTGTGATGTAGTGCCGCCCGCACGTCTGACAGAACTCGAAGCAGAATGCAATGAACTCATTGCCATCTTGACCACGATCATAAAAAAAGTTCGGGCAAAGCACCCATGACTCCAAATTTCAAACTTCACCCTTCAAACTTCACCCTTCTCAAAGCCGAGGAGGGCAAGACCCTGGAATTCAAGCGCAATGGCCGGATCATCATCGGCGTAGCAGACAAGACGCCAACCGGACAAGTCGAACCGGCAACCCCGCAAGTAACCCAGCAAGTAAGAAAGTTGCTGGCCGTTTGTGTGGGTGAAGTGTTTGAAGTAACAAGTTTGAGGTGTGGAAATAGGTGTGGGCTTGCAGTTTCAAACTTCACCCTTCAACTTTCAAACTTTTACCCGGCGCTTGCAGGAGCTTTTATCGAAATGACCGCTCGTTGTCAATAAAGATGTCGCTTTTGTTATAACATTGTGACGGTAGCTTTT
>JACDZF010000259.1 GCA_013426795.1 Desulfocapsa sp. | reverse complement strand
TGAAAGGTATGGAAGGGATGGAATCCCGGCCTTGCCATGTTCTCCATCCATCCCCTGCCGGCCAGCACTCCCCTATGAATTCTGGAAACCATCAACAACCTCACAAAAGGACCCTCAGTCATGCTTCTTGACGCCAAAATTCCCGCCGGCCCCCTGGCCGAAAAATGGGACAAACACCGTTTTGATCTCAAGCTGGTCAACCCCGCCAACAAGCGGAAATTCGACATCATTGTCGTGGGCTCCGGTCTGGCCGGGGCCTCAGCCTCCGCGTCGCTCGCGGAAATGGGCTATAATGTCAAAACCTTCTGCATCCAGGACAGCCCCCGACGGGCCCATTCCATCGCCGCCCAGGGTGGAATCAACGCCGCCAAGAATTATCAGAATGACGGCGACTCCATTTTCCGCCTCTTCTACGACACCATCAAGGGCGGCGACTTCCGCGCCCGGGAGGCCAACGTCTATCGTCTGGCCCAGGTCAGCAATAATATCATCGACCAGTGTGTGGCTCAAGGGGTGCCCTTTGCCCGGGAATACGGCGGCGGACTGGCCAACCGTTCCTTCGGCGGAGCCCAGGTCTCGCGCACCTTTTACGCCCGGGGCCAGACCGGTCAGCAGCTCCTGCTGGGAGCCTACGGGGCCCTGATGCGCCAGGTCAAACTGGGCAAGGTGACCATGCTGCCCCGTCAGGAGATGCTGGATCTGGTGGTGGAGGATGGCGTCGCCTGCGGCATTGTCACCCGCAACCTGATCACCGGCGCCATCGAGTGCCATGGCGCGCACGCCGTGGTCTTGGCCACCGGCGGCTACGGCAACGCCTATTTCCTCTCCACCAACGCCATGGCCTCCAATGTTACCGCCGCTTTCCGGGCCTACAAACGGGGCGCGGCCATGGCCAACCCCTGCTTTGTCCAGATCCATCCCACCTGCATCCCGGTGCATGGCGACTACCAGTCAAAACTCACCCTGATGAGTGAGAGCCTGCGCAATGACGGCCGGGTCTGGGTGCCCATAAAACCCGGCGACAAACGGGCCCCGGCCGACATCCCCGAGACGGAGCGCGACTACTACCTGGAGAAAAAATACCCGAGCTTCGGCAATCTGGTGCCCCGTGACGTTGCCTCCCGCAATGCCAAGGAGCAGTGCGATGCCGGCAAGGGCGTGGGCGAGACCGGTCTTGCGGTCTATCTTGATTTTGCCGATGCCATTCAGCGGGACAGCCTGGCCACGGTGCAGAAAAAATACGGCAACCTCTTTCACATGTACGAAAAGATCACCGCCCAGAATCCCACCGAGATGCCGATGATGATCTACCCGGCAGTCCATTACACCATGGGCGGCCTCTGGGTGGACTACAACCTGATGAGCACCATTCCCGGTCTTTTTGTCCTCGGTGAGGCCAACTTCTCCGACCACGGCGCCAATCGCCTGGGAGCCAGCGCCCTGATGCAGGGACTGGCCGACGGCTATTTCGTCATCCCCGCCACCATCGGGGCCTATCTGGCCGGACTGGCCGGCCCCAGGATCGACCCCGGCGGTCAGGCCTTCCTGGCCACCAGAAACGAGGCCGAAGACCGCATCAAGCGACTGCTCACCGGCGGCGGAAAGGGCGCCGGCAAACGCACCGTGGACGACTTCCATCGCCAGCTGGGGTTGCTGCTCTGGGAGCATTGCGGCATGGCCCGCAATGAAAAGGGCCTGGAGGAGGCCCTGCAAAAAATCCCCGCCATCCGCGAGGAATTCTGGCACAGCGCCATCGTCCCCGGCACCGGTCAGTCCCTCAATCAATCCCTGGAACGGGCTGGTCGGGTCGCGGATTTCCTCGAATTTGCCCAGGTCATGGTGGTGGATGCCCTCCAGCGCAAGGAATCCTGCGGCTGCCATCTGCGGGAAGAAAGCCAGACCCCGGAAAACGAGGCGCTGCGCGATGACAGCAATTATTCCCATGTGGCGGTGTGGGAGTACGCGGGCAGGGATGCCCTTCCCACCCTGCACAAAGAGCCCCTTTCTTTTGAAAATGTCCAACCCAGCCAGAGGAGTTACAAGTGAGCAACACAAGCAAGATCATCAATTTGACCCTGAAAATATGGCGCCAGGAAAACCCGGCCTCGGTTGGAGCCTTTAAAAATTACCCCAGCGGCCCCATCTCCACCGATATGTCCTTCCTCGAAATGCTCGATGTGGTCAACGAAGCGCTGACCCAGCAGGGGGAGGAGCCGGTGGCCTTTGACCATGACTGCCGCGAAGGGATCTGCGGCGCCTGCGGGACGGTGATTAACGGCCAGGCCCACGGTCATCTGGAGGGCACCACCCTCTGTCAGCTCCATATGCGCAACTTCAAGGACGGCGACACCATTGTCATCGAACCCTTCCGCTCGCGGGCCTTTCCCCTGATCAAAGATCTGATGGTTGACCGGAGCGCCCTCGATACCCTCGTTGCCGAAGGTGGCTATGTGTCGGTCAATACCGGCGGCGCCATCGAGGCCAACTCCATCCTTGTCCCCCAGCGGACCGCCGACCAGGCCCTGGACGCCTCCGAATGCATCGGGTGCGGGGCCTGTGTCGCCGCCTGTCCCAACGGTTCCGCCATGCTCTTTGTCAGCGCCAAGGTCTCACAACTGGCCCTGCTGCCGCAAGGTCAGCCGGAACGGGCCAAACGGGCGCTGGCCATGGTGCGCAAGATGGATGAGCTGGGCTTTGGCAACTGCGGCAACGAAAGGGAGTGCGAGGCCGCCTGCCCGAAACAGATTTCGATCACCAATATCGCCCGGCTCAACCGCGAATATCTGAAAGCCTCCCTGTTCTCCAGGGAAAAATAGCCCCACTCCCCTGGATACGGACCCGACAAAGAAAAAACCTTGTTTTTGCGAACACGAATGAAGGGGGCAGGATTTTTTAGAGACTGTTCCTGGACAATCAACCAAGACCCTTGCAAAAGAACCACACCGTCATTCCCGAGTTCTTTTATCGGGAATCCAGCTTGGTAAATTCAGGGTATTATGGATTCCCGCCTGCGCGG
>JACDZF010000013.1 GCA_013426795.1 Desulfocapsa sp. | reverse complement strand
CTAGCTCGTCTTTTTGTAATTGTAATCGTAGTGCTGTGTTTCAGGCAAGGCCCGCTCAGATGAGCGGGCCTTGCCTGTTTTGAAGGGATCGCTCCATGGCGGATTGTTTCCCTTATCTCCAACCCCGATGAAGGGGGAGACGAGCCTTTCGCAGATTATATTCTTGCCAAAAAAAAACACCAAGAAAATTCTCTGTAAGTCACTGATATCAGATACAAGTGCCCGTGAAATGTGCAGGGTCATATCTCTTGTTGCAGAAACTTTGCTCCCGACATTTCTCGCGTTGTTCTTGTTTGTGAGCCTTGGATGCGCCAGGCAGAACCTCACTGCCACCAGCGCAGACCTGAAAATGGTCGCTCGTGAGCAATCCCTTGTCGTGCATACCCTGCACGCCCCTCCATTCTCCCTTGTCGCTCTTTCTCCGCAATCATCATCCGGCCCTGTTTTACGAATCTATATAGAAGGGGACGGAATGGCATGGGTAACTCGCAGCAAGCTCTCAGCAGATCCCACTCCGGTTCATCCCCTTGCCCTGGTGCTGATGAAAGTGGATGGTATGGCTGATAAAGCATATCTGGCACGACCATGTCAATATGTGCAAACTGAAGTCTGTGCGAAGGAGTACTGGTCTGAACGTCGTTTTTCTCCGGAAGTGATAAAGAGCATGAATGATGCCATGGATCAGCTTAAATCCACGGGGAAATATCAATCATTGGAGCTGGTTGGATATTCTGGAGGAGGGACAATGGCGCTTCTCCTGGCAGCTCACCGTGATGATATACACTCCATTCGCACCATAGCCGGCAACCTGGATCACAAATGGCTCAACGAATATCATCACCTGACGCCGCTTGCGGGCTCCCTCAATCCCCCTGATTTTACTGACCATCTGGCTTCTATTCCCCAGCAACATTTTTTTGGCGAAGATGATCGAATCGTCCCGGTGGGGGTGTATCAATCATATCGCAGCGCTTTTCAGGATGCCAGATGCCTGGGAATGACGGTTGTATCAGGAGCCGATCATGGAACGGGGTGGAGAGAAAACTGGCAGCATTGTTTGGAAGAACGGCCGATCTGCAGGCACTAACAGTCTCCAAATGAATGTTTCAGGACTCAGGGAAACGTCACTTTTGAGCGCCGTGGCAGGAATTCTTAATCGGTCAACAACACAATTTCTGGAATTAGAATGAGTTAATATGAGTATCTGCTTATTTTAGCAGATAAAATTGAAAGCAGGCTAAAGAGTATCCCTTCAGAATCCACCGGATAGCGCAGGCAGACAATACCATGCTTTCCATCAACACTGGACAGCATGGTCAACCCATCATATCCCTCGAGGATGAACTTGAGAAAATGAAATCTGGAGGGTGCAATGGTGAGATAAAGCTCCTGGAAACAACGCGCCTTCTCTTTCATCCTAAACCTGATCAAACAGAGAGAGATGCGTCAATTGCGCCCATCTGATCTTTGTGGGAAGCGAGCAGGGGGGCAATAACCTCTTGAATATATTCGCTTGTCTGGGCGGATGCGCGGCCGGTAAACTGGGTGTAATCGCCAATCAGAGCTTGAAGCTCATCTTCGGCAAAAGGGATGCGCGGGTCGTTACCCAATCTCTGCAACAGATCATTGTCTCCTCCGTCTTCTTTGACAACCCTGCCCGCGGCAAGGGAATGTTCCTTGATCAGTTCATGCATTTCCTGCCGACTTTCACCTTTTTTTACAGCCTCCATAAGGATTTTTTCAGTGGACATAAACGGCAGCTCCATACGGAGGTGGCGTTCGATCTGTTTTGGAAAAACGACCATTTGAGAAGTGATGTTAATGTAAAGCTTTAAAATAGCATCGGTGAGCAGAAAGGCCTGGGGGATATCCATGCGGCGTATGGCAGAATCATCCAGCGTGCGTTCAAACCACTGATTGGCAAAAGTGGCAGCAAAGTTGGCAGGAAGCCCCATAAGTTTCCGGGCAAGACCGGTCATCCGCTCTGAACGCATGGGGTTCCTCTTGTAGGCCATGGCTGAGGATCCGGTTTGATTTTTCGCAAAGGGTTCTTCTTGAACTTTAAGATTGGAAAGCAACCTCAGGTCAACAGCGAACTTGTGCGCTGAAGCTCCTATTCCAGCGAGTGTTTCAGCAAGTTTCATGTCAAGTTTTCGAGGGTAGGTTTGCCCTGTCACCGCAAACACAGTGTGAAAGCCAAGCTTTTGAGCCACCAAAAGATCAAGATCCCGTACCTTCTGATTATCTCCCTTGAAAAGTTCGATAAAGCTAGCCTGGGTGCCCACCGTTCCTTTGGCTCCTCTGGCCTTGAGTTGAGCCAAAAATGACTCTATATATTCTAAATCCATGACAAGATCTTGAATATACAATGTATTTCGCTTGCCCACGGTGGTTGGCTGGGCAGGTTGATAGTGGGTAAAGCCAAGTGTCGGTAAGTCTTTGTATTTTATTGAGAAATCAGCAAGATTCCGGATAGTTTGAAGCAGGGCGCTTCTGATAAGGCTGAAGGCCTTTTTCTGAACAATCAGGTCGGTATTACAGACGACAAACTGGGAGGTAGCCCCAAGGTGAATAATACCTTCGGCTAATGGGCATTTTGTGCCAAATTCAAAGACATGCGCCATAACATCATGCCGGATTTCTTTTTCCTTGGAAGATGCGAGATCGTAGTCGATGTTTTCAATATTGGCCCGCATCTGGTCAAGCATTTCCGGCTTGATAATATCGGTGAGCCCAAGTTCATATTGAGCCTCAGCCAAGGCAACCCAGCATTTACGCCATGTGGTAAACTTGGTTTTTTCAGAAAAAAGTTCCTGCATGTCACGACTGGTATAGCGACTGACAAGTGGTTCCTGATAAATTTCGTGATTCATGGCGGGCTCCAATGAAATAAGGAACAAAGAGCTGTTACATATTAAAAGACCAAAAAGAAACCGCAGTGTAAGGCTGAGCGGATTCGCAGTTGGAAAAAGGGTTATATTAATACCATAAAAGGAGAAAATATAAAAGTTTTGAGCGATACAGGGGAAACCTTACGACCCACTGAAAATGCCACAGGAGTTCATATTCTTATAAAGTCGCATAATGTATATTATGTTTAATAATTGATTAAATCAGAATATCAATGCGATATTAAAGCTTCTTGTTGCTCGTTCTTTCTTCATTCCTGTGGCTGGTCTCCCCTCTTGAGCTGTGGCCGAATTTCGAGCACTTTTGCTTCCCAGCTCAGTTTGTTGTGAAAGCGATTGGCCATGGGGTAATAGACAATCATAGGAATTGAATCTGGATGGAGAGTGTTCTTGAGCGCTCCCATATAAAAGGCGACCCCTTTCCACTTTTGTCCATTTCTCTCCAGTGTTAGCTTCAGGTGAACGTTTTCAGCTCCCATGGTACTCACCGCTCTTATGGTTGTATTTTGAGCCAAAAACACCGGGTTTAAATTTCCAGGACCGAAAGGTTCCAGGAGTTTGAACTGAACTCCACAGTCCATTGAAGCAAGCTCATCAATTTCGGCCTCGATGTCTATCGATAATAATTTTGTAGAATTATGTTGATGCATCTGTTTATTGATTTCAATAATCATATTTTTGCGGAAGATTTCAAGCTTATTTTTATCCAGGGTGAGACCGGCAGCCATTGCGTGTCCACCAAAACGGATCAGTAATTCGGCGCATTGCTCGATGGCAGCATGCAGATCAATTCCTGGAACCGAACGTCCAGAGCCCTTAAGTATTTTTTGTCCCGCGCCATTTGCCTCTTCGCTAAAAAGTATGACTGGTATTCCGAGAGCTTCAACTAACCTGGATGCAACAATCCCGATGACACCGGGATGAAAATCTCCGCTCAGTATGCAACAATTACCATATCCAGCAAGCTTGGAAGACAGAGCCAAGGCTCGCGTATACACCTCCTGAGCAATGGATTTTCTGGAAGTATTTAGTCCAAAAAGCTTCTGCGCCAGCACCACCGCCGTAGTATATTTCTTACTCAGCAGCAGTTGAACTGCGAGTCCGGCATCGGCCAGCCTTCCAGCGGCATTAATCATTGGGGCGAGCAGAAAGCCGATATCTTCAGTTCTGACGTTGGCTTTATTTTTTTGATCATCGAGCAATCCGCATTGCGCCAGCATTGCCCTTATTCCCGGTCTGGAAGGTTGTTCAATCCTTCGTATGCCCTCTTTAACCAATATCCTGTTTACGCGTCCCAGTGGAACCATGTCAGCAATGGTCCCCAGGGCTACCAGGTCAAGGAGGTCGCGGACGTCAGGCTCTGCACTTTTGTCTCTAAAAAACCCAACATCCCGTAATGATTGACGAATTCCACAGGCCAGATAAAATGCAACGCCTACACCAGCCAGCTCATCGGAAGGAAACATGCAGGATCTTTGCTTGGGGTTCAGTATGGCATCCGCCGGGCACGGGACATGGGGAGGTTCGTGGTGATCTGTCACAATGACCTGGTAGCCCATTTCCTGAGCAGCGAGTATTTCCTCATGGGCCGACATTCCGCAATCAACGGTTATCAGTATTTTTTTCCCGACTCTTTCCGTAGTTGGTGAAGATCTCAACAGCTCTGTATGCAGTCCGTACCCATGGGTTACGCGGTTTGGGACAATATAATGAGCCTCAATACCAAGGGCTCCAAAGAACGAAACAAGCAGTGCTGTACCCGTGGTTCCATCCACATCATAGTCGCCCCATATCAGGATGGGGATTTTCTCAATCACAGCGCGCGATACAATCGCTACCGCCTCCAGCATCCCGCTCATGTCCAATGGATTTGGGAGATTGGACAGCTTTGGCTCGAGGAAATCCTCGATATCTTTTTGTTTCTGATAACCACGTTGAGCTAGAAGCTTGACAATGATGGCATGCAATTTTTTTTCTTTAGCCACCTGCTGTAATTCAAGGCTTGGTTCAATGAGCGGCAACACCCTCCACTTCTCAGTATCATTTGCACTCTTATTGTCTACAATTAACATTATGTCTTTATGTTTACATGCTGAACTTCTGTGTTTTTATGACTCAGTTATCTGAGCCATTGCTCAATTTTATTGAGAATGAAAGCTTGATCCCTGACATCAACCCAGTGCATATCGGTAATTCCATTAAACCAGGTATATTGTCGCTTGGCATAATGCCTTGTGTCACGGGCAAGGATCCGTTCCATGTCCGCCATACTCCAGACCTTGCTGATAAAGTTGTTCATATGCCGGTATCCGATGGACTGCATGGACTTTAAGCCAGGCCCATATCCCCGAGCAAGCAGGTCTCGTACCTCCCGCTCAAGGCCACCTTGCAGCATCAATCTGGTTCGCAGGTCAATCCGGCGATAAAGAACCTTACGATCACAGCTCAGGCCAATCTGCAATAAATTGGAAAAACGGGATTTTTTTTGCAGTTGATGGTCTGCAATGTGTTTCGACCAGGGTTTCCCGGTGCCCTGGTAGATTTCCAGGGCACGGATGACTCTGTGGGTGTCGTTTTCACTAATTCTTAATGCCGAACTACGGTCAATAGCAATCAATTCTTCATGTAAACTGTGAGCACCTTCAGCGGTTAAACGTTGGTGTAAGCTTTCCCTGATTTCGGGAAATTGCCCTATTTTTGAAAAAAGACCATCTATCAGTGAACGCAGATAGAGGCCTGTTCCGCCGGTGAGCAACGGAAGCCTGCCCCGGCGATGAATGTCGTCGATGGCGCAACGAGCGTCACGGACGAACCGTGCGGCATCATATTCCGCGTCCGGGTCCACCACATCAATGAGATGGTGCGGAATCCTTGCTTGATCTTCAAGGCTGACCTTGGCAGTTCCGATATCCATGAAGCGATAAACCTGCATGGAATCGACACTGATAATTTCACCGTTGAATCGCTCAGCAAGGAGTAAGGACAAAGCCGTCTTGCCGATGGCAGTGGGCCCAACCAGGGCCAGAACCGGCTTGTCTATGGTTGGCCGCATACTTATGGGTTCAGGGTAAAAGAAAGCTGGGGGGCAAACTGGTTCATCCGGGATGGCCCAATCCCGGAAACCCCAAGCAGGTCCTCTGGTTTTGAAAAATACCCCCTGGTGTTCCGCGTCGTGATGATTCGGTCGGCCAGCTCCGGGCCAATTCCTGAAATGGTGGTGAGCAGTTCTGCACTGGCAAAATTAACCGGGATGGGTTGATAATAGAACGGTGTAATGGCCGCCGGAAGGGTCTGGAGACTGTCATCGGCTCCCCCAACGATCTGTTGTCCTGGAAATGCCCGAAGCTTGTCTCCATTCCAGAATAATGCCGGGGGGGTTTGAGAATGTGATGGGCGCTGTTGTGAGTACGTCAGCATCAGCAGCCAGCACCAAAAAATAATGCCCAGGAAGAGGAGCACCTCAACCCGGGCATCGGGAGTATATTCAGGGACATTGTTGGTTTGGGTTGGATGCAGGGGAGAACTGTTACAGTTTTTGTCGTTGTTCATCTCGCATCAGTTTGTAATTCATGGAATCAACAAGGGCCTGCCACGATGCCTCAATAATATTCAGGGAAACCCCCACCGTCCCCCACTGTTCAAGCTGATCGCGCGATTCGATCAACACCCGGACCTTGGCGCCGGTGCCATGTTCGCCGGAAAGGACCCGCACCTTGTAGTCGATCAACTCCACCTCTTGCAAATTCGGGTAAAAATGGATCAAGGCCTTGCGCAATGCGCCATCCAGGGCGTTGACCGGGCCATTGCCCATGGCGACGGTGTGAACCTCTTCGCCACCGACCTCAAGGCGGATGGTGGCCTCGGTCTCGGAAGGTTGATCCATGGAACGTTTACTGTTGAAGGCTCGAAATCCTTTCAGTTGGAAGTAGTTTCTCTGGGTTCCCAAAGCCCGACGCATAAGGAGTTCAAAAGAGGCCTCAGCCCCTTCATACTGGAAGCCCTGATTCTCCAGTTCCTTTAATTCCTTGACGATGGAGGCAATGATCGGGCTGTCATCTTCCAGATTGATGCCAAATTTTCGGGCCTTGAACAGCACATTGCTTTTTCCTGACTGGTCAGAGATGAGGATACGGCGGATATTGCCCACCTTCTCCGGCTCAATATGCTCATAGGTAAGGGGGTTCCGCTTCACTGCAGAAACATGGACACCGCCCTTATGGGCAAAGGCGGAGCGGCCCACATAGGGCTGATACTTATTGGAGGGCAGATTGGCAAGCTCATCCACCAGCCGAGAGGTCTCGGTGAGTTTGCCGACCCTTCGAATTGCCTCGCAGTCGCAGTCCATCTTCAGGGCGAGGGCGGGAATGATGGAGGTCAGATTGCCATTTCCACAGCGCTCGCCATATCCGTTAATGGTTCCCTGAACCTGACGAACCCCAAGGCTGATGGCCAGAAGCGAGTTGGCCACCGCCGTTTCCGAATCGTTGTGGGCATGGATGCCAAGATTGACCGAGGAACCCCGCTCCTGCACAAAAAACTGAACCCGTTCAATGATGGGCTGCACCTCATGGGGCAGCATGCCGCCGTTGGTATCACACAGAATCAGGCAGTCGGCACCACCGTCCATGGCCTTGCCAAGGGTTGCGAGGGCGTATTCCGAATTTTTTTTGAAGCCGTCGAAAAAATGTTCCGCATCATAGAAAAGCCGGGCCGCATGGGGCCGAAGATAGCGCAATGACTCCTCGATGATGAGCAGATTGTCGGCAAGCTCGATGCGCAGGGCATCATAGACATGGATATCCCAGGATTTCCCAAAGATGGTGATAACCGGAGTTTTGGCGTCGATCAAGGCTTGAAGGTTGGCGTCTTTGTCAGCGGCATTGGCAAACATCCGGGTGGAGCCGAAGGCCGACAACCGGGCATGATTCAGGGTCTGCCCCTGCATGGTCTTAAAAAATTCCACGGCCTGGGGGTTGGAGCCAGGCCATCCGCCTTCAATGAAATCGATACCCATCTCATCGAGCTGACGGCTGATCCGAACCTTGTCGTTGACCGACAGGTTGAAGTTCTCGGCCTGGGTTCCGTCACGCAGGGTGGTATCATAGATTTCTACTTGTCTGGACATGGGCTTGGTATCACAATGGATGTTGAGGGAATGTCTGGAATGGAATCTTTCCACCATTCCCATCGGAAAAATATATCATCAAGGGTGTTAACGATATATTGCAACTCTTTATTTCAGTGAACTTTTCTGTGCAAATTTGCCAGCAATCTTCCTTATGCCTCTTCCGTGGGAAGATTGACTTTATCAAGCTCAAAGGCGTCATGCAGGGCCCTGATGGCAAGTTCGGTATATTTCTCTTCAATGACGCAGGAGACCTTAATCTCAGAGGTGGAGATCATGGAGATGTTGATCCCCTCTTTGGCGAGCACGCTGAACATGGTGGAGGCTATGCCCGAGTGATTCCGCATCCCCACCCCGACTATGGATATTTTGGTGATATTGGTATCCCCCTGAACCTGATCAGCTCCAATCCCGGGAATAACGCTTTGCAACAACTTGAGGGTGCGCTCGTAATCGGAGCGCATCACCGTAAAGGTCATGTCGGCCTTGCCCCCCCCGGCATCTTGATTCTGGATAATCATGTCAACAATGATATCAGCGTCGGAGATCGGGGTGAAGATCTTGGCGGCAAGGCCGGGTTGGTTCGGGACTCCTGAAACCGTGATTCGGGCCTCATTTTTATTATAGGTAACACCCGAGACGATCAATCCTTCCATTTGTTTATCCTCCTCAACAACCCAGGTGCCTTCCGTTTCTGTGAATGTGGAACGCACATGGATTGGAACGTTATAACGTTTGGCAAAAGTTACAGACCTGATATCAAGAACCTTGGCTCCCAGACTGGCAAGCTCCAGCATCTCATCATAGGAAATCCGGTCAATCTTGCGGGCCTTGGAACAGATATTGGGATCCGTGGTATAAACGCCTTCCACATCGGTGAAAATTTCACAGGAGTCGGCCTTCAAGGCCGCGGCCAGGGCCACGGCAGTGGTATCGGAACCCCCTCTGCCCAGGGTGGTGATGTCTCCCAGCTCGTTCACCCCTTGAAAGCCGGCGATGATGACCACCCTGCCCTGCTCCAGCTCGGCCAGGATCTTGTCGGAATCAATGGACTCAATGCGGGCCCTGGTGTGCATCGAATCGGTGAGAATTTTCACCTGATCTCCCAGAAAAGATATGGCATCCCCCCCCGCATGCTTGACGGCCATGGCAAACAGGGCGATGGTCACCTGTTCACCGGTGGAGAGCAGCATATCCATCTCCCGGGTATCAGGAAATTCCTGCATCTGGGAGGCTAGATCGACGAGGCGATTGGTCTCACCAGACATCGCGGACAGGACGACAACCATCTGGTTTCCCTTGGATTTATACCTGAGAACCCGTTCCGCAACGGCCTTGATCTTCTCCGGACTGCCCACGGAAGTGCCGCCAAATTTTTGTACAATTAAGGCCATTATATTTTCGTAAACTCCTGTTTCCCTGAAACGCCAAGGCTGAACGCAATGGAATGCCAGCGGAAAAATATAAGCAAAAGAGACGGCAGCCCAATGGGCGCAGTCCGTCCGAAATCATATTAAAATGAGAAAATTATTGTAAACGTAACCGGTAAAATTGCAAGATTTTTGTGCCCAAGGGTGATGGGCAGAAAAGATTGCATCGGAAATGTGGACCATGATCTGCCCGTCGGGACTGTGAGAGATGTGACACGCTGCTTACCGACAATCTGAAGACTTTTTGTCTCCTTTTATATCATCCTGAAACAGGGAAATTCCTCTCTCCATGGCGCAAAAGTCTCCGCACATGGTGCAGGTGCTGGTATTCTGCGGGGTACGGCTGTTTCGCACCTCCCTCGCTTTATCGGGAAACATCAGCAAGGGGAAATGCTCCTTCCAGTTGCTGTCCCGGCGGCTCAGCGCCACCTTTTTTTCATGGTCGCGGCGTTCTGGATATTTGGCGATATCTCCAATCCGCGCGGCCAGTCGGGTGGCCCGCACCCCTTCCCGCACATCATCTTCGTTGGGCAGGGCCAGATGTTCAGCCGGGGTGATATAGCAGATCAGGTCGGCGCCAAAGCGGGCCGAACTGGCAGCCCCGATGGCGGCGGTGATATGATCATAGCCCGCACCGGAATCGGCAGGCAGCGGGCCGAGCACATAGTAGGGCGCGCCGCCGCTCATCCGTTTTTCCAGCATGATATTGCCTTCAATTTCATCCAGGGGGACATGGCCCGGGCCCTCCACCATCATCTGGCAGCCCATATCCCTGCCAATTTCGGCCAGTTCGCAGTTGATCACCATCTCCGCCATCTGGGCCCGGTCATGACTGTCATGGATCGCTCCGGCCCGGATGCCGTTGCCCAGGGAAAGCACCGCGTCATATTTTTTCATAAGATTGCACACCCGGTCAAACTGTTCATACAGAGGGTTTTCCCGGTTATTGTACTCCATCCACGAAACCATAAAGGTGCCGCCCTTGGACACCAGCCCCCCATAGCGATAGCCCTGTTTTCGCAGTCGTTCGATGGAAAAGCGGTTAATCCCGCAATGGATGGCCATAAACGAGATACCGTCGGCAAGCTGCCGCTCCATGAGTTCAAAGAGATACTCGCTCTCCAATTTATTGGGATTATGAAACTTGCGACCCGCCTCGGAAAAGGCCTGATACAGAGGGACATTTCCCACCGGCAGAGAGCTTGCGGCAAGGACGCGGCGGCGTACCAGATCCAGATCCCCGCCGGTGGAAAGCTCCATCAAGGTGTCAGCCTGTTCACTCTCTGCCACCAGCGCCTTGCGCACCTCCAGGTCTATGTCGGTTATATCCGACGAGGTGCCGATGGAGGCGTTTACCTTGGTGCGCAGCCCGCGTCCGATCCCGACGATCTTCTGAGCGGGTCGGTCCGGACGGAAGACAAGAACAATGTGTCCATCCGCCACCCGCTGACGGATGGTTTCCGGATCAAGGCCAAAACCCTCATCATTGGCTACTTTTATCATTGCCTCGCTGATAATACCTGCCCGTGCCAGTTCAATCTGAGTCTTCATTCTCTTCCTTCCTTTCAAGATGTTTGGTCCGGGCATAAAAAAAAGTCCGCACCGCGTCCGGGAGATACACCCCGAAACACCATACGGACTTCCTTGGACAAGAATTCCTTTTATCCTCCGGCAGGTCTTCTGACTTACGGATCACCCGTAAACCACGCCTTCCCATCCATCATCGAGTTTCTTCAATAATGGACAGTGGCTTCGGGAGCCTTTCAAACATGTGAAGGATCCCGTATTGCGGTTCTTGTCCCCGTTTACAGCGCTGGCCCGACGTTACGGTTTTGCACCGTATTCCCTTTTCACCGTCCAGTCAGGACGACACCGGAAGAATTCCACTCGCAATGAGTAGCTGAGAAAATAGCCAATAATCAGAAAAATGTAAAGATCAGGATCAGACCATATTGCATTCACCGGACTTACCCACTATACTTGTTCAAGAAAAATAATCACGTATTCACCAACCTTTGCGCACCATTACCGCGTCATCCCGGTCAACTCCCTTAAAAAAAATCTGCGTATCAGCAATTTTCCCATGTTCCCTCCTGACATCCTTGCCTCCACCCCCCACGCACCGGGGGTATATCTCATGCTCGACAAAAAGGCGTGCGTCCTCTATGTGGGCAAGGCCAAGGATTTACGGAAAAGATTGGCCTCGTACGCGCGAGTGATGGAAGCTGGCCAGGATAAAACATCCGTCATGCTCTCCCATGTCCATACAGTGGACACCCTGATAACCCGCACCGAGAAGGAGGCCCTGATCCTTGAGGCGTCCTTGATCAAGAAACATCGCCCTCGCTACAATATCATCCTCCGGGACGATAAAAACTATCCCCTGATCAAGGTAACAAGCCAGGAGGATTGGCCTCGGGTGATGATGATCAGGCGCAGAAAAAAAGACGGCGCCCGCTACTTCGGCCCCTATTCCTCGGCCACTGCCATGTGGGCCACCATCAAACTGCTCGCCTCCCTCTTTCCCCTGCGGCGCTGCAAAACCGTTCAGCTTCAGACTCGGAGCCGCCCCTGCCTCAACGGGCAGATGCACAACTGTCTGGCCCCGTGCATGGGCGTCACCGACCGGGCCGCGTACCTGGAGATGGTGGACAGAATCATCATGGTGCTCAACGGCCATAACCGTGACCTGATCAAAACCATGAACCGACAGATGACCGAGGCCGCTGAAACCCTTGAATTTGAACGGGCCGCCCTGTTGCGCGACCAGATCCAGGCATTGTCGAGGACCCTTGAAAAACAGGTCGTTGTGGCCACCCATGTCCGGGATCAGGATGTCTTCGGCCTGGTCAGAAAAGATACCTCCCTGGCCCTGGCCATCCTTATGGTCAGAAACGGAATCATCAACGGCAGCCGTACCTTTTTTCTGGCCGATCCTTTGGGTGATGATGCAAGGGTTCTCTCCCAGGTCTTGATGCAGCACTATGATCCAGGTGACAACATCCCCCCGGAGATCCTCCTTCCCTGTGCACCGGAAGACGTGGCACTGCTTGCAGAACGACTCAGTGATCTGCACGGTGAAACCGTCCGTCTCCATATTCCGCAGCGGGGCGACGGGCTCCAACTCATTGCCATGGCCAATGCCAATGCGGCCCAGCTCTTTGCCGAGCGTGAAAACAAGGATCAATCCTGGCAGGCGCTGGCCGCCGCCATGGTCAAAAATCTGCATCTGAGCCGGCCCCCGAGCACCATTGAATGCCTGGATATTTCCAACCTATCCGGCCAACAGGCGGTGGGATCTCTGGTCTGCTTTGAACAGGGAGAGCCGGCCCTTGACCGATTTCGCCATTACAAGATTCGCACGGTGGATGGTCCCAATGATTATGCGATGATGGCTGAAGTCCTGGAACGTCGTTTGAAACGCGGCTTGCAGGAAAACGATCTGCCCGATCTCCTGATCCTGGATGGTGGCCGCGGCCAGTTGGGAATAGCCATGGCGGTGGTGGGTGAGCTGCGATCTGCCGGGAAAAATGAGGGGGACTGCGGGGAAAGAAATGGACTCCTTGATAAACTGGAATGGATCTCCATTGCCAAGGAAAAACAGACTGAAGGGGAAAAGCTCTACCTGCCGGGCCGGAAAAACCCCATCCTCCTGGCGCCCCATAGTCCGACCCTGCTCTACCTCATGCGGATTCGCGATGAATCCCACCGCTACGGACTGAGCCTGCACCGAAAACTGCGCACCAAATCAACGCTGGCCTCGGAGCTGGACGCCATTGAAGGCATAGGGCCACGAAAAAAACAGCTGCTGCTCAAGACCCTGGGCAGCCTGACCCGGATCAAACAGGCATCGGAGGAAAAACTGGTCCAGGTTCCTGGAATCGGGCCGGAACTGGCCCTGCAAATCTATCGTCATTTTCATAGGGAGAGCCCGCAGACTCAAAACAGCTCAGGGCAGGAATAAAGAATGAACTCCGAAGAGGAAATCCTGGCCCGAATGAGACCCGGCTGTATCTGCAAGGGAATCAAGCTCTACCGAATCCTTCAGGCCATCGAAGACGGTGCCGCAAGCTTTGAGGAGGTGGCGGAAATGACCGGCATTGGCGGTGGTTCCTGCGATTCAAAACGCTGCGGCAAGAAAGTGGCCACGCTCCTGCAAAAGAAAAAAACGGACTGACGCCGGGGCTCCTTTCTACTCATCCCCGGCTTGAACTCCCGCCTCCGCTTTCCACCTGCACTCCTGCCTGCGTCTGCTGATGGTATCCGGCCTTCCATTCAACCCACCTGTGCCGTCAGCCTTTTCTGGAAAAAATGGAGCGCCCGCTCCACGGCCTGATCCACTGAAATACTGGTCTGCACGGCAATGGCCAGATGGTGGCCATAGGTGAAATTGCCGCCATAATAATGGGTAAACTGTTTTAATCGTCCCAGCCGTCGCTCCGGACGAAAACGTTCCAGCAGCCGGATAAAACGGAAATAGATCTCTTGAGGCAAGGGCTCAGAGCCACCGGCTAAAAGATTGGACGCCCCATAAATCTCGCGGGCAATTTCGGCAAAGAGCCAGGGGCGGACAGCGGCTCCCCGACCGATCATCAGTCCATCGGCCCCGGATTCTTCGAGGCATCGATGCGCGTCGTCGACACTGAAGATACCGCCATTGGCCAGCACCGGAATGGCAAGGGCCCTCTTCACCTTGCCGATCCAGTCCCAACGGGGCCGGCGACAGAATTTTTCTCCGTGCAGGCGTCCATGCACGGAAAGCAGATCTATCCCCTCCCCTTCCAGCATGTGGCAGAATTCAATCAGCCGCGATTCATCTAATTTGGTTCCCAGGCGAATTTTAGCACTCAGCGGTAAGGAGGTGGATTGCCTGAGGGTGGCAACGAGATGGCGCACCTGTTCAGGATCATCGGTCAAAAAACAGCCGGCCCCCTGTTTTCTCATGTTTGGGGCCGGACAACCAAGGTTCAGATCAATGCCCTGGGCGTCAAGCCTGTGCAGCCGTTCCACTGCCGGGAGTACATCTTGGCCTTGACTGACAAAGAGCTGATAGAAAAGAGGCCGCTCTTCGGGATAGCGCATCAGAAAAGGCGAGGCCTGAACATTCTCCTGGGGAAGCCTGGTTGCCGACAGCATTTCTGTAAAGAACAGGCCAACGCCGCCCAACTCAAGGGCCAGGGTACGCAGCGCAGAATGGGACAATCCCACCATGGGAGCCAATGCCAGGGGAGGAGAAATGGTCAGATTGCGAACCAGAATTGTATCTCTCATGGAGGAAAGCGGTTCGCCTTATTTGTGCCAGTGAAGTATGATTTTTATAAGATCATCTGCCGAAAGGGCCCGGTCAAATCGAACATGCACAAGATAGTCCTGGTCAACGTAATCATTAATGGTGACACCGACAATAATGCCCCTGCAATCGGGATCCCTATCTGATCCGGTGGGAAGGAAAGAGACGATTCGCCTTCCCAGAAATAATCGGGCATTTTCCCTCTTCGAAATACGAATCAGCAATGAAAGGCCGCCAAGGGAAATATCTTCCAGTTCTCCCTTGAACCTCTGGGCTGTGGAATTTTCCATCTCATCCTGCATGCTGTTAAAAATTATAAATTCTACGGGATAACGAACATTTTCACGGCGATCTGCACCAGAATTCTTCAATACTTCAGCAATCTGTTCCGATTTCCGGCAATAATCCATCAGATTGGATTCCAGGCCAGGATACTGTACCAACAGCCTCTGAAAAGGTTCGCGCTCCAAGACCCGAACCTTCACTGCCGTCATTGCCGTCAAGGTCACTGTCCAGACTGACACGTCAAAAAACGGACCAACACCGACGATTTCTCCCGGACCCATCTGGTTGAGGAATGTCTCCGTCTGACCTCTCTTGCAGGTCAATCTCACCAACCCCTCATCAAGAAAGAACAGTGTTTGATGGGCATCTCCCTGTTGAACAAGGTTCTCTTCTGCTTGGTATTCCTTCAATCGCTGACAATGATAGAGGGCGGAAAAAGTTCCAGAATCTAAAAACTCATAAAGATCTTTCCAGAGGCTGAGATGATGACTGCTGATGGCATTCTTTTTTTCTTCCGTGATGACCCCGTTCTCGTGAATGGCCTCTGACAGGGCTTCAGGATTGACTGCAAGCATTCGATCACGCAAGATTTCCGCTGTCACAAAATCCTTCTTCTTGGCTGCCTGCACCGCATTTTCAACAATCAGGGCTGTAACTTCGGCTATTCTTTTTTCATTTATCAATTGTTGAATCTTGCCATCCAGACTGAACTGGTTGCTCTCTGACCGTTGTTTCTCCTCCTTATTTTGCGCAAGAGAGATTTTATTCGGTTTTTCACTACCATTTCGGGCAACGGGCTTAAGCTGGGGCTCAATAATTTGCAGGGTTTTTCTGATAATACTACTGACGGGATCCATTCCGCCTTCCTCCAGCTTGGATTGTTCAACCAGAAGCTCCCGTAAAAGGATAAGTGCTCGTTTGAGTGGCGCTAGGCGAAGAACGACACAAATTTGCCCGATCAGTTCATTGCGGATATCAAGAGGAATGGAATCTCGGTCCACCAGAATATCCAACAATACCTCCGCACACTCGATATCACAGCCAAGTTTCCCAAGACGAACAACCAGACTGACCTTCAAGGTATCATGGACCAGGGACAAGGCCGACAGCAAATAGTTCTTTTTGTATGCTCCCCCGATGTTATCAATACATTCAATAACCTGCTGCTGAACCCGGATATCAGAATGTTTGAGCAAATGAAGCACCATTGGGACAAGGGTTGAATCACCCATGGCAGTGATGAGCAAGACAATATTGCGGTATCCATACCAGGGCATTTCCTTACTCAAAAATTCTCTGAGTACTGGCACAGAAACCTTATCGGCTTGACGAATTAACTTGATGAGATACAGCCGCTCATCTTTTTGCTCTGAAATCGACAGCTTTTCCAGAAGGAAAAGCACGGCGCGTCTGCCAAGACGAGCCAGAATCCTTTCCACCAGGGACTGTCTTTCTCCCTGTTCATGCAGACAAACCATGACCAGCTCTTCAAGAATATGATCAGCAGCCAAGGCATCCTGGACTCTGGCTACCAGGCCATGAATAACATTTCCCTTATCCAGAATACCGGATTGAATCTGGAAAATAATTTCAACCAATGGCTCAAGCTGCTGCCAATGACCTTGGGCCATCATCTTGAGCCCATTGCGCAGCAGTTGCCTGCACACGGTATCACAGGCGGGATGATATGTCGTTTCCATCTTCAGCCAATGGGCCTGAGCAAAGGTTACCAGCATCAGCAAATCATGCTGCTTTTCAAAAGACAAAAGACCGCTACAAAATGATAGGGCCATAACGGCCCGCTCCCGAAGGAGGCCGTCTTCACCACAGGCATAATTTTCGAGATTCTCCACCAGTTTGACGGCAAGCTCCGCAGAACCTTCCTGGGAGACTTCAGCGATCATCCGTGATATGTTCTGGATAAATTCATCTTGCAACAATACTTTGCCGTTTCCCGATAAGAAATCATCGACCAGGCGAGACAATCTGGCCTGGGCCCTCTGTTTTTCATTATCTGCAATTAATTGCCGGGCATTCTGCAAAGCCAGTTGATTTTGTTGTTGATCAATTTCCATAACAATAAAAATCCACTTGTCAGCTAAATTAAATACTCAGAAAATTGACATTTGATCAATGATACCCCATAATCGCAGAATATGAAAACATGGCAAGATATCCTGGGAGACTCCATAACCGCCGCAGCTCATTTGAAAGAGCACCTGAGTCAGATTGCTACGAAACTTGATGCCGCCCCAGAAGAAGCATACCTGAATACTACCTCAATGAGCCGGATAATAGCAACTTATCCCATGCGGATAAATCCCTATTACCTGCAATTAATCAAAAAAGTTGGCGATCCCCTCTGGAGGCAGGCTGTACCCGACATGGCCGAGTTGCTTGACCCGGTCTGTATTGAAGACCCGCTGAGCGAAGAGAAACTCAGTCCAGTCCCCAATATGGTCCATAAATATCCTGACCGGGTCCTTTTCCTGGTTTCCAATCAGTGTGCCATGTATTGTCGTTTTTGTACCAGAAAACGTAAAGTGGGAACCGGAAAAATGGTCATCACCCAAGAAACCATTGACGCTGGACTCGATTATATTCGCCGGCACCCGGCAGTCAGGGAGGTGCTTCTTTCAGGCGGCGACCCTCTCCTTCTGCCGGACAGCCAAATTGACCATCTGCTCAAGAAACTGCGTGCCATCCCCACTCTCAAGGTGATCCGTATCGGCACGAGGGTTCCCTGCACCCTTCCCATGCGCGTCACCCCGGAGCTTGTTGCCATCCTGAAAAAATATCACCCTCTTTATGTTAATACCCATTTCAATCATCCAGCTGAGATCACACCCCAGTCCAGTTTTGCATGCAATCTGCTGGCCGATGCCGGAATCCCGCTGGGATGCCAGACCGTGCTCTTGAAAGGAGTGAACGACAATTCCGAAATCATGCGGGAGCTGTTCCTGAAACTCCTGGAAATTCGCGTTAAACCCTACTACCTTTTCCAGGCCGACCTTACCCGCGGCACCAATCATTTCCGCACCTCAACCGATACCGGAATCATGATCATGCGCAGCCTCATCGGCCATATCTCCGGGCTTGCCATTCCAACATACGCCCTCGACGGCCCGGGCGGCATGGGCAAAATCCCTCTCACTCCGGAATACATTCTCAGCAGAGGCGACAACCTGGTATTTGAAAATTTTCATGGTGAGATATGCACATACCCGGAATCTGGGGACGCTCTCTAGTCACGGTTGAACCACTTCAAGCCCCTTCTTTTTCGTTGCGGTTTCGTCGTCATGGCTTCTGGCAGCCTTCCTCCAGATGCAAGCACATTTGATCCATCATTTTTTACTTCCACTTGAAGGCATGTTCATGGACAATTTTCTGCTTTGCAGGTATGTTTACTGAAGTCTCGCATATATTTTCATGATTTAAGAATCGCATTCACTTGTCCAGGAACCTTCAATCATTGAATCACCTTCCATGAAACCTGACGATATTCTCAAAATTGTACTTAATTCTCCCGAGCTGCCCACCTTGCCCACCGTGGCATCGGCAATCATCTCCCTGACTTCACGGGAAGATGTCACCCTGTCGGATATTGCTGAGCTGGTTTCACAAGACATAGCCTTGTCGGCCAAGATCCTCAAGGTTTCAAACTCTGCTTTTTACAGCTTTCCCCAGCAGATCGGCTCCATTAACCAGGCCGTCTCCATTCTGGGGATCAATGCCGTCCGCTCCCTGGTCCTCTCTTTCTCATTTCTTTCGATGAAGAGTGGCAATAAAAGCGAGCATTTTGATTTTCAAAAATTCTGGAAAGATTCCCTCACCTCAGCAGTGGCTGCCAGACTGATTCTTGGCAAAGTAAAAGGAGCTGACACTGAGGAGATTTTTGTTTCAGGGCTGCTGCAGAACCTAGGGGAATTGATCTTTGCCAAGACCTTTCCGGACGAATATGAAAAGGTGCTTATCCAGATTGATGAAGACAAGGAATCCACTTCTGAGATTGAAAAAAATGTCGTGGGTATTGATCACTGCATTCTTGGTTACGAAGTCGCCAAAAGCTGGGGATTTCCAGAGGTATTGCTGCTGCCCCTGTTATTCCACCACAACCCTCAGCACTATCAGGGACAAAACCCCAAGATCAAGGCAACCATCAAGGCCGTCTATCTCTCTGATATTCTTGTTCATATCCTCTCCTCAAGCAACCCGGAGGTGTATCATAAGCTGTTTCGCAAGGACGCAAAAAAACTCCTGGGCCTGAGTAATGAGGACATCGACAGCATCCTGTCCAGTCTTCATCATCAGATGGATCAGACAGCAGCCTACTTTGGTCTGAACATTACAAATACCAGATCCATCCAGGAGATCCTGCAAGAGGCCAATATCAAGCTCAGCCTGCTGAACCTCAATTATGACCAGATTAACCAGCAACTGGTGCAGACCAAGTTAAAGCTGGAGAAACTGACTTCGGAGCTCCAAACCAAAAACAAGATCCTGGATAACCTTGCCAATATCGACGGATTAACCGAGGTCTATAACCATCGTTACTTTCAGAACAGTCTGGATCAGGAGATCAACCGTTCCAGCCGTCATCAAACCGCCATCTCTTTGCTCCTTGTGGATATCGATCATTTTAAAAAATTCAATGATACCTACGGTCATCAGGCAGGAGATTTCGTTTTGAAGAAATTTTGCGAGATCCTCCAGGATAACCTTCGTAAATATGACACCCTGGCCCGTTACGGTGGTGAGGAATTCGTCATTATCCTCCCTGAGACCGCAGAAACAGAAGCCCTCGCCGTGGGGGAAAAACTGCGTGCCTCCATTGAAAACGCGCTGTTTGACGATATCGATAACACCTACCGTGTAACTGCCAGTTTTGGTCTGGCCAGCGCGTTCCCGGCAACTGTGGAAAATTTCGACAAGAACAGCTTTATCAATCAAGCAGATCTGGCCCTCTATGAGGCCAAACACGCGGGAAGAAACCGGGTAGTGCCCTATATCCCGAAGAAGAAGTGGTTTAATTTTTAGAGCCCGTTATAAAACCAGCAAGGTCATTTTCTTGCTGGTTTTATTTACGGGCTCTTATGCCGCATCCCAGAAACAGCAATCAGTACCGCTGTTTCTAGGTGTGGCGTCCGGCATATACCAAGGTCTGAAGCTCCCGGCCATACCAATCTGTGTGGCGTCCGGCATATACCAACTGCCGGTAGTTCAATCATAAAGCAGCATATATCATATCGACTCCTTCGCGAAATATGCCGCGGCTTTTTTTAATATATCCCGCTCCATCTTTACCTGGGCCAGTTCCCATTTTAATCGGGCCAATTCCAGCTCGGTATCGCTCAACTCACGTCGGTTCTTTCCGATATTTCCCAACTTCCCAGCCATACTGGCTTTCACCCAATTACTGACAGTGGATTTGGGGATATCGAGACGCCTTGACAGCTCTGAGATACTAAGATCTTGAGCCACAACCAGCTGTGCCGCTTCCTCTCTGAACTCTTTTAAGTACCTGCCTTGTGGAATTCTCTTCATGGTGACACCTCCGCTTTCTATTTAAAAAGATTGCGATTTGGTGTCCACTTTTTTCAGCCTACCTCATACCGGCCCGTTATTCCATTTCTAAATCAAGATGTGCACGAGAAGAAAAGCGAGTCGCGACGAGGCAGTACAATAAGTACGGTGAGGAGCGACGCAGCGCATTCGACGAAGTGAACGCTTGATTTAGAAATGGAATTACTACCCAAAACAGAGGCCACAATCAGGACAGGTGCTGGTGGTGGGAGAAAAACGAAAACCACAGGCCGGGCACACCGTCTGCCCGGCGGCCGGATTATACACAGCGTCGACATGGCTCAGATCATGGTGATCGAGTCCGGTGGTGCGCTTGAAATCCCTGACCAATATGGCGTTGGCCTCTTCCCCATCCGATCTCTTGATCTGCAGAAATATCTCCGTGGCACAGCATCCCTTGCCGCAGTTCTGGGTTTTTTCACCGACAATCAAAGAAGGAATATATTCCTTTGCCAGGAGCTGCTGTAATTTCTTTATTTCCAGCAAGGTTCCTTTACGGATGGTGACTAGGTCGTCATTTTCAGACAACTCCAGGGACCTGACCGACTTCTTTGCCTTGAGGCCCTGTTCGGCGGCGATCTTTTCATGGCCTGAAACCAGATCCACCGCACAATCCACACATCTCTTGATATTGGATCGATATTCTTCATCGCACACGGGGCAATAGTTGAGTTCAGGATCTCTCTGACGCATTTTTCCTCTCCCCTGTTATTTTTTTTAACTTCACAGCATTCCAGCCTGTTTGCCGGGACTGATCGCCCTGTCCTTTCCCCTGAAGCACCTTCCAGCAATACGGATCTATATCCCTGAAAATGTCAAGGCCGTATCCATAGGCCACGGCCAGACAGCCTCCGCAAACAGGCCTGATTTCACAATTCTGACAAGCCTCCGAGCCCCGGCGATAGCGAGTGGCCAGGGAACCGTGATACACTTCGCTCCATGACTGCTCATATATATTCCCAATCAGCGAGGGCAGTTTGCGGCAGGCGTGGACCTCACCATCGGGCAGGAGCGAGACAAAATTAAAACCGGCACCGCACCCATAGCCGGCACAGCCGCCGCCATAGGACCCACCCTGTTCGTAACGCAGCAGGTTGAAAAGATTATCCTTTGCTCCCATACAGGGATTTTTTTCGGCGGCCTGCAGATACTGCCTCAAAAAATCAGGAAAGTCCTCAGGGGCAACCGATGCCAGGGCCGCGCCCTCACCCACCATGGCCAGACGATTAAAGGTGAACAGATCCACCCGCCCCCGCAGCAGTTCGGCCAGGGGCAGAACGTCCTCGATATTGCTCCTGGTCAGGGTCAGCATCACCATGGAATATACGCCAAGCTCCCGCAGAAGGTCAAGAAAATCGAGCGTCCGGGCGAAATGTCCTGGCCCCCGGATATAATCATTCTGCGGCTGCAATCCCTCCAGACTCACCTGATAAAACTCAGGCTGGCGCACAGCAAGCATCTCTTCTATCCGCTTGCGCGGCATGGGGTTGCCAAGAATTGCAGTCATAAAGCCCCGATCCGTGGCTTCCTGGTACAAGACATTGAAATGGGGATAGAGTAAAGGGTTGCCCCCGGTAAAGGTTACCTGGGTGAAGACGTGATGGCTCTGACTGAACTCATAGAGCTCATCGAGGACCTTGATCCCCTGTGAAAGACTCATCTCAGGACGATCACTGCGGTCATAACAGTGACGACAGTGGAGATCGCAGGTCTGGGTAATATGCCACTGCAGGGTAAAAGTCGGGGTTGAAAAAAAACGTGGTTCAACGATCAGCCCCTGGGGAAAAGATTCGGGTCGAACCAGCAGAGAGGCCGGGGCAAGCAGCAATCCGCGCTGTACGGCGGCGGCCAGGATATCTTCAATGACAGCCAGGGAAACGTTACCAGCAATGGCCGCCTCCCGGGGGCTGATTTCCTCGGTTATGATTTTCAGGGCGAGAAGCTCATGGCCGGAGGCCCCATGGGTCTGGACAGCATCACAGCCTGGTCGCCGATACACCAGCACCCAGTCTTCTCCCCTCTCGGGAACGGTGGTTTGATCATCAAGAAACGCCGGCAGACTCTTCCAGTGAACAGGCACCAGTTCCAGGGCCGGATTCACCATCCGCAGCAGCACCGAGTCACTATCCTGAAACGTTTTTGCGGCGATGAGATGGCGTGCCCGTTCAATGGCCGCGAGATCAGCAAGAAATGGATGATCAGGACAGAGTTCGGGACGCTCTCGAAGCAAATCCGGAAGATCAAGATTCGAATCAAGGGCTTTACAACTCTGGGAGAGAATGCCACTGCTGACAGGATAAATGGTCTGCATAAGTTCAACGATAATTGAAATCAAGGAGATTGACTCCGGTTCAGTCCAGAGCAAATAAATAAGGCCGGTGTCCCATGTGAACACCGGCCTTATTTAACAGCTCTTTTCCGGGCATTGCACTCGCTGAATTCGAATCAACGCAAGAAAAACCGCTCCCATTGATTACAATTCAGCGGAGTACGCCTCCCCCACCATGTCGGCTTAACACCCTTCTATGGCTTTTTTAGTTTTTTTCTTTGCTGGCTCAGCGGCGGCCTTATCAGCTGCCTTATCAGTCTCTTCCTTCACAGCCTCTTTTGCCTTATCGCCACTCTGTTCTTTTGCAGCACCCACGGTGCTGTCCTTACTCCCGCCTCAGCCACTTCCTGCCGGTTTGACCGATTTCTCAACGCTACCTGCGTTGTCTTTTGTTCCGCCTCAGCCACTGCCAGCTGCGTGCGCGCCCGGAAGGTTCATACCGCCGGCTGTAATCAAACCAGCAACGCCAAGTCCGGCCAGTATTTTTTTCAGATCAACATTTGCCATTTTACCCTCCTTGAAAAAGAATAGAAAAATGCTCATAGAGAAATACTATGCTTCTGTACTCAAACATAGAAAAATCTTATCGCTTCGGCCAGTCGATGTCAAGGACAAGCGGCGTATTATTTTCAAGTTATTTTGAGCGACTTGTTCATAAATATTTCGCAAACCATGGATGACAGTTTTAGAGATTTAATGGCTTGTTTGTGGCATTGTCGCAAAAAAGTATTAAAGTACGAAATCATTATTCATTGCTGAAAATTCAACCATCCTGCAGGATTGTTTCCCCGGTTCTGGTCAGATGAAACCAGAGCCAAAGTTATTGGATAGAACTCAAGGAGTCCTCCCGTGAAAAAAAAGATTGTCATCACCCTCATTCTCCTGCTTTGTCCGACCATCGTCCTGGCTCAACGTTACGGATACTATCCATCCTATGGCCACAGACCACATGGATATTACCGTCCTGCCCCCTACTACTCAGGAGGATATTACCGTCACCATAATGATGACTGGATTGTGCCGGTGGCTGTGTTCGGCACCGTGCTGGGGGTGGCGGCCCTTTCCCGACCTTACGCTTACGCCCAACCCGTTTATCCCCAACCGGTTTACGCCCAACCCGTTTATGCGCCGCCTTCACCCCGGAGAATCTGTCGGGACACTTACAATCATTACGACCAGAGTGGGCGCTACACGTATACCACCTATGTTGACCGTCCTTGCGATTAGCCCTTGCCGTCATCCATTGAAGCTCCTCAACTAATCCCCGGCAAATCAGGAAATCACGAAGAGAGACCCCATGACAGAACTCATGAAAGCGCCATCCAAGGAACCTTCCATCCGTCTGGTCATGCTGCCCAAAGACACCAATCCCGATGGCGATATCTTTGGCGGAGTCATTCTCTCCATGATTGACGAGGCCGCGGCCGTGGAGGCCCAGCGTCAGGCGCGCCATCGCTATGTCACCGTGGCCATGGACTCCATCCAGTTTCATCACCCGGTTCAGGTCGGGGACATCGTCAGCCTCTGGTGTCAAACCGTCAAGATCGGCCGCACCTCCATCTGCATCCTGGTGGAGGTACGGGCCAACCCCCGCTGGAAGGGCAATGAGCAGAAGGTCACGGAGGCCGTCGTCACCCTGGTTGCCATCAACCAGAACCGTCAGCCTGTCCCCATCTTTTGATGGGATTTTTCCTGATACGAGTCCCTGGTCAATCCTGGCCTCAAGCACCAGACTGCCCATATTCCATGGTCGCCACGGCACCCTTCGGCGGCAGACGCACCAGTCAGAAAACGAGGTTGGATCATGACACTGCCCGGCAAGAAATCAATACTGATCATCATCGTGGTTCTGCTCGGCGGTCTCGCCATATGGCTTCTGACCCGGGGCCAGAAGCAGAACACCACCTACCGCACCGTCGCGATCACCCGCGCTGATCTGCTGGTTTCCATCAGTGCCACGGGAACCGTGCAACCGGAAGAAGTCATCGATGTCGGCGCCCAGGTGGCCGGCCAGATCCTCTCCTTCGGCAAGGACGCCAAGGGCAAAACCGTGGACTATGGCTCAGAGGTGGACGCTGGCACAATCCTTGCCCGCATTGACGACTCCCTCTACGCAAGCGACGTGGCCCAGGCCGAGGCCACCCTCCAGTCCGGCAAGGCCAACCTCGAGCGAGCTGAAGCAGACCTGTTCAGGACGGAACGGGAGTGGACGCGGGCGAAAAAGCTCGGGCCCTCCGAGGCCCTTTCCCAATCAAGTTACGACGGCTACGAATCTGCCTGGAAGATCGCAAAAGCCCAGGTTGCGGTGAATCAGGCCGTCATCCTTCAGGCAGAGGCGGCGCTCAAACGGGCCCGACGCAACCTCGGTTACTGCACCATCACCTCGCCGGTCAAGGGCATCATCATTGACCGCCGGGTCAACACCGGTCAAACCGTGGTTTCCAGTCTCAATGCCCCCAGCCTCTTCCTCCTTGCCAAGGATCTCACCCGCATCCAGGTCTGGGTGGCGGTGAACGAGGCCGATATCGGCAAAATCCAGCCCGGACAGCCGGTATCCTTTACCGTGGATGCCTTTCCCGGTCAGTCCTTCAAGGGGGAAGTGAGGAAGATCCGGCTCAATGCCGCCATGAACCAGAATGTGGTCACCTACACCGTTGAAATCGCCACCGACAACAGCGATGGTCGCCTTCTTCCCTATCTGACCGCCAATGTCCTGTTCCATCTTCAGCAGTTTACCCAGGTTCTCCAGGCACCCAACGCGGCCCTGCGCTGGAGCCCGCCCGCCGACAAGGACGCCGGCACAACGAAGGGCCGGAATAAATCGGCAATGAAGGATGCTCAAAAGGCAAGCCCCGGCCAGACATCAGGCAACGATTCGTCCTCGGGACGGCTCTGGGTTCTTGACGAAAACGGAAAGCCCCGCCCCATTGTCGTCCAAACAGGGCCCAATGACGGGATCAATACCCTCATCGAAGAAAATGAGGCGCTGCACGAAGGCATGCAGGTCATCACCGGAGTCGACGCGCCCGACACCACCAGAGGCAATGAGAGCGTTGGGACCCCGTTTACTCCGAAGTTTCCCGGCAGCAGGAGCAGCAAGAGTGGCAGCAAAAGCGGCGGCAATTGACAACAGCGACCATCCGTTCCTCAGAGAAAAACAGCCCCATGGAACTTATCAAACTTAACGGCATCGAGAAAACCTACCAGATGGGTGACATCTCCGTGCCTGTCCTCAAGGGCATCAGCCTGACCGTCGAACGGGGGCAACTGGTGGCGCTCACCGGATCATCGGGCTCAGGCAAAAGCACCCTGATGAATATCCTCGGCTGTCTTGATCGCCCGTCCGCCGGGGAATACTGGCTGGATGACATTGCGACCTCCCAGCTCAACAGCGACGAGCGGGCCCTGCTCCGCAACCGGAAGCTGGGCTTTGTCTTCCAGAGTTTCAACCTGCTGGCCCGCACCAGTGCCCTGGAAAACGTGGCCATGCCCCTCTCCTACACCTCCGAGCCCCTGAGCGACGGCGAGATCAAAAAACGGGCCACGGAGATGCTCAGCCGGGTGGGACTGGCCGACCGGCTTCACCATCTTCCTTCCCAGCTTTCCGGCGGCCAGCAGCAGCGTGTGGCCATCGCCCGGGCCCTGATCAACCATCCCCCGCTGCTCTTTGCCGATGAGCCCACCGGCAACCTCGATTCCCACACCAGCGAAGAGGTGCTGCAGATGTTTGAGCGCCTCAACAGCGAGGACGGGATCACCATCATCATGGTGACCCATGACCCAAAGGTGGCAGCCCACGCCAGACAGATCATCCGCATGGACGACGGACTCCTCCAAAACAGCGACCCGCCGCCCTCCTCAGCCCAGGCACTTCCAGGTGAGCTGTCATGAGGCTTCTCACCACCGCCCGCACCGCCTTCAGGGCCCTGCGCCGCAACCCCCTGCGGGCCATGCTCACCACCCTCGGGATTGTCATCGGCGTTGGCGCGGTGATCGCGATGATGGAGATCGGCGCCGGTTCCAAGGCAGCCCTCAATAAATCCATCGCCAGCATGGGGGCCAATGTGCTCGTCATCCGGCCCGGTACCGCCTCCAGCGGCGGCGTTTCCTTTGGCGCCGGCACCACCACCTCGCTCACTCCCCTGGATAGTCAGGCCATCCTCCGGGAGTGTCCAGCTGTCCGCAATGCCGCGCCCATGGTCCGCACCCGCGCCCAGGTGGTTTGCGGCAACCGCAACTGGGTGCCCAACAGCATCTACGGCACCACCCCCAACTATCTCGATGTGCAGGACTGGACCAACCTGGCCCAGGGCGAGCCCTTCAATGATCGTGACGTACTCAACGCCAATCGGGTCTGTATCCTCGGCCAGACCCTGGCGCGCGAACTCTTCGATGACGAATCACCCATCGGCAAGGAAATCCGCATCAAGAATATCGCCTTCCGAGTCACCGGGGTACTCTCCAGCAAAGGCTCCAACATGATGGGCTTTGATCAGGATGATGTTATCCTGGCACCCTGGACCACGATCAAATTCAGGGTCAGCGGCACCACTCTTGCCAACACCAACCAGAGCACCTCGTCCACCACCGACTCCTTGAACACCCTGAGCAATCTCTACCCCACAGGCCAGACCAGTCTCTATCCCAAACAATCCAGCTTACAACAGGCAAATAACCCCATGCCGATTCGCTTTGCCAATATTGATCAGATCATGGCGGCAGCTCGCAGCGCGGAGGAGATCCCCACCGCCATTGACCAGATAACCGAACTTCTGCGGGAGCGACATGGCATCCAGGCCGGTGAACCGGATGACTTCAATATCCGTGACATGGCCGAACTGACCCGCACCCTCTCCACCACCACCCTGCTCATGACCAATCTCCTGCTGGCCGTGGCGATGATCTCGCTGGTTGTGGGCGGGGTGGGAATCATGAACATCATGCTCGTTTCGGTGACCGAACGCACCCGCGAGATCGGCCTGCGTATGGCGGTGGGCGCCCGGGGACGGGATATTCTCCGTCAGTTTCTGGTGGAGGCGATTGTGCTCTGCCTCACCGGCGGCGCCGTGGGCATTATCCTTGGGCACGGCGGCTCCATGCTGGTGAGCTTCCTGCTCAAATGGCCGGTGGAGACATCACCTGCCGCCATCACCACCGCTGTTGTCGTTTCTGCCGGGGTGGGCATCATCTTCGGCTTTTATCCAGCCTGGAAGGCCTCGCGCCTTGATCCCATTGAGGCCCTGCGTTATGAATAAATTCATCCACCATGGCGGCGGGACATCCTCCCGGCTTATCCCTGCAAGGAGGAGCTCCATGCTTCCGTTTCTCTGTCGAATATCAGGCCGAATCAGCCTGATATTCTGCTGCCTCCTGCCCATCCTCTCCAGCTGCACCGTCGGCCCGGACTTCAAGCCGCCAGAGCCTGCCCTTGCCAGCCAGTGGTCGGACCAGGCCGCTTTGTCAGCCATTGCCGCAAGCCCTGGCGAGGAGGATCTGGCCCAATGGTGGAAGATCTTCAATGATCCCCAGCTCACCTCCCTTATCGAGCGGGCCTTTGCGGTCAATCTTGATCTGCGCATTGCCCAAAGCCGTATCCGCCAGGCCCGGGCCGCCATGTCCATTGCGGGGGCAAGTCTGGGCCCGACCGTGGATGCCTATGCCGCCTATCGCCGCCTTCAGACACCGATGTCCGTTAGCGACAGCCCCGGCCCCACCACCAATCTCCACCAGACCGGGTTTGATGCCATCTGGGAGCTCGACATCTTTGGCGGCATCCGCCGGGAAGTCGAGGCCAGCACGGCGGAATTGGACGTGACGGTGGAGAGTCGCCATGATCTGCTGGTCAGCCTCAGTGCCGAGGTGGCCAGCGATTATCTGACCCTGCGCTCCCTGCAACAGCGTCTCGCCATTGCCCGCGCCAATCTGAACACCCAGGAACATACCGTTAAACTGACCCGTCAACGCTGGGATGTCGGTTTTATCAACAAGCTCGACATGGTTCGGGCCGAGGCCCAGGCCGCCACCACCGCCGGACAGATTCCCCTGCTGGAGGCGGCAATCCGGCAGACAATCCATGGCCTCAGCCTGCTGCTGGCCAGTGAGCCTGCAACCCTTCTGGCTGAGCTGACGCCGGATGCCCCCCTGCCCCAGGCCATGGCCGGCGTGCCGCTGGGCCTTCCGTCGGAGTTGCTCCGCCGTCGGCCCGATATCCGCATGGCCGAGGCAAACATCCACGTCGCCACTGCCCGTATCGGAGTTGCCACCGCCGATCTCTTTCCCACCTTCACCATCACCGGCAGCCTCGGATTGCAGAATGACAGCTTTCATTCAACCTTCAACCAGTCCAGCCGTGCCTGGTCCCTTGGCCCCTCGATCAACTGGCCGCTCTTTGATATGGGCCGCCGTCGTGCTAATATTGAGATGAAGACCGCGATCCAGGATGAGCAACTGCTCAGCTATGAACAGACGGTTCTCACCGCCCTTACCGAGGTTGAAAACGCCCTGATCGCGGCCCGCAAGGAGGAAGAGCATCGCCAGGCCCTGGACACGGCGGTCACTGCCAATCGCATCGCGGTGAAACTTGCCACCGACCTCTATGTCGCCGGCGAAAATGATTTTCTCTCGGTGCTCGACAGCCAGCGCTCCCTCTACCTCACCGAAGAGGCCCTGGCCCTGAGCAGCAAGACCGTCTGCACCAATCTGGTCGCCCTGTTCAAGGCCCTGGGTGGGGGCTGGAAGGAAAATGACAGCGGCATTGACGGCAAGGCGCCGCAAACCACTGATCCATCGACGTAAAACCTTTCGGCACCATGCCGACATTTTAACAACAGGAGAATTGATATGAAGGCAATCATCACAGGCGGGAACAAAGGAATCGGTCTTGAAATCGCGAAAAATCTTCTCAAGCGGGGATTTGAAGTCCATGTCCTGTCACGCACCGGCATCGACTCGCCGACAGGTGGCATTATCTCGTGGAAAACAGATATTGCAGACTATGGGAAAACCTTAAAGATTGTCGATACCATCGGCACCCCCCGGATTCTCATCAATAATGCCGGGATTATGAACAGAAAAACCGCGCGCGATTATCAGTCCGAGGCGGATATCCTGCACATACTCAACGTCAACCTGATCACCGCGGTACGGCTGAGCGTGCATCTGGCGGAGCAGATGGCGGAGAGCGGCGGCGGCCGCATCGTCAGCATGGGTTCCGTCGCCGGAACCATCGGCCATCCCGACATCTGGTACGGCATTTCCAAGGCCGGACTGGTGAACGCCATGCGCTCCCTGGCAAGGACCTACGGCCCACGGGGCGTGGTCGCCAACACCGTTGCCCCCGGCCCCGTGGAAACCGACATGATGAAGACCATTCCCGAAGAACGGAAGAGCCGCCTGAAATCGACCACCATCAACCAGCGATTCTGTACCGCCGAAGAGGTGGCAGCGACGACCTGCTGGCTTGCCACCGATGCCCCGGCATATATCAACGGTGAAATTATCGATATGAACAACGGCATGAATTACCGCTAGGACAGGGCCTGTCAGGAAAGAAGACGAGTTGCCGCTGGAGCCGGGCCGGAGTTCACCGCTTGCCGAGGGTAAACTCCGGCTCATAGCCCACGACGAAGGCCCGCGCAGTGACATTGCGCAACCCGAGGAAGTGGGCATTTTTTTGGTCAAAGGGGCAGGTGGGCGTGGCACACGACACAAATCCGAATTTTCGATAGAATTTCGGGTTCCCCAGGACAAAGACCGGACTGTCCGCAATGACCTCCTGGCGCAGGGCAAACCGGAGCAGCTCGGAGCCAATTCCCTGGCGTTGAAAGTCCGGCTTCACCGCCAGCGGTGCCAGATGCAGACCGCACACGGTGCTGCCCTCATAGGCATTGGTAAAGGCGATATAGGCTATGACCGAGTTGACGTGAAGACAGACCCACTCGTGCATCACCCTGTTTTTTTGATGCAGATTGTCAACGAGTTGTGCCTCCAATCTGCTGCCGGGAAATGCCTGCGCCAACAACGCGGAGACCTTGGGATAATTTTCCGGGTCGAGCCTTCGTATCTTCATTTCCTGCCCTCCCTTTACTTTTTATTCGCTGTGGGCCAGGTTATACGATATATTCTCCGGTCAACCATCGCCGTCCATTGACGTTTCTACCTTTCCCGCTCCATCACCTTGCAGAAAAGGAACAGCTCCCATGGCTGAAACACTTCCCGACGACATCCAGAAAGATCTGGAAAAGGCCTGCGCCCTGCACCAGCGAGCCTCTGCCGATTATCAGAAATGCGTCGAGTTCAACGGGTTAATGGCCAATATCCTGGCAAGGCTGGAAGATGCCGACTGCGTTCGGGCCGCCGACCGGGTGATGGGAATCCTGCTTGAGTGCAATCCCCGTGAAGGGGCCCACTGCGACAAATCCAGCATGATCAGCGAAAAGATGAAAAAATTCCAGAAATGATCCAGGGCGGCAACCCTGAGGAGTCCTCCCTGCCGCCACTTAGCTGCCATCCCTCATTCACCGATGATTTTCACCAGCACCCTCTTCTTGCGACCGCCGTCAAACTCCCCATAGAAAATCTGCTCCCAGGGTCCGAAATCAAGCTGACCGCCGGTGACGGCCACCACGACCTCCCTCCCCATCACCTGGCGCTTCAAATGGGCATCGGCGTTGTCTTCGCCGAAATTGTGACGGTAGTGAGTCACCGGTTCATGGGGGGCCAGCTTTTCCAGCCAGACCTCATAATCATGATGGAGCCCGGATTCATCGTCATTGATAAAGACCGAGGCGGTGATATGCATGGCGTTCACCAGGACCAGACCTTCGGAGATTTCGCTCTCACGCAGACATTCCCGCACCTGACTGGTGATATTGATAAACGCCCGGCGGCTCGTCACATTGAACCACAACTCCTTGCGATACGATTTCATCCCGTTTCCCTCATTTTTTCCTTGATAGATAGATTGCACCGATCTTTTCCGGCAAGCTACCTCCCCAACCCCTCCCGTCAAGGGCGGGGAGTGTCCATTACCAAACGAGCGCGATATGGGAACGCTTGATTTTAAAATGGAATAAACACCAGCCGGTGGGATGCAGGGATAACTTGTCTCCCTTGAACCTGCTGCAAAAGTATAATGAGTGTGGTTCGACAGGCTCACTACGAACGGGAAAAAGGCTCATAAATTTCGATCAACACCCCGTTCACCCTGAGCTTGTCGAAGGGTGTTCACCCCGAGCTCTGCCCCAGGCCTCCTTATTTTATAAACTTC
>JACDZF010000258.1 GCA_013426795.1 Desulfocapsa sp. | reverse complement strand
GATTGGAGTGTTCATGAATATTTTGAAAAATCTGGGTTGCGGGCTTGTTGCCCGCATTAGATGCCTAACTTTTTGAACATATCTTCGGCGTCATCGCAGATGATCAGGTCACGTCCGGCATCCGTTTCGGAAAACGTTTTGCGAGTAACCTCGTTGGGAATGGCTACGTCAAAAGGTAGCCCTCTTTTTAATTCGACCTGCTTATAAAACAAAGTAATCGCTTGGGTTGTGGTCAGCCCAAGCTGCTGAAATATGTGCTCAGCTTTGCCCTTTAAATCGGGTTCAATCCTGGCTCTGATGGTGGATGATTTACCCATGGTTTGCCTCCATTTGAGTTTTCATAAACGTAGCTCAAACGGGGTACACTGTCAAGATTTATACAAAATAGTGGGCCGGTCGGTAGGAGCTATCTGGACTTTTGAGGATCTTAGAAAGACAAGACCTTCGAGCAGGCCATATCAGCTAAGGAAATAAGTAAACTGGTCCCCAGGCAAGAAGAAAAAACTTATTTCTCAAGACCTGACCCTCTGCCCTCCCCTTGTTAAGGGTTCTTGATATTTTCAAGTGGAACCCAGTACTCTAAGTACGTAGAAAGATCTCTATCTCCCAGAGAATAAGACCCGGCTGCAAGTTCTTTTTTTTCTTTTTTGGATAAGCCGCGCCCCTGAAGGGCGATTCCCGTGTCTAATACCCAAGGATAGAAATGATAACTTTTCAACTTACCATGGATACTTACTAATTTCTCAAGCAATTCCACTGGTGAAATTATTATGTATCTTGGCTCCATTTTACGTTCATGTGAAACAAGAATAAAAACCCAATAATCCGCTGATGACTTCTCAATTTTATCATGCACAAGAGTTAGCCATCCTCCAGCAAGCAGTTTGCGGCTAAAGTCATCCGTTGCATGCGCTGGCTTATAGTCTCGAGACATTTTGACCTGTATAGCAACAGACTTTGATGAATCATTTTTGTTTGTTACCAGCAGGTCAACGCCGGTGTCTTTCGATGGAATCCAAACGTTCAATTCAGGAAATTTCTTTTCTATATGTTCTCCAACAAGAAATTCACCTGCATGAACAGTAAAAATAGGACGCATGTATTTTTCACCCTAAAAGTAATATTATGACAAAGTTTTCAGGATAATATCACAATCACTGCCCAGCAAATATATTGTAATATCAATTTGAAATGGGCAGTTTTTTTTGACATGATCAATCGTTTTCCTATCCAATTTTTCTGCAAATCGCAAAGTCAAAAGACAAGCCCGTATATCGTCAAAAAATAGCATCCGAAAAGGAATATCTCTTGTTTTCGTTTGGTCTTTCATCTTGGTGTTTAGTTGTCTGAAAGTCAATATCTTTCCAAAAGACCTTGACCTCAGACTTCAGTCATCCAGCATAACTCACTGACTGTCAGCCTTTGTTGAACGTGCATCCTGTCTTTGGTCAGATTAAATCGTCGTTCTACGACGATAACGTGCTCTCGATATCCTCAATCTCGGCCTGGGCCTCTTCCCATTGGGAATACCAGCGTTCCAGATGGATCTTGCACTGGTCGTACTCCTTGCTGGTCTTGCTCCAGGCCGCCTCGTCCCGATAGAGTTCAGGGTTGGCCATCAGGGCCTCCAGCTCTTCCTTGCGGACCTCGAGAGTGGCAATCTGTTTTTCCGCCTCTTCCGCCTTTTTCTTCCAGGGCCCGAGTTTGCGGCCGCGCTCCTGCCGTTCCTGGGCCTCCTGCTGGCGCCGCTCTTTTTTGGATTCCCGGGAGTGTTCCACCCCGGCCCCATCCGTGGCAGTCCTGGCCTGAGGGGCACTGCTTTTCTTTTCTTCCTCCACCAGGGCCATCTTCTGCAGATATTCGGTCACGTTCCCCTCGTGCAGGATCACCTGGCCATCCTTGACCATCAGCACCTTGTTGACAAAGCTGTCGAGGAAATAGCGGTTATGGGAAACCACCACAATACAGCCGTCATACTGGGCCATGGCCTCCTGCAGCACCTCCTGGGAGTTCATGTCGAGATGGTTGGTCGGCTCATCCAGGAGCATCAGATTGGCAGGTTTGGCGATCATCTTGGCCAGGGCCAGCCGGCTTTTTTCGCCGCCTGAAAGCACCGCAACCTTCTTGTCCACCTCTTCTCCCCGGAACAGAAAGGCGCCGAGCAGCGAACGGGTGCGGGTGACGGTGAGCTCAGCCCCGGACAGGGCCATGGTCTCCAGAACGGAAAGGCCGGGCGACAACTCCTGGGCCTGATGCTGTCCGAAATAGGAGAGCTGGACGTTGTAGCCCAGCTTGATCTCGCCGGCGTCATGCTCCAGCTGGCCGCTGACGATCTTGAGCAGGGTGGACTTGCCGGCGCCATTGACCCCCACCACCGCCACCTTGTCGCCCCGTTGCAGTTGCAGGTTGACATCGGTGAAGACCTGCCGTCCCTGGTAACTCTTGCTCACCCCCTCGATCTCGAGAACGTCACGGCCGCAGGGGGGGGCGGGCGGAAAGGTGAAACGAATCTGCTGTTCATCGTCGGAGAGTTCAATTATATCAATCTTTTCAAGCTGTTTCACGCGGCTCTGTACCTGTTTGGCCTTGGTGGATTTGGCCCGGAAACGATCCACGAAACGCATGGTCTGCTTGATCTTGGCCTGCTGATTATCATAGGCCCCCCTTTCAATGATCCTCCGCTCCGCCTTTTCAAGCACATAATAGGAGTAATTTCCCTTAAACACCGAGAGCTTGCCCAGGCTCAACTCCCAGGTGGTCTTGGTGATCTTGTCGAGGAAGGTGCGATCATGGGAGATAATCACCATGGCCCCCTGACAGGTGCGGAAAAACTCCTCCACCCAGGTCAGGGACTCCAGATCCAGATGGTTGGTGGGTTCGTCCAGCAGGAGCAGGGAAGGAGAGACGAGCAGCATCTTGGCCAGCATCAGGCGCATCAGCCAGCCCCCGGAAAAGCTGGTGACCGGCGCCTCAAGATCGCTCAGCTTGAACCCAAGCCCCATCAGCACCTTCTCCACCCGGGAGGGAATGGAGTAGATGTCATGGCCTTCCAGTTGATGCTGCAACTCCCCCTGCCGCTCCA
>JACDZF010000257.1 GCA_013426795.1 Desulfocapsa sp. | reverse complement strand
GCCGCGCCGGATTTCCAAGTATTTGAAAAGAGGACACCATGAACCGTAAAAAAACAAGGGAGCTGCTTCTGATATGCTCGGCCCTGTTTGTGGCCGCTTTTGGTCTTTGCCAAGGAGGCCAGTGCGCCGCAGCAGACGGCAATGAATTTCAGCTCCGCCGCACGGTGCTGATGTCGGGACTTGACGACCCCTGGGATCTGGCATTTGCGCCCGATGGAGCCATGTTTTTGACGGAAAAATGCCGCGGGCTGTCGGTCCGGACCTCCGACGGGACCGTCCGGCATTTATTCGGAACGGCCGGTGCCGCCCTGGAGACAGATGACTTTTTCTGTCAGGGGCAAAGCGGTATGCTGGGCGTCGCGCTCGATCCGGATTTTGCGGAAAACCGCCGCGTATACATCTATATGGCCTCAAGAATGGGCAAGTCCGCAGCCAATTCCGTCGTGCGCCTCACCGTGGATACAACCTACACCGTCGTAGCCAGTCGCAAAGACATTGTCACCGACATTTCGTTCAAGCAATCCTTCAACCGGTGGGGCGGTGCGGGCGCGCACAGCGGCGGCCGCATTCGATTCAGCCCCTTTGACGGATATCTGTACGTAAGCACCGGCGACAATCACAACGGCACGCTGCCTCAGGATCTTTCCCGCCTGGGCGGCAAGGTTCTGCGCGTCGACCGGGAGGGCAATGCCGCGACAGGCAACGGTACCCCGTCTGGAGGTGATCCCCGAATTTTCACCTATGGCCATCGCAATGTGCAGGGCATCACATTTCGTCCCGGCACCGGCCAGCCCTTTATTTCTGAACATGGCCCCGGCCATAGCGATGAAGTGACGCCCCTTGTCGCCGGCGGCAATGGAGGCTGGGACCCCGCCCCCACAAAAGGGGTGTCGTGCCCCAGCGATTATTGCGGTTATATCTCCAATGTGCCCGACGGCACCTTGACGCCCATGACCGATTTGGGCCGGTTCCCCGACGCCCTCAGGCCATCGTGGAACAACCGCGGCGTATCCGAAGGGATGGGGCCCTGTGTCTTTCTGAACGGGCCACACTGGAAGTCCTGGGAGGGGCGTCTGGCGGTGGGATTTCTCCGTGGAGCGCGCATCGAGCTTCTGCAGTTGGATGCGGAAGGCATGACGACCAGCACCGCCACCATCACAGGTCTGCCGCCCCAGCGTATGCGCTCCCTTGTCCTGGGGCCGGATGGCGCGATGTATGTCTCCACCGACGCCGGTGAAATCTGGCGACTGGAAAGCGACGGAGAGTAAGGCTGGCCTGGATGACAGCGTGGGACGCGGTGTATGGGAGTTTTGAACAGGGAATTCGGTGTGAATTGAAGCTGCTGGGAGTGCCTTTGGGCGGGGCTCTGATTTTTATACAAGGGAGAAGAGGGGAAAAAGTAAAGTGATGGCTGTGGCCATGGCAAAATTTATTGACTTTCTTCTCTGGTCGTATTAGATAGGTTCGTCTTTGTGGGTATCCAGAAATTCTGGTGCCTGGAATTTATACCATACATTGCCGGGAAAGCCGGTTTGTTACTTTCGAGAGTCTCTATCAGGAGGAGTTTGTGGCTAATCATAAATCTGCAGAAAAAAGAAATCGTCAGGCAATCGCTCAGCGTTTACGCAATCGGGCCATTAAAACACGGATGAAGAATCTGATTCGTCTGGTTGATGAGGCCGTCGCCTCCGGTTCTGTTGAGCAGGCCCAGGATGCTTTGAAGGTTGCCATTCCGGTTATCGCCAAGACCGGCGGCAAAGGAACCATCCACAAGAAAAATGCTTCCCGCAAGGTTTCTCAGTTGACCAAGCGTGTCAACAAGATGCAGGCTGCCGCCTGATCTGCCTGACCGGTGTTTGGTATGGAGTAGGCAGTGCCGGTTCATTGAGCCAGTGTCAAGGGCCATGGAGTCATTCGATTTCATGGCCCTTTTTTATGGTTCTTTTCTGCTGTCAGCAAAAAATAAAATGTGGTAGAGTTTTTTCCTTTGGAAAACCTCGCTTCATTGCATGGTCTTTATCCCTTTATCGGGAAAAAGATATACCGTATCCAACCATAATTTTCTTGCCGATCATTGAGCATGTCACATCACACCCATAGTCCCAGCCTTGCAGCCTTCCAGGGTCTTCGAGGCCATGCCGGACTTGTCCCCGTTTACCGAAAAATAATAGCTGATTTCGATACCCCGCTCACCCTTTTTACCAAGGTGGCCGAGGGTCAGAGTCATGTCTTTCTCTTTGAAAGTATGGAAGGCGGCGAAAAATGGGGCCGCTATTCCTTTATCGGCTTTGATCCGCTGGTGACCTTCACCTCCAGGGGGGATCAGATTGAGACCCGCGTCTTCCGCGAATCGGGGCAGGAAACAGTTGTCCAGACAGGGGACCCGTTACAGGCATTGAAGCTGCTTGTGAAAGGGTTTTCGGCGGCGGAGCTGGATGGCGACCTTCCCCGCTTTTGCGGCGGCGCGGTGGGATTCCTGGGCTATGACATGGTGCGGTTTATGGAGGAGCTGCCCGATGAAAAGCCCCCCCTTGCCTTCCCCGATTCGTCCTTTATGGTGCCGAAAATGGTGCTGGTGCATGACAGCTTCCGCCAGACCGTGACCGTTGTCTGCTGGGTGCAGCTGGCAGGTGTGGAAGATGCGGGCCCCGTCTATCGTGGCGCCACCAGGAAAATTGATGAGGTGATCTCCCGCTTGCAGGCGCCTGTCTCGGCGGCCTCACTGAGCGCCAACCTTCAGGGCTGTTCCTCCTCCCATCAGTTTACCTCCAATATGGAGCCCCAGCAATTCCGGGCCATGGTTGATCGGGCCCGCGAGTATATCAAGGCCGGCGATATTATCCAGGTGGTGTTGTCCCAGCGGTTTCATACCAAGACCGAACTTGCTCCCCTCACCCTCTATCGGGCCCTGCGGCATATCAATCCCAGTCCCTATCTCTTCTTCCTGAAGCTGGATGACTTGGTCCAGATTGGTTCGTCCCCCGAGATTCTGGTGCGCAAGGAGGGCGAACATATTGAGTTGCGACCCATTGCCGGCACCCGGAAGAGGGGGGCAAGCCCGGAAGAGGACGAGGCCCTGCGCCTGGAA
>JACDZF010000256.1 GCA_013426795.1 Desulfocapsa sp. | reverse complement strand
GAAGATAATGGCACTTCATGAAACATGAGTACGCTTTAGTCGGATGAACCGCCACTTTTATTGATTTTCTGACATACTACTTCCCATTGACCCTCCGCAATCCCATATCTCAATATACTCGCAGATTGAGGTCTGTTGGCCACGCTCATCCTTCGGGCGTTAGCGGAAAAATGGCTGCCCCCGCCTGGCTCAGGATCTCATATCATCATCAAGCCGCTTCATCCCCTCCATCAACATCCCCATAAATCCTCCTATGGCTTCATAGCGCATGTCCTCACGAGAGAGACCCTGGTTAAACTTGAAGCGACCGTCTTTGAGGGCAAGCACGCGGTAGAAGGCCTCCTGACCATCCTGGCCATCGAGGACGGCAGAGACCAACTCACCCTCCTTGAACAGGAGTTGCCCCTTGCTGGTGCCAACTTCGATCCTTAAATAGCCGGTTTTCTGATTCGAATTAATCATCTGCAGCAATTCCACCGGCGGAATGTGGGAAAACTTCCCAACCATGCCGGAAGAAAGCTCTTCAGCCTGCTGTCGGCTAACGCTGGTAATCCTGTTCATCAGCAGCTTGTAGAAAAAGACCTGCAGATTAGGAAATCGAATCTGCATTTGCTGAAAATCATTTCTACTCAGGGTTGCAAACTCTGTGGACTCGACGGCCATAATGGTGGTGGTGGCGGTCTCCCGGGACAGCAGACTCATCTCGCCAAAAAAGGCACCCCTGGCCATCTTTGCAAGACTCACCCCATCTTTATTCATAACCTCCACCCGCCCGGAAAGTATGATATAGAGATGATCCACAAGGTCACCTTTTTGCAGGATCGGCAGACCTCTTAGACATCGTTGAAACTTGAGCAGAGTCGCCAGGTTCTGGAGGTCCTCATCATTCAGGGTCTGAAATATCTGGATTCCCCGAAGCAGACCGGCAAACTGATCAACATCTTTTGATTTTTCTTTCCGATCGGATGCGGCCAGCATCTTCATCTGAACGGTGGCAAACGCCTTCTCCTGCTTGTACGCAAAACTGATTCGACCGACACAACCACCGCAGTCAAACTGGTTTTTCTTTACAGTTCCGCGCGGATTATGGGCCACATCGTCAGAAACCAGCCGGATAATGTCCTGGGCCAGGACCAGACAGGTGGACTTCCCCGCCGGCAGGCGCATCACCCCCCCGTCGACGACAATCTCCTCTCCCACATCGTAGAGCGGACAATTGCGCTCCACAGTAATCACAAAAACACCGTTACGAAGACGCATTGTATTTCTGACCTGGTTTAAAGACAAACCCAAAGAAGAGGAGAAAGCGGAGCAAGGAATTTGGACTTTCAGGAAAGGCCATCATCAGTCGGAACGGCCAAACAACATATAAATCAGAAGGGCCAGAACACAGGCACCACCACAAAGCAACGGCAGCACCTTATTCATCTGGAGATGACCATCCACCACAACGGTCTGCATATATTCAAGACCACTAAACCACCACCCCCCCACAAAAATACCCAAGATAATCAGATCCCTGAATGCCTGTCGATAGAGAAGATACACAACAATGGCGACGAACGGTACGAGAAACCATGGATTGGTAAACAATCCCTGATAATCCACCTCTTTGATCTGCTGCGGGACTTGGGTGGCTTCAAACCAGGCAAGGATACTACGCAAAAAATCAACCACTTGCTTTGCCCCCCCCCTCAGGTTCCTTTTTTCCCATCTTCACTCCCTTGGCCTGGGAACGATTAAACACCTGAATGGCGCAGTAGGAACCGCACATGGAACAGGCCGGGGTCTTGTCGCTGCCCCCTTCGTGGCGGAAGCGGGTCGCCTTTTCCGGATCCAGGGACAGATCAATTTGCCCCTTCCAGTCCAATTTATTGCGCCGCTCAGCCATCATCCGGTCTCGCTCCATGGCACCAGGTACCCCCTTGACCAGATCGGCAGCATGGGCCGCGATCTTTGAGGCAATGACCCCTTCATGCACATCGTCGATGCTGGGCAGCTTCAAGTGCTCGGCAGGGGTCACATAACAGAGGTAATCGGCACCGGCGGCGGCGGCGATGGCCCCGCCAATGGCACCGGTGATATGATCATAGCCGGGGGCAATATCGGTGACAAGGGGCCCGAGGACATAAAAGGGGGCGTTCTTGCAGATCTTCTTCTGAAGCAGAACATTGGCGGCAATCTGATCCATGGGCATATGACCAGGTCCCTCAATGATCACCTGAACCCCCGCATCCCAGGCCCGCTCGGTGAGCTCACCGAGATGAATCAGCTCCTGAATCTGGTTGCGATCCGTGGCATCGGCCAGACAACCGGGCCGCAGCCCGTCACCCAGACTCAAGGTCACCTCATGCTCCTTGAGAATGGCCAGCAGATCATCAAAATACTCAAACATCGGATTCTCTTTCTGGTGATGGCTCATCCACTCCAGGGTAAAGGAACCACCGCGACTGACCACCCCCATAACCCGCTTCTGCCGACTCAGACGCTTCTGGAGATCACGATTAATGCCGCAGTGGATGGTCATGAAATCAACCCCGTCCATGGCCTGTTTTTCAATGACCTTGAACATCTCGTCAACGGTAACATCCACGATTTCTTTTTTCTGCAGCTCCACAACCTCGGCCACGGCCTGATAGATCGGCACAGTCCCCAGCGGCACCGGGCAGTTGGCAAGGATTCCCCGGCGCACGGCATCGAGATCACCACCCATGGACAGATCCATCACCGTATCGGCACCGGCCCTGACCGCCACCCGCAATTTTTCCAGCTCTTCCTCAAGGCTGGCAATGTCTCGGGAAGAGCCAATATTGGCATTCACCTTGGTACAGGTATTCTTGCCGATCCCGATAATTTTCTCAAAATCATGATGACGATTCTTGGTGATGGCAATGGTTCCCAGGGCCACTCCGGCCATCAGTTGGGCAACGGAAAGGGATTCATGGCGCGCACAGGCTTCAAACAGTGGGGTGACGACACCATTACGCGCGTCCTCGCGAATACTCATATTTTTCTTACTCCCTGGAGGTAGAAGTTGCAGCCCAATGTCATTTACTTAAGAACCAAAAACAATTTAACATATTGTAATTACAACA
>JACDZF010000012.1 GCA_013426795.1 Desulfocapsa sp. | reverse complement strand
GATTCGACCAAGCGGCATAAGTTCCCGTAAATCAAAGGAGCAGAAACAACCCTGCTCCTTTGATAACGGGAACTAATATCCCTCATGATCCACCACTTCATGGGCTTCCAGTTTCTTCCCGTCCATCTTGCTCCACACATAGGCGATATAGGCGAGGACAAAGGGAATTCCCAGGGCCACATAGGTCATGGCGGTGAGGGTGTAGTGGCTTGAGGAGGCATTGGCAATGGTCAGACTGGACTGAAGATCCGCCTTGGACGGATAAAAGGGCGTATTGTTAAATCCCGCCAGGAAAAAGATCGACAGGCCCACCAGCACCGTACCCAGTCCAGCCAGCCAGATCCCCTTGGAGCTGCCATTGAAGACGGTGATCAGCACCGCCACGATCACCAGAACCAGACCCACCAGCAGCAGTCCCAGAACCAGCGGCATGGCCAGCAGATTGAGAAGGTACTTGTTGGCTACCATGGAGACCACACCAGCCTCATCAACGCTGAAGCCCCGCATCAGAATAAGGGAGACCAGCACATAGAGCAGGAAAGGCAGGGCGCAGACGAAATTAATCAAAACCGCCTTGCGCAACCGGGCCTGAAACTCGTCCATTCCTGAAAAGTCTATATTATTGAGCAGATACATGCCGCCCAGGACCCGCGCATTAAAGACCAGAAAGAGGCCGAGGGAAAGATTGAACAGGGAAAAGGCGGCCTCCAGTCCACGCAGGGGGTTGGTCCAGGTCATCTGATTTAAGAGATTCAGGGTAAAATTGGAACCGGTGAAAAAGGTGCCGACGGCGGCACCAATCAAAAGAATGCCCACCGTCCCGTTGATCAGCAGAAAAATCTCATAGACCTTGGCGCCGAGGAAATTATCGGGTTTTTTCCGATATTCATAACTGACCGCCTGGACAATGAAGGTGAACAGAATCAGCATCCACACCCAGTAAGCCCCGCCGAAACTGGTGGCATAAAACTTGGGGAAGGCGGCAAACAAGGCCCCGCCAAAGAGAACCAGGGTGGTGAAGGTCAGCTCCCATTTGCGCCCCAGGGAGTTGATCACCAGGTTCTTTTCCACGTCATTTTTCGCCACCTGCCAGAGCAGGGTATTGCCGCCCTGGACAAAGGTCAGAAACAAAAACAATGAACCAACCACACTGCACAGGATCCACCAGATCTGCTGCAAGGTTGCATACTCGAGATTTGCTATCATATTAGATGCCCTCCGGTCCGATGGATATCTGCTTCATCATGATTTTAATCTCGGCAATCAGGAGCAGGGTGAAAACTCCGAGAAACATAAAAAAGGTCGTCTGTACATGGCCCACCGCAATATTGGTGGTGGCCACGTTTACCGGCAGCAGCCCCTGAATGGCCCATGGCTGCCGGCCAACCTCGGCCACAGCCCAGCCTGCCTGCCCGGCCACATGCCCCAGGAAGAAGGACACGACACCAATGGGCAGCAGCCAGCGCTGTTCACCAATATTGCCTTTGAGGGTAAAATAGAGATAGACGATAAACAACAGAGGAAAAAACATGCCGAGAACCACCATGATATGAAAGGAGTAAAAGGAGATGCTCACCGGCGGCACCGCCTGCTCCGGAGTCATCAGATACCCGTATCCCAGGTAGTGTTTATTGGCGGTGAACCGACTCAGGGCCTCGGCGGCAACCACGTCATTCTTCTCCTTGCGGGCCTGTTTGAAGAGGGCAAGATCCGCCACTGCCTGCTGGCCGATCTTCATCTTCTCGGCCACCCCCATGATCTTCTGCTCCTTGTTCCCGTAAACAAGATCATTGATCCCGGGAACAAAGGAACCAACCCGCCGATTGGCAAGAAGGGAGAGAAGACCGGGAAACTTGAGCTCAAAGAAAAAGGGGCTTTGCTGATCTCCGGGCTTCTTGGCACTATTGATCACCCCGAGAGCGATCAGCCCGGCATTGTTCTCACCTTTATACAGGCCCTCGTAGGCTGCCAGCTTCATCGGCTGATGCTGGGCATTCTCAAAGGCCGCCTCATCACCGGTGAAGGCTACAAAGATCGAGCCCAGCAGACCAAACACCGAGGCCACAATGATGGACTTTTTGGCCATGTCCACATGCCGGCCCTTGAGCAGATACCAGGAGGAAATCGCCACCACAAAAAGAGCGGCAAGGACAAAGCCCGAACTTGTGGCATGGGTGAATTTTGACATGGCCACCGGTGAGAAGAGCACCGTCCAGAAATTTTCCATCTCAAAACGGGCGGTCTCCGGGTTAAAGGCCATGCCCACCGGATACTGCATCCAGGCGTTGGCCACCAGAATCCACAGGGCCGAGAGGTTGGAGCCGATGGCCACCATCCAGGTGGAAAAGAGATGAAATCCCTTGGAAACCCGATTCCAGCCGAAAAACATGACGGCAAAAAAGGTCGCCTCCAGAAAGAAGGCAAAGATTCCTTCCACCGCCAGGGGCGCGCCAAAGATGTCGCCCACCATCCAGGAATAGTTGGACCAGTTGGTCCCGAATTCAAACTCAAGAATGATCCCCGTGGCCACCCCGATGGCAAAGTTAATGCCGAACAGGGTCATCCAGAAGCGGGTGAGCGCCTTCCATTTTTCATTGCCGGTGCGCACATAAATGGACTCGAACATGGCGCACAAAAACGACAGCCCCAGGGTCAGGGGCACGAAGATCCAGTGATACATGGCCGTCAGGGCAAATTGGGCCCGAGACCAGTTCACCAGACTGATATCTACATCCATCATTGATCATCCCTCCTACGTTGTAACGGTATTAACGGTTTGGAACCGCCGGCCTGGAAAGCTGCTCCAGGACATGGTCGGCCCGTTGTTCATCGGTCTGAAAATTCGTTTTCAGATAATTTGGGAAAAAAAACAACTTTAAAACGGCAAACATGATAATCAGCTTGATCAGAATAATCTTCCACAGGGTCCGGCCCACGGTCATGGCCTTGAATCCGTTCCGGTAGAAGGTGTACACGCTGGTGAATGGCCCTGCCATGATTTTCTTCTCCCTTGATACCTATTGAAGCGCCACGGGGCATGAAATCCACACCCCCTGGAAACGGGGCCGGGCCGGATGGATGGCCACCTGGGCTGCGGTCATGCCGTGCAATGGGATACCAGGCCCGGTCTTTCTTCAGAGACCCCGGCAGCCTCGGCCTCAGGTTTTGCCGGAGGTGGACTGGACGATAAAAACCGGAAGAGATGACTCATCCGCGCATAACTCAGCAAAGGTGATGCCGCCCAGATAGCCGCGTAATTGGGCGCTGGCATCCTCCCACACCCGGTGCACCCGGCAGCAGGGGCTGGCGCTGCAGGCTGTCGGCCTGCCCACGCAATCATTGAGCTGAATTTTTCCGATCATCACCTCCACCACCTCAAGGAGGGTAATCCGGTCCGGATCCCGGATCAGGACATAGCCCCCTTTCGGCCCCTGGCGGATCTCGATGAAATTGGCCCGGGCAAGATCCTGCACAATCTTGGCCAAAAAAGGGCCGGGTATTCCCGCCTGATCAGCAATTTCCTGCTTGACCACCAGAACCCCCCTGCCCCTGTGGGCCAGATACACCACACAACGAATGGCATACTCGGCTGCCCGCGTCAATCTCATACCTGCTCCCGCATACATGACTTATAAGATGTTTCAAGTCTTATATATCTATTGCGGCAAATCATGTCAACAAGATTTTCTTTCCTCAGCCTTTGTTTGTACTTTTTTTGAAAAACGCCTATAATCCAATCCATTCAACAACCCATTTCCTGGCTGGCCCCGTCGAATTTCCAATACAAAAATTTTACCTTCCACCCTTCTCCCGGAGGCACCATGAACCCCGCATCCCTTATTCCCGCGCCAGACCCCCTGCAAGTCCCCTGGGGCTGGTTTCAGGTTCTGCTGTCCATCACCTTTCTCCTCCACCTCCTGGTGATGAACATCATGATTGGCTGGTCCATCATCGCGTGTGTCAATCATATTTTCAAACTCCCCCGGGCCGAGGAAAATCAGCTGATTTCAAAGAAACTCCCCTTCACCATCGCCTTTGCCATCAACTTCGGGGTGCCTCCCCTGCTCTTTCTCCAGGTTCTCTACGGCCATTTAATGTACACAAGCTCGGTGCTTATGGCCGTTTTCTGGCTCTCCATCGTCCTCCTGCTCCTTTTAGCCTATTATGGCGCCTACATCTACAAACTGCAATTTACCCGAATCCCCGGACTGCACAGCCTGCTTACCTCCTTTATTGCCATCCTCTTTCTTGCCATCGCTTTTTTCTTTACCAATAATACCAGCCTGATGGTAAGCCCTGAGAGCTGGCCCCGTTACTTTGATGAGCCGAACGGACTGCTTGTAAATTTTGCCGACCCCACCCTGATCCCTCGCTACCTGCACTCCGTTTTTGCCTCTGTGGCCGTGGGCGGGCTGGCATTGGGGCTTTATTATGACTGGAAAAAACGACACGGCGACCTGGCTGCCGACGCCCGGATCATCCCGGCCATGAACTGGTTTTCCTATGCCACCATCCTCAATTTCGGCATCGGCACCTGGTACTTCGGCGGATTGCCGACAACCATTCGCACGGTAACCGGCACTGCCAGCGCCTTTACCCTGTTTTTCCTGCTATCAGGAATCGGGGCCGCCATCCTCTCCGTCATTTATGGCCTGCAGCGCCGTGTTCGGCAGACGGCGTTTGCCGCCCTTGCCGCCATCATCTGTATGGTAGCCGTCCGTGAACTGGTGCGCCGCCAGACCCTGGCCCCCTGGTTTTCCACCTCGGAGCTGCAGGTGGTCCCCCAATACTCCCCCCTGCTTCTGTTTCTCGCAGTCTTTGCCGCCGGACTTGCTCTCGTCTGGTATATGATCAAGCTCGTCCGGCCCGCGCACAATCCTGCCACGAATCCCGTTGATTCCGAGGTGCAATCATGAACTATCCCATCTGGCAACTGGACGCCTTTGGCGGCGGCCTGTTCATCGCCGTCATCGCCATCTTTCACGTCTATGTCTCCCATTTCGCAGTGGGTGGCGGGCTCTTCCTGGTCCTGACCGAGATGAAGGGCCTGCGCGAAGGCTCAGCCGAGATCCTTGCCTACACCAGAAGACATACCAAATTTTTTCTTCTCCTGACCATGGTCTTCGGCGGGTTGACCGGCGTCGGCATCTGGCTCACCATCGCCCTGCTCAGTCCGGCTGCCACCTCCAAACTGATCCATATCTTTGTCTTTGGCTGGGCCGTGGACTGGGTTTTTTTCCTCGTCGAAATCATCTCCCTGCTCCTCTACTACTATACCTTTGAGCGGCTGGAACCCAAAAAACATCTGCTCCTGGGCTGGATCTATTTTATCAGCGCCTTGATGTCGCTCTTTGTCATCAACGGCATCATCGACTTTATGCTCACCCCCGGGGAGTGGCTGACCGACAACAACTTCTGGTCGGGCTTCTTTAACCCCACCTTCTGGCCGGCCCTCTTCTTCCGCACCTTTATGGCCCTGATGATCGCCGGCTTGTTCGGCTTCCTCACCAGTGTCAACATCAAAGATACCACCCTCCGCCACAACATGGTGCGCTACTGCGGCATCTGGCTGCTGGCCCCCCTGGTTCTGCTGCTGGCATCAGCCCTCTGGTACAAGGCCGCGCTGCCCGCTCCCCAGCAGGAGATGATCTTTCTCGTCGCCCCGGAGATGAAACCCTTCCTCGGGCTTTTTATCTGGCTCTCGCCCCTGATCTTTGCCGGGGGTCTGGGCATGGCCATCCTCCGTCCCCAGAACGTGCAAAGGCCGCTGGCCTGGCTTCTCCTGCTCCTGGGCTTTGTCCAGCTGGGCTGCTTCGAGTTTATCCGCGAAGGCGGACGGCGGCCCTATATCATCCATGATTACATGTATTCCACCTCGATTTTGAAGGCGGACTTGGCGGAAACCCGGAAGAATGGTGTGCTTGCCTCCGCCCGCTGGATACACAACCGCACCATCACCCCGGAAAACCGGATGGAGGCCGGCAAGGAGCTGCTCAACCTGCTCTGCCTGCCCTGCCACTCCCTGGGCGGCCCCTTGAATGACATCCTCCCCGTGGCCCGGCGCTTTTCTCCCGCCGGAATGCGTTCCTTCCTCGCCACCATGGACACAACCAGCCCCTATATGCCGCCCTTTGCCGGAAACCGGGAAGAGATGGCGGTCCTGGCCGACTACCTCACCACCCACCTGACGCAAGGAACCGGCGATAATCCGGTGCGGATCAGGCCGGAGACCCTGGTGCCGGCGGCCTTCAATGGGGAAACAGACGAATATCTGATCCTTGCCACCACCGACATGGGCATGGTTCTTTCCTCAGAACCGGAATTCTCGGGGATTGACTTCTCCTTTGCCCCGCCCACCCTGCGGGCCCAGGTCATCGAGCGGGGCGAGGTTCCGGCCGTCCTGGGCAAGGAAGTCCAGGTCAGCTACCGCGTCAAAACCGACCAGGAGACCCTCACCGGCACCATGACCGCCGCCGGATCGGCCTTTGAGGCGACCCTGCCGAAAATGCCCGCGGTCAGCAGTGACTTCCGTCCCTATGTGCTGGCCGAGATCAGCGCCAGCAAGAATGGCAGGATCATTGCCGCGACAAAGCTCAAGATCGGCATATCGACGACTCTGGGCTGCCGCAACTGCCATGGCGGCCCCTGGCGGCAGGAGGGAAAAACCGGTCTTTCGCGGGAAACGGCGGCAAATATCCTCGCCGCCCATGACCAACGCAGCAAGACCAGACTGAGCCGCGCCTTTGCCGACGGTGCCATCATCACCTGCCGCGACTGCCACGCCGACAGCAGCCGGGATTCCCAGGGACTGTCCGAGCGGCTGAATCTCTCAGCAGCCATCCATGGATTCCATGCCGCCTATATCGACCACACCGATCCGAACACCAACAGCTGCGATTTCTGCCACGGCAACAATCCCCATGGGGCCACCGGCAAACTCGAAGACCTGCACGGAGGCCTTGGCCTTGACTGCGCCAACTGCCATGGAACCATGACCGATCATTCCATAAGCCTGCTCAAGGAGGAAAAGCAGGCGCGCATCCCGCACGGCGGCAAACTGCTCGCCCTCATCGCCCCCAAGGCAAGCCTGCCCGTGCAGGCCATCAAGGGCCGGAGCCCCTGGGTCATGCAGCCGGACTGCTTGACCTGTCACCAGGACTTCCGGCCCCCTGAGACCGACAGCGCCTTTAACTCCTGGACCCAAGACCGGCAGGGATTGTATGCGCACCGCCACAGCATGGACGGCGTCCTCCTCTGCACCTCCTGTCATGGGGCGCCCCACTCCCTCTACCCCGCCGACAATCCCCACAGCAAAGAGGCGGGCAACCTCCAGCCCCTGCAATATCAGAAAAATCACTATCCCATCGGCGCCGACCAGGGCTGTGCTGTCTGCCATACGGTGGCGATGGAAGAGGAGATGCACCATCCCGGCTCCTTGGGAACATTTCGGAACCGGGTGGAATAGCAGGCTGCAAAAACGGCTGAAGGCCAAAGGGAGAGAATCCCTTGGCCTTCAGCCTCCAGCCTGGAGCGGTTAACCTGGAACAGCATATTCTTCTTTATCCTTCCGGTGGCAAGCCATGTCCGACCTCAAAGACCCCCGCGTATTTTTTGCCGCTGAACGGACCCTGCTTGCCTGGACCCGCACCAGCCTGACCCTTATGGCCTTCGGGTTCATGATCGAACGCTTCAGCCTGTTTCTCTCCATGCTGGCGCCGGAAAAAAGCGAGCCCTTTCACCGCAGCCTCTCCTTCTGGGTCGGACTTGCCTTTATCCTGCTGGGCACCTGCACCGCCGCCACCGCCATAGGCCAGTACCATGCCGTCCTGCGCAGCCTGAACTCGGTGGAGATTCCCCAGCACTACCGGGTCAATACCGGTGTTCTCACCAACGTCATCATTACGGTTCTGGGAATTCTCCTGATGATCTACCTCAGCTTCCATCAGCTTCTATAAAGTCGGGCAGCCCGGCCTTCCCGTATTTTCCGTATTTCCCGTATTTTCCAGCCCTTCACCATGCACCGCTGGGCCCGGCACCCTATCATTGCAGCTCACCCATCCGGTTTAAAACCAGCTGGTAGTTCCGCACCAGCCGGGTCCGAAAACCGGCCTCGCAGTAACAGAAATAGTACTCCCATTTCCGCAGAAAGGCGGCGTCGAATCCCAACGCCATCACCTGCTCGGACTTGGCCAGCAGGGCCTTTCGCCAGATCTCCAGGGTGGGGACGTAGTGGTGGCCGATATCCTCCATATTGCAGATGTTGAGGCGGGTGCGGCTGGCCATGGCGTCCACCATCGCCCCCACCGAGGGAAGATGACCGCCGGGGAAGATATGCTTGCGCAGCCAGTCCGAGCCCAGGCGGTACTGCAGGTATTTCTGGTCGGGCATGGTGATCACCTGGAGGACAACCTTTCCCTGGGGAGCAAGCAGGTCGTCGATGACCTTGAAATATCCGGGCAGATGCCGATGCCCCACCGCCTCCAGCATCTCGATGGAGATGATCCGGCTGAATCGGCCATGGACATGGCGATAATCGCTGAGCCGGATCTCGATGCGATCCTCCAGCCCCTCTTCTCTGACCCGCCGGGTTGCCCAGTCAAACTGCTCCCTGGAGATGGTGATGCCGAGCAGCCGGCAGCCGCTCTGTTTCACCACCTCCAGGGCCAGTCCGCCCCAGCCGCAGCCAATCTCCAGGACCTGATCTTCCGGCCCGATATCGGCCTTGGCGATGATGGCCTGCACCTTGTTCTTCTGCGCCTGCTCCAGGCTGTCATCGTCCTTGAGAAAGATGCCGCTGGAATAGGACATGCTTGGATCCAGGAAAAGACCATAGAGTTCATTGCTCAAGTCATAATGGTCCCTGATATTGCGGCGGCTGCCGGCCGGGGTATTGCCGCGCCGGGCATGGGAAATCAGATTGCCGATCCTGCCCGGGAGTGCCGACCAGAGACTCCGGTCATCGATGGCCTCTTCCCGCAGCGAGATGAGGGTGAGCAGTTCCACCAGATCGGGGCTGCTCCAGTCCCCGTCCACAAAGGACTCGCCGAAGCCAACGTCAGCCGCCAGCATGACCCGCTGGAAGAATCGGGGCTGATGCACCGTCAGCGATACCTGGGGCGAACTCGCCGCACTGCCGAAGACCAGCGTCCCCTGGTCATCGGGCAGGTGCATGGTCAACTGTCCATGGTCAAGGCGTCGAAAAAAGGCGGTCACCACCTTTTTGCCGACACGCTCAAGCAGGGGCGGGGGAACCCCACGGATGGTCGAGGGCGAACAGGGCTCAGGTTTCGGGTGGACCTGCAACTTTTTCTGCACGAACAGTCGGGCCGCCTGCCAGAGGATACGGGGAAAGGTCAGCGCCGCCCGGAAGGGATGAAGGATCAGGATCCGGGCCATGACCCGGCCGTTCAGAGCCTCTCCGGTCCCGGTAAAGGAGGCCTCGAGGGCGAGCTTGTCATCAAGGAAATAGGTGAGCCTGACCGACACCTCCCACTCCGGCTGGCCGATTTCAAACTGGTAATACCCCTTGCGCGGAAAAAAGGGCGAGACGTGGAACATCTTCTCCGCCCGCACCACCTGGCCCGCCTCCCCTGCCTTGAGGACGTAGAGATGCATCTCGCCAAAGGTGTTGTTCACCTGCACAATATTGCAGATCAGCTCGTTATTTTTATCGTAACAGTAGAAAAAACTGGCCGGATTGAAGACATAATTCCACTGGCGCAGGGCGGTGAGGAGCATGACCCGACCCAGGGGCTGATCAATGCCGTTGTCAATGAGGACCCGCTCGACCTTCCGGCGCAACGGCTCCTCACCCGGATGGAGATAGTCGCGGTCATGGATGCTCAGCGGCCGCAGGCGGTTGTGGCCAAAGCAGACGGAAGCGGCCTCGAGGATATCCAGTTCATCGAGATCAAGGAGATAGAGGTGCAGGCTGTGGGTAAAATGATGCTCAGCGGTATGGCTGCGCCGATGACGCAACTGACCGCTGTAGAGCTGAGAGTTCATGGCCGGACCTCCATCAGTCTGGCCACCGCCTGATAGCTGGAGCGAACCGCGTCTTCATGGAAGCCATAGCCGAAATAGCTGCCGCAGAAATAGGTGTTCGTGACCCCGTTCAGGGATGGGAGCAGGGGCTGGGTGGCCATGGAGTCGCTGGTATAGATGGGGTGATGGTAGATCATCCGGGCGATCACCTGATTTTCATCGTACTCGCCCGGCCTGTTCAGGGTGACCAGATACTGGCGACGGGTCTTCAGCCCCTGGAGAATATTCATCGAATAGCTGACATAGGCCGGATCATTGGCCCCGGCCCCGGCATCCCGCTTGAAATTCCAGCAGGACCAGGCCCTGGAGAGGGGTGGCAGCACGGCAATGTCGGTATGGAGGACAGTGTCGTTGCGTTCATACTGCCAGGGCCCAAGCAGCCGGGTCTCGTCCGGGCTGGGATCAGCAAGCAGACCCAGGGCCTGATCGGCATGGGTGGCGAGCACCAGCTGATCAAAGCGCTCCTGACGGCCATCGGAGAACTCCAGGCGGATACCTTCCTCCTCCCGGAAGACACTGCGGATGGCCGCGTTGAGCTGGACGGAGCCGCCGAATCCGGCCTGGAAGGCCTCCACGTAACTGCTGCTGCCGCCGATCACCGTCCTCCACGGCGGTCGATTGCGGAAGGAAAGAAGGCCGTGGTTCTTGAAAAAGCTGAGGAACGATCGGGCCGGAAAGTCAGTGACTTGGGCCGTGGGGGCCGACCAGATGGCCGCGGCCATGGGTTTGAGGTAGTTGTCCACCATAAAGGGCAGAAACCGGTGCCGCGCGATATACTGCCGCAGGGTGCCAAGCTCCTCCGGTTTTTCCAGATCGGCCAGGGCCTGCCCGGAAAAACGAAAGATCTCGGCCAGAAAGCGGTAGAACTGGGGCCGCAGCAGATTGGCCCGCTGCGCGAACAGGCCATTGAGGGTATTGCCGGCATAGACCAGGCCGGTCTGCTCGCAGTGAAAGCCGAAGGACATCTCCGCCAGCCGTGAACGGACCTTCAACTCCTTCAGAAAACCGATAAAGTAAGGATACGTCGCCTCATTGAAGACGATAAATCCGGTATCCACCGGGATGCCCGCATCCGGGCCGTGGGGAATGGCGATGGTATGGGTATGGCCCCCCAGATAATCGCCCTGCTCAAAGAGGGTGACCTGATGGGTTTTCTGGAGCAGATGGGCGGCAACGATACCGGCCACACCCCCTCCGATCACGGCGACCTTAGGGGTCATGGTGTTATCTGTGTGGTCCATTATTTCTGAGAATCCTGGGTTGGGGGAGGCCGGTTACCACGGGGGAACCAGGGGAAAAAGGCACTGGTTCGAGCCTTGTAGATTTCAAATTCGGGATTGCCCTTATACTTCTCCTCCAGCATCGGAATCCCTGAAACCTTAAGGAGAAGAAAATTGATGGTGAGCGGGCTGATCAGCCCATAGATACCCAGCGGCGAGCCCAGTCCAATGAGAAATATTCCCCACCAGAAGAGGGCCTCGCCGAAATAATTGGGATGCCGGGTGGTGCTCCACAGCCCTTCGGTGATGATCCGGCCCTTGGAGCCGGGACGACGTTTAAAGCGGGCCAGCTGCCAGTCTGCCACGGCCTCGAAGAAAAACCCCAGGGCGCAGAGCAGGGCGCCCAGAAAATCCGTCCACCGGACAGCGGCGCCGGGGGCTGCCAGCACCAGCAGCACCGGCATCGACACCAGAAACACCACCAGCCCCTGGAGCATATAGATCTGCAGGAAACTGCGCCAGATAATGGTTGTTCCCCAGTCTTCGCGAAACTGACGGTAGCGGAAATCCTCGCCCCGGCCCCGATGGCGCAGACCTATATGCAGGCCAAGACGGGTCCCCCAGAGACTGATCCAGAACAGGAGGAGAAAGACCCGGGCATGGCCCATTTCCGGCGAGGCGAAGAACCAGGCACCCCAGAGGGAAAAAATAAAGGCGGGGCCATAGGCGATATCAATGAGGCTGTTATCCTTTGCCTTCCACCCGACCACAAACATGGCGCCCATAAAGAGGAACAGGAGAACTGCGGAGCTGACGAATATCGTGCCCATGGCTGCGCCTCCCTATCTCAGCCAGGAACCGATCAGATAACTGGCGCCCGCCACCATGGTGCAGAGGAAGGTGCCCCAGGCGATATCCACCACGCTGACCAGAATCGGCCAATCGCGCAGGGTGGCCAGGTTGGTGAGATCATAGGTCGCATAGGTGACAAGGCCGAACAGGGCCCCATAAAGGCAGGCCTTGCCAAAGGAGGCGGCCTCAAGGCCGGGATGAACGGCAAAGAAGAGAATTCCGGCAATATAGATGGCATAGAAACTGAAGGCAGCGACCCAGTTCACCTGCGGACTGAGCAGGGATTGAAGCTGGGCGGCGTAGAAGCCTTTGGCCACATAGCCAAGCCAGATCATGTCGATGATAAAGAAAACCGGAATGGTCAGCAGATAGAGTTTCAACCAGAATGGAACACCCATATTAAATACCTCCCCTCGCGCCGAGAAACAAAGAAAGAACGTTGGCAAACCATGACACAGCACACTTTTTCTGAGAAAAATTCCCACTTCCCAGATTCTCCCACAAGGTAATGGTGCCTTGCGAAAATACAAGGCATAAACTTCATATTCGCCGTGCCTTTATCCGCCCGGATTCCGGGAACGGCTCAAGCAGGGAAGCCCCTCTGCCCCCATCGACAGGCTGTTGTATCTTCTGACTCAAGATGATTGATCTTCTCTCTGAAATCGTTCCTGCCGTGGAACCACTTGCATCTTTTTGGGAAAAGGCCTACCCTTGACTGCTCAACGTTCACGCAAATGGAGGGCGCGCAATGATACGAACCGTTCAAAGGGGGATCATGATGACCATGGGACTTTTAGGATTGCTGGGATGTGCCGGTACAAGTCCAGCCAATCTCGGGGTACAGAACGGCATGCTGACGGCATGCCCCGCATCTCCGAACTGCATTGCCAGCCAGAGCGGGAACCCGCAGCAGCGGATCAATCCCTTGGCGTTTCCCGGCGATCCCGCCGCCGCATTTTCCCGATTGCAGCAAACCCTTGAGGGGCGCGAGGACACGACGATCATCGAGGCCAGGCCCGATTATCTGCGGGTGGAGTTTCGCACCACCTTTTTTGTTGATGACGGCGAATTCCTGCTGGACGGGGAGCATCAGGTCATTCATGTCCGTTCCGCGTCCCGCCTTGGCTACTCTGATCTGGGCAAGAACCGGGCGAGGATGGAGGAACTGCGCCGGCAGTACCTGCTGAATCTCAAGGAGCCTGCCGGGGCCTTGTAGGCAGATCATCCCTTAAGCCCGCGGGAAACCCGGCCAGGCCTGGGCCGGGGGCAAAGAGCTCGGCAATGGGCTTTGACCCCGGCTTCATGGATCGATCATGGTGCCATCGGTTTCGCCATGGATATGGAAAAAAGAGATGGCCTTCTTTTAAGGAACTATGATATAAGTATGGAGTTCGTTTGCTCTTTGCCGTGCAGCCACGGGTGAAGCAGACAATCACTGGTGGCTGGGGTTCTTAAGGAAAAATTGGCCGGATCGCACTGATGGTCTGGCCGTTGGGGAAAATGTATGGAAGCGACAGAACAGCGGAATGGTCGTGTTACCCGTGTGACCCGCGAGACGGATATCCAGCTGTCTTTGGTGCTGGATGGCTCCGGGATCGCCAGTATTGATACCTCGGTGCCTTTTCTCGATCATATGCTCACCCTTTTTGCGGTGCATGGCTTTTTTGATCTCGAGATCAAGGCCACCGGGGATATAGAGGTGGATGATCACCATACGGTGGAGGATGTGGGGATCTGTCTGGGAAAGGCCTTTGCCATGGCCCTGGGAGATAAAAGTGGCATCAATCGCTACGGGCTCAGTTATCTTCCCATGGATGAAACCCTGGCGCGGGTGGTGGTTGACCTGTCCAATCGTCCATTTCTCCACTATGGAGTGAAGGTCAATGATGAGAAGATCGGCAGTTTTGATACCGCCCTGGCCCTGGAATTTATGCGCGCATTTTCTCAGCACGCCGGGGTGACCCTGCATATCGATCTGCTCCATGGTGAAAACAGTCACCATGGTTTAGAGGCAATCTTTAAAGGGATGGCTCGGGCCATGCATCAGGCTGTGGGGGTGAATACCCTGCTGACCGGCGCCTTGTCTTCCAAAGGCGTCCTGTAAGGTCCAAGAAAAAGGATCATTTTATTTCATTTAGTTCACATTGCCAAAGAGGTTATCCATGAAAAATACCACCCGTTCCCTGCTTGTCGCACTTTTTTGTTCCCTGTTCCTCACCGCCTGTATGGGCCCCGCCATTGATTCCAAGGAAGAAAAGGCCCAGGCCCTCACGCCCCTGAAGGGCATTGTGGTGATGCCCACCGTGGTTACCAAATCGGCGCTGGGGTCAGATAGCAGGGGGAACTTTACCAGGGCCGGCGTGGCCGAATTTGTGAACGGGCTGGTGGCCGCCGAGTTGGGCGGGAAGGTCAATGTCCATCTCATGACCGAAGGGCAGCTGGATGGCCTCTTGACCAACAGCGGAGGCAGTCGTCTGGCGCAGATGAGGATTATCGCGGCAAAGCAGGATTCCGATGCGGTGCTCGATGTGACCGTGACCCGTTTTCGTGAGCGGGATGGGAGTGATCTCTCCGTCAACTCCCCTGCTTCCGCCGCCTTTGAGATGGTTCTTACCCATGTGGAAACCGGGAGGGTGCTGTGGGCGGCCTCCTTTGATGAGACCCAGGAGGCCTTGTCAAACAATCTCTTTGCCCTGGGGCAGGCCAGAAGTCGCGGTTTTAGATGGATTACCGTGGAAGACCTGGTACGACAGGGGATAAAGGAACGGCTGGCGGAGAGTCCCTATCTGCAGAAATAATTTTATTTATGGCGTATACGGTCTTCTGGTGTCGGATTGCCTGCTGGTTTGCGTCAAGCAAATTCAGCAGGCATTTTTTATTGTCATGGCGAAAGTGATGATTCTGCCCAGACAGGTGAACCGTCGCATCGGGCAGGCCATGGCTGACCATTCCATGCTCAGTCACGGGGATTCGGTGCTGGTGGCGGTGTCCGGCGGGGTGGACAGCCTGGTCCTGGCCTGGCTGCTCCATATGTGGCGGGGCAAGGCCCCCATTGACTATACCTTGCAGGTTGTCCATATTGATATGGGCTTCCCGGAGCAGGCAGTGGCCGGGGGAGAAATCGAGGGCATGACGCCTGCCGACAAGATTGGGGTTCAATTGCAGCGGTTCAATATTCCTCTGCTGGTGCGTCCCGCCAAAGCACCGGAGACAGGCGCCGAGCGCAGCTGTTTTCACTGTGCCCGACAGCGGCGTCATCAGCTTTTTGATCTGGCGCAAGACCTTGGATGCAACAGGATCGCCTTTGGCCATCACAAGGACGATCTCATCGAGACCTTTTTTTTAAATATGCTCTATGGCGGCAATCTCTCCACCATGATGCCGCGACAGGATCTTTTCTCCGGAAAGCTGGCCCTGATCCGGCCCTTGGCCTATATTGATAAGGATGAGGTGGGGGATATTGGCGAGAGGCTCGGTTTGACTCCGGTGGCCAATGCTTGTCCCCTGGCCGGCAATACCCGGCGCGAGTATGTGCGGGATCTGTTGCAGACGATGTATAAAAAAGACTCCGGAATCAAGGCCTCGATCTTTGCGGCGATGGCCAATGTCCGGGAAGGATACCTGTTATGAAATGCTCTGTTGATTGTCTCGTCTGTTTTATGGATCAGACCCTGCGGGTGGCACGGATCAGCTCAGACGATGCGGCGGTTCATCTGGCCGTGGTTCGGGAGGTGGCATCCCTGCTGCCGAAGATGGATATGTCCCTGACCCCGCCGGAAAATTCCATGGCGGTGTACGCGGCCATCGCCCGAATTACCGCCTGTCCCGATCCGTATCTTGCCCTCAAAAAAATGTCCAACGATCAGGCCCTGGCCATCCTGCCGGAACTTTCCAGGGAGGTGGCGGAAAGTTCCATCCCCCTGATTACGGCCCTGCGTCTGGCCATCGCCGGCAATATCATTGATTACGGGGCAATGCGCAGTTTTGATGTGGCGGCGGCCTTGAACCGGGCGCGAACTGTCCCCTTTGCCATTGATGCCGGCACTCAATTGCTTGCCCGGCTTGGCGGGCTGCCGGAAAAGGCAAAGATTCTCTACCTTGCCGATAACTGCGGCGAGATCGCCTATGACCGTCTGGTTATCCGCTGTCTGGCGGATATGGGGCTGAAGGTGACGGTGGCGGTGAAGGCCGGGCCCATTATCAATGACGCCCTGCTGGCCGATGCCCTGGCCTGCGGGCTTGCTCAATACGCCCGCATCATCACCAACGGCACCGCCTGTCCCGGAACCCCCCTGCCCTTGTGTTCGGCAGAGTTCCTGGACGCCTTCCATGACGCGGATCTGATAATCTCCAAGGGCCAGGGCAATTTTGAGACCTTATCGGAGGCAGGTTCCGAGACCAGGGCCCCGATCTTTTTCCTGCTGACCATCAAATGTCCGGTGGTGGGGGCACACCTGGCGGACTTGGCGGGAATGGGTCGGGAGACCCTGCCCGGTGAGGGCGAGATGGTGCTCTTTACCAGAGACCATTGGGCGGAGGGATAAATGGGGTTGACAATGTCCTCTTTCGAAAAGGGTTTTGCGATGAACAAACGGGTTGCGGAAGTCCTTGCTGCTCCGCAGATTGGAGAAAAGCTGGAGATTGGCGGCTGGGTGCGAACCAGGCGCGATGCCGGCGGCTTTTCCTTTCTCGAGCTGGGGGATGGCTCATGTCTTGCCAATCTCCAGGTCATTGCCGAGCAGACCCTGGCCAATTATCGGGATGAGGTCAAAAAACTCAGCACCGGTTGCAGCGTGCTGGTGCGCGGGATTCTTCAGGAGTCGCCGGCCAGGGGGCAGTCGGTGGAGCTGCGGGCGGAGACCATTGAGGTTCTGGGCTGGGCCGATCCCGAATCCTATCCCCTCCAGAAAAAACATCACTCCTTTGAGTTTCTCCGTGAAATCTGCCATCTCCGGCCCCGCACCAACGCCCTGGGGGCGGTGGCCCGGGTTCGCTCCCGGCTCTCATACGGGGTGCACAGCTTTTTTCAGGAACGGGGCTTTATCCAGGTCCATACCCCGATCATCACCACCAGTGACTGCGAGGGCGCCGGCGAAATGTTTCAGGTCAGCACGCCTTCGCCAGCTTCGGGGGCCGGGGAATCCGGCGGGGACAGCGGCGAATTCTTTGGCCGGCCGGCCGGCCTCACCGTCAGTGGCCAGCTCCAGGCCGAGGTCTATGCCCAGGCCCTGGGCAATGTCTATACCTTCGGCCCCACCTTTCGCGCCGAAAACTCCAATACCAGCCGCCACCTGGCCGAGTTCTGGATGGTGGAGCCGGAGATGGCCTTCTGTGATCTGGCGGGCAACAGGCAGGTCGCGGAGGCACTGCTGAAATATCTGCTGCGCCTGGTGTTGACCGAGTGTGCCGCTGATCTGGCCCTCTTTGACCGCTTTATCGCCAAGGGGCTGGTGGCCAAACTGGAGGCGGTGGTGGAGCAGGAATTTGCCCATATCACCTACACCGAGGCCGTGCAGCAGTTGCGGCAGTCCGGCCAGTCCTTTGTCTATCCGGTGCAGTGGGGCATTGACCTACAATCGGAACATGAGCGCTATTTGACCGAAACCATCCATCGGCGGCCGCTCATTGTCACCGATTACCCGGCGGCCATCAAACCCTTCTATATGCGCCTCAGTGATGACGGCTTGACGGTGGCGGCCATGGATATTCTGGTGCCGGGAATAGGCGAGATCATCGGCGGCAGTCAGCGCGAGGAACGCTCCGAAGTCCTGCTTGCCCGCATGGAGCAGGCAGGTGTTGATCCCCTGGCCTATGACTGGTATCTTGATCTGCGGCGCTATGGCACGGTGCCCCATTCCGGTTTTGGCCTCGGCTTTGAGCGCCTGGTCCAGTTTGTCACCGGCATGGCCAATATCCGCGAGGTGATTCCCTTTCCGCGGACGCCCGGGTTTGCTCCCTGTTGACAGGAAGAGAGGAGAGAGGGTGGGGGAATGGAGGGAGAGCAAATGAGCAAGGGGCCTGGCGTGCAGAAGATGTTTGATGCCATTGCCGGATCGTATGATCTGATGAACCGGGTGATGACCCTGGGGCAGGACCAGCGCTGGCGCCGTCTGGTGGTGCAGAGGGCGCAGGATCCGGGAACCGGCTGGGCCCTGGATCTGGCCACTGGCACCGGGGATATCGCCGCCTTGATGCGAGAGACCTACCCCCGGTGCCGGGTGATCGGCGCTGATTTTTCCCAGAATATGCTGAAAGAGGCCGGCCGCCGGTTTGCGGCCCTGCATATCTGCTGGCAGGCCTGTGACGCCAATTGCCTGCCCTATGCCGAGAACAGTTTTGAATCGGTGAGCTTTGGCTACCTTCTGCGCAACGTTGACGATGCCCCGGCGGTGCTCAAAGAGGTGCGCCGGGTTCTGAAACCGGGTGGCCGGGTGGTGTGCCTTGACACCACGCCGCCCCGGAAAAACCTGCTGTATCCCTTTGTCCGCTTTTATTTCCGGTTCGGGATTCCCTTTCTGGGGCGCTTCGTGGCCCGGGACGAGGCCGCCTATGCCTATCTGACCGGATCGACCATGAATTTTTATGATGCCGAGGCCTTGGCCGCCGTCTTTGTGGAAGCGGGGTTTGAGGATGTGGGCTATGAACGCTTGATGCTCGGTACCATCGGAGTCCATTGGGGACGAAAGAAGAAGGATGGATCTGGCAAACTTCCGTAAATGGCAGGAAGTGGCGTAGGTTTTGACGGGAATTTGCGGAGCGCTGTTCAAGCCAGAGCTGATGTCGAAGATCAACTGGATGGAAGGAAGATTATGCCTATAAAGCCTGTAACAACCAACTCTTTGGAAGGAGAGCGGCTTATCGCCTCCCTGCTTCAGCGTTTTCAGCCTGCCGATGATTCCTGCCGGCAGACGGTGGCCGGAATCATCGCCGCGGTGCGGGCGCGGGGCGACGCGTCGGTGCTGGAATATACCCGCAAGTTTGATGCCCCGGATCTGGCGCTGGCCGACATGCAGGTTTCCATGGCGGAGATGCTCGCTGCCTACGAGCTGGTGGATGAGGCCTTTCTCGAGACCCTGGCCGTGGCCATTGAGCGGGTGCAGAGTTTTCACGAGCGGGAGATGGAAGATTCCTGGATGCAGACCCGGGACAATGGCACCATCGTCGGTCGTCTGGTGCGGCCCGTGGATGCGGCTGGTCTCTATGTGCCTGGCGGTCGGGGCGGCTCCACGCCTCTGGTCTCTTCGGTGCTGATGAACGGAATTCCGGCAGGGATTGCCGGGGTGGGCCGTCGGCTGATGCTGACCCCGCCCAACCGCGAGGGCAGGATCAGCCCCCATCTGCTGGTGGCGGCGCAGGAGATCGGGATCACCGAGATCTTCAAGGCCGGATCGGCCTGGGCGATTGCGGCCCTGGCCTATGGCACGGAGTCCATTGCGGCGGTGGATGTCATCGTTGGCCCGGGGAACCAGTTTGTGACCGAGGCCAAGGCCCAGGTCTCCCATCGGGTGCGCATCGATATGATCGCCGGCCCCTCCGAGGTGCTGATTGTGGCCGACGGCAGCGCCAGGGCCCGCTATGTGGCCGCCGACATGCTCGCCCAGGCCGAACATGACCCCCTCGCCCTGGCCATGGTGGTGACCACCGATGCGGCCCTGGCCGAAGAAATTCCCAAGGAGCTGGAGCGCCAGCTGGCAGGTCTTGCGCGGCAGGAGATTGCCCGGAAATCCCTGGCTGATCGGGGCGTGATCCTGGTTGCCGAGGGCCTCGATGAGGCCATGGATCTGGCCAATTCCCTCGCCGTGGAACATCTGGAGCTGATGATCAGCGACCCCTGGGCGATGCTGCCGCGCATTCGTCACGCCGGGGCCATCTTTTTAGGGCATCACACCCCGGAGGCCGCCGGCGACTATCTGGCCGGCCCCAATCATGTTCTGCCCACCATGGGCACTGCCCGTTTTTCTTCCGCCCTGGGGGTTGAGACCTTCTTGAAGAAGAGCTCCATCATCAGTTATTCCCCAGAGGCCCTGCGGCAGGACGCCGATCATATCCGCCGCCTGGCCACCCTGGAAGGGCTCACCGCCCACGCCGCCTCGGTGACCGAGCGTTTATCGGACAATGGCCTGACGAAAAAGTGATGACAGAAGTCTTTGATTTTCGTGGACAGCTGCGGGAAGGCTGCCGGATCCTGGGAATTGCCCTGGAAGGGGAGGCGGTGGAGGGGCTGTTTGTCTATTTTACCGAACTTGGGCGCTGGAGCAGAAAGATCAACCTGATCGCCAAGGGGGCGGGGGAGGCGGAGATCCTGGAGAATCATTTCCTCGATTCCCTGACCCTGCTGCCCCTGCTTGCCGGCGCAGAACATTGCCATCTGCTGGATGTGGGCACCGGGGCGGGCTTTCCCGGACTGGTGTGCAAGGCAGCCTGGCCCAGGCTTCGGGTGACCCTGGTGGAGCCCCGCCTGAAACGGGTCTCTTTTCTCCGTCATCTGATCAGAACCCTGGGGCTTGATGGCGTGGAGGTGCTGGCGGGGCGGGTGGAGGATAAAGAACTTCTGCCGTCCAGCGCCATCTTCACCCATATTACCAGCCGGGCCGTCACCGACAGCAGTGCATTCCTGGGGATGGTCAGCCGCTTCTGCGGCGGCAAGACAACGGTGATCTGCATGAAGGGGCCAAGGTGGCGGGAAGAGGTGGCGGGCCTGGAAACCATCTCACCCGCCACTTCTTTTCAGCACACCGGGACCATGGAACGGGAACTTCCTTTTTCCGGCGCCAAACGGGCCCTGCTGACATTCTCGCGGCAACCTTGATCGCCATCGGGAAAAGCCCCCCTTCCTTTTGCTGTTCAGCTCGACCTGCTCATCATCTCTCAGCGTATTCCCGCTTAATGGTGCCCCCTGCCATCCCGGTCATCCCGGTGGCGGGGCGGGTGATCCCCCTGGTCTCGATGGTCCCATCGCCCATCCCTGTGGTCGTGCCGATATCTCCGATATTCGATGTCACGATATCTTCTGATCTGTTCTATTTTGTGTCTGCGGAAACCGGGTGGCAGGCTCCTGTAATCGACCATGCGCCACGGCCCATGGATGCGGGATGATCTGTACCAGTATCCCTGATGAATGATGTAATAGTAATTTCCGGAACGGAAGAGATCGTAGGGTGAGCCCATGGCCACATCAAACCCCAGGGAATTCATATAAATGAAATCCGGCGTGGTGCTGAAATAGAAGGCGGGCCCGGGTGAGCGATACCTTGGTTGCGGGACAATGATCACGGGTGGGCGGGGATATCCCCCAAAGTGCACGTTGATGTCCACGTCACCGGCCTGGCTGGATGATGCGCAAAAGGTGGCGGATGCTGTCAGACAACAGAGCAGAAGGGATCGGAGGAGAGTTTTTTTTATCATGATGGCTGCTTCGAACTGTTTGCTGATGAATGAGAAAATCTTCAAGGCCCATTACCCAGGGGTGAAAATGAGCCGCATCATTTTCGTTTTTGAGCATTCGGTGACCGGAGTATAATCGGGAATCCCCAGGCAAACAATTGTTCTTTCAGGAAGCTTCCATAAAGTCCGGGCCGGTGTGAATACAGTGTCCGCAACCACTGCTCTTTCAACCCCACAAACATGGAGAACAACATCGAAGGATCCAGCAATGAATTCAAAAAACCATCGGGCAATAAAGGATCTTCTGAGAAAATATGCCGGGCGCATGGGCTTGTTCCTGCTGCTCCCGGTTGTTTTCCTGCTTGGCCCCCGGGTGGATCTTGATACCAGCCTGCGCCCCCTCGAGCTGCCCCGGGACCTTGACGCCTATCTTGCCCGCAATGAATCTGCCTGCGCCGACATCGTGCCGGGAACGGAAAAAAAGATCGTCTGGGCCCATGCCCCGGGCCAGCAGACCCCCCTTTCCCTTGTCTATGTGCATGGGTTCTCCGCCAGTCGTCAGGATACCTCGCCCTTCGCCGCCATGGTAGCGCAGGGCCTCCAGGCCAATCTCTTTTGCACCCGCCTGACCGGGCATGGTCGGGGCGGCAAGGCCATGCTCGATGGCAGCGTCAATGCCTGGGTCAATGACATGGCCGAGGCGATGGAAATCGGGAAACGACTGGGGCAGCGGGTGCTGCTCATGGGGATCTCCACCGGCGGAACCCTGGCGGTGTGGCAGGCGGCGCAGGCCGATCAGGAGAGAATCGCGGCGCTGGTCCTGGTGTCGCCTAATTTTGGCCCTGCCGATGGTCGGGCCATGATCCTGGCCTGGCCCTGGGGCGGGCAGCTGGCGGAAATGCTGGTGGGGAAAAACCGGAGCTGGCAGCCGGTCAATGAAGACCACGGCCGCTACTGGACCAGTTCCTATGCGGTGCGGGCCCTGCTGCCGATGATGGGAATGGTGAAGCTGGTTCAGGCCCTCGATTTGCGGCGGATCACCGCACCAACCCTGTGTATCTATTCCCCCCAGGACAGGACAGTGGATGTGGCGGCGCTTGTTGCCGCGTTTCAAGGCCTTGGCGCTGAACACAAGAGGCTGATCGCCTGGACCCAAGGGGGCGATCCGGATCAGCATGTGCTGGCGGGGGATATCTTGTCGCCGGAGTCCACCCTGCCGCTGGCAGAGATGACCGTCGAGTTTGTGCAAGGTTTACCGGGTACTCTCTGAGCCATGGGCAATGGACATTTGTGTCGTCGTCAGCCCATGGAAGCGGACTGGATATCCATAAAGGATTCCACCCGGTTCCGGCCATTTCTCTTGGCTTCGTAGAGGGCGGTGTCGGCATTCTTGAGCAGTTCCTCATAGGAATTCATCGGCTGACCCGAGGTTGCGGCTATGCCAAGACTCAGGGTGACGAGTTGCAGGGGTTGGGATTTTTCGTGGGCTATCTGGAGTTTGATGATGTTGAAGCGGATACGCTCGGCCACATGGATGGCCCCTTTATAGGAGGTATCGGCAAGGATCACGACGAACTCCTCACCTCCGTAGCGGGCACAGAAATCCCCGGGACGGACCAGGGAATTCTTGATGGTCTGGGCCACCTTTTGCAAACATTTATCCCCGCTGTTATGACCATAGGTATCGTTATACGCCTTGAAATGGTCGATATCGCACATGATGACCGCCAGTGACTCCCTGGTTCGGCTGCTGCGGCTGAACTCATTGACGATATGGTCGGCGAAGTTGAGGCGATTGGGGATTCCAGTCAAGGCATCAAAGATGGCCTGGCGCTGGATGATGGCGTAGGCCCTGCTCAATCTGATCCCGGCCATCAGGATACCCAGAAGCCCGAGAAGGGTGATGCCGATATGGGCGAAGAGGAGCGGGTCAAGGAAGGGGCGACGGACATCGGGCAGGATCACCCGGATCCCTCCCATGATATCACCTTCCTTGTAGCCCTGTTTGTCGTGGCATTGCAGACAGCCTGGTTTGATGATGAGGGGGGCCATATAGGAAAAGGAGGTGCCCTCTCCAGTGGTGATAAATTTTCCCTCCTCCGCCAACCCCGCTTCAAATTTACGAAAGACCCCCTCTTCCTCTTCCGTCGCCTTGCTCGTGACGTTGACGGAATGGCTGCTGATGAAATCGTAGCGGATGTTATGTTCCTTGGAAATTTCACCAATCTGCCGGGCCATAAGGGCGGGACTGATTTTCGTGAGCTGGAGGGATGGGTTGACCCTGAGTGTTTCCGCAGGCAGCGGCAGAGAAGGTTCTCCGTCCGCCGTCCTCGACACCGGAACATAGACCCCTCCCTGGCGGCCATTCCAGCAGCAGGTGAAGACGATCTGGTTAAAGAGGCTCCTCGCCGAATGGAGGGGCAGACTTTCCTGTTCACTTTTGACCTGGGCATGATTCCAGGCAAAGGAGGCGGTCATCAGCAGTATCCACAAGAGACTGACAAGAAAGGTGTTTTGTCGTATTTTCATAAAAAAAGTCCAAGGGAAAGAGAACGTTTTTCCTGAAGGGGACAGTGATTTTCAATGTTGCATTTTAATCCGTACTGAGTCAACTCATTTGTACAAAAAATTGATTTTGTTGACCATGAATCCATGGGGATGGTTTTGTGGTTGATCAATTCAGCTCCGGTTTCTCTTAAGTCTGGCATTAACCAGCTAAATTTGCTAAAGGTGAAAGGGTCCGTTGGATGGATCGATGATCCGTATTTTTTTACGCAAATCTCAGAAAAGTTCGATAATAATAAGGGGATACGATGAAGAAAATTGCAGTTTTGGCCGGTGACGGCATTGGCCCGGAGGTGATGGCGGAGGCGGTGAAGGTGTTGAACGCGGTGCAGGAGCTGTTTTCCGTGGAGCTCAGTTATCAGTATGCCGATGTGGGCGGGATCGCCATCGACCATCATGGCGAGGCCCTGCCCCCTGCCACCCTGGCCCTCTGTGAAGAAAGCGATGCCATTCTCTTTGGTTCCGTGGGCGGCCCCCAATGGGAAGGCCTGCCTCCGGCCCGGCAGCCGGAGCGGGCGGCGCTGCTGCCCCTGCGCAAGCATTTTGACCTTTTCTGCAATCTCCGTCCGGCCCGGATCTTCAAATCCTTGACCGGAGCCTGCCCCCTGCGGGCGGATATCGTTGGTGACGGTTTTGATATCCTCTGCGTGCGGGAGCTGACCTCGGATATCTATTTTGGCGTTCCCAAAGGGCGCGAGGGCTCAGGGCCCGATGAGCGGGCCTTTGACACCATGGCCTATACCCGGGCCGAGATTGAGCGTATTGCCCGCATGGCCTTTGAGGCGGCTCGTCTGCGCCGGAAGAAGGTGACTTCCGTGGACAAGGCCAATGTCCTCACCACCATGGTCCTGTGGCGGGAGGTGGTGATCGGGATTGCCAAAGAATATCCCGATGTGACCCTGAACCATATCTATGTGGACAATGCCACCATGCAGCTGGTCCGTGATCCCCATCAGTTTGATGTGATGCTCTGCGGCAATATGTTTGGTGATATTATCTCCGATGAGGCGGCCATGCTCACCGGTTCCATGGGCCTTCTGGCCTCAGCCAGTATCAATGCCGAAAAGTTCGGGATGTACGAACCAGCCGGCGGCTCGGCCCCGGACATTGCCGGTCAGGGTATCGCCAATCCCATCGCCCAGATCCTCTCCGCCGCCATGATGCTGCGCTACAGCTTTGGTCAGGACGCAGCGGCTGACGCCATTGATCGGGCGGTGGAGCGTGTCCTGGACGCCGGCATCCATACCGCCGACATTGCCATTGATAAGACAAAGGTGGTGGGCACGGCAGCCATGGGGGATGCCATCGTCGCCGCCATGAATGATGACATGAGGTGAAGGCTTGACCCAGAAATGCATCCAGGAATGTATGGTGGTGGCCAATGAGGCCTCCACGGTGCTGGGCCGGAAGGTGGCCGAGGCCCTCGGGCGACCCTTTTCGGAGATGATCCGCAAACATTTTGCCGACGGCGAGACCTATCATGCCTTCCCTGCCGATGTGGCGGGAAAGGATCTGATCATCATCGCCTCCACCCACACCGACACCTCCCATCAGGAGCTGCTGGACCTGATTCAGGGGGGCAGATACTGGAACGCGGCCACCATCAATGTGGCCATCCCCTATCTGGGCTATTCCACCATGGAGCGCGCCAAGCCCAACTCCTGCGAGATTCCCAAAGGGGTTACCAGAACCCGCCAGATCTTCCGGGCCATGCCCAGCTTTGTCGCCTTTATTGATCTTCATTCGGAGGCGGTGCTGCATGCCCATGCCGGTGAGATCCGCACTGAACACGTGTGGACCGATGAGCTGGTGACAAAAAAAATCAGGGCCAGCGGTCTCAGCGATTATGTTCTGGTCTCCCCGGATTATGGTTTTTCCAAACGGATAGCCCGCCTCGCCAGCCTGCTGGAGTGTCCCCATACCGCCGCCGACAAGGATCGCTACGACACCGACAAGACCATTGTCGGCCAGATCTCCAGCGTGGTCCGGGGTAAGACCGCCATTGTCTGTGATGACATGATCCGCACCGGCAGCTCCATCATCCAGACAGCCAGGCGCTGTCTCGAGGCAGGGGCGGTGGAGGTGGCGGTGATGGCCACCCATCTGGTCATGGCGGGCAATGCCCGGGAGCGTTTCTTGAACAGCCCCATAACCCGGGTGATCGGGTCCGACACCGTTCCCGGGATTGAGAGTGATGATCTGCTCGACGTGTATTCCGTGGCGCCGCTCCTGGCCGACATCTTCAAGCGTCATCTGAAGATGGGCTCAGGACTGGCAGGCTGAAGCGCTCCCGCATATTCTCTTCAATGGGACGATTTTGCTGCAATTCCGGGGGAAAAAGACGATGAAAAAAATTGAGTACAGGGAGCAGGCGCTGAAGATTCTGCCCTGGGTCTGCGGAAAATGTGGTCGTGATTTTTCCGGAAAAAAACTGCGGGAACTGACCGTCCATCACAAGGATCATAACTCCAGGAACAACCCACCCGACGGCAGCAACTGGGAATTGCTGTGTCTCTACTGCCACGACAATGAACACTCCCGATCCCTGGACGCGCAATGGCTGCCCACCGAGAATGCTGATACCGAGAAAAGGCCGACGTCCACCTTCACTCCCTTTGCAGACCTTCTCAACCAGGTGCGGGCAACGGCCCATGACCAGGGAAAGGATGAAAAAGAATAAGGGAGAGGACGGCATCAGCCGCTCCTGACAGGTCGCCTCCCATCTGCCGCCCGGCTTCTTTGGCGGTTTTCCGGTTACCGGGCAGGGGTAAATTCATAGGCATCCGTCATCACCGTTGCGTACATCGCGCCGGTGTGCAGGCGACGGCCTTTTCCGCCTCCGCCCGCGCCCATGGCCACAAAGAGGGGCAGGATATGTTCTTCGGTGGGATGGTTCGCGCGCGCGGAAGGGCCGCTTTCCCGATAGTCCAGGACTGCTTCCTTGTCTCCTGCCTCCAGACGTTTTTTCATCCACTCCGAAAAATCGCTGACCCACTGCGGCGGCATCGCGTCATAGTCGTCGAACAATGCCTCATGGAGGTTATGGGTTATCCCCCCTGACCCGATGATCAGGATATTTTTCTGCTTCAGGCTGCTCAGGGCAGCACCAAGATCGTAATGGTAAGCGGGAGACATCCCGGGCTGGATGGAAACCTGGACCACCGGGATGGTGGCCTCCGGGTACATCAGCATCAGCGGAATCCAGGCCCCATGATCCAGGCCGCGATGGCTGTCGAGCAGGATGTTTTTGTCCACCATGGTGAGACGCACGGCAATCTCGCGGGCAAGATCCGGATGTCCCGGGGGCTCATAGGTCATGGCGTAGAGGCGTGGATCAAAGCCCCTGAAATCATGGATGATGGGCTGGGGATCGGCAGCTGAAATCAATGGATGCTCGCTGCGCCAGTGGGCGGAGAAAACAACCACCGCATCTGGAACCGAAAGAGAACGGGCCAGATGACCAAGAAACCTGGGCGTCGGGTCGCCCGGCATCAAGGCGATGCCGGGTGACCCATGGGAGAGAAAGAGCGCGGGTTGAGACATTTTCACCCCCGTCAGGTGAAGACCATCGGGAAACCGTTCAAGAAACAGCTGCTGACCCTGCCAGGGGACTCAGGAAGACACTGTTTTCCGTGGCGGAAAAAAACCAGGAGACTCATCTCTGGCGCTGATGTTACTTCAATCTTGCAATATGAGTGGTGGGAACGGAGATTGCGGAAAGAGTGGTGCCGGAAGAAGGATGAAAAAAGGCTAGGAGAGGAGATCGGTTAATTCCTCTCGGGTCAGGATTGTTCCACTTCGTTGCTGCCGTCGAGATCCGTTTTTCCGCCGGTCCCCTTGTTTCCGCCGATCCACACCAAGCCGTGAATGAATGAGTGACAAAAACCAGGTCTTGACGGTCTGGCGCAGATCAAAGGGGACCACCCGGCTATCGAGACGTCTTTCCTTTTGCGAACGGCGGTTATCGATGACGCGACGTTTGGACACATTCCGCCGTTCCGCATAAACGAGACCATCATGGGCTGTATACGTTGCCGCGCCTGCACCATTCTCAACTCTTTCCATTTACTATCTACCCGGATATTCTTAAAAAAAAACAACTCAGCATTTCTGAAAAAACCCTGTCCCCATTATCATGAATTGCTTTTTCAAAAGCAAGATATTTTTTTTAAATCTTGTTCTTCTGTCATTCTCCAAATACAACGGAAACGGACCCCACCTTCGTAAAACCGCCACGACCAAAGATCTCCCCCCTCAACTGCATCCCCTCCATCGAAAAAACACCGGCTTCAGCTCTTCGGTGGCGAGAAAGCCGTCCAGCTCTTCCTGATCATAAAAGGCACGCTCAAAGAAAAGCCCCTGGGCCGGAGCGGTGTACTGGGTCAGGAGCACCGGCTCCTGCAGGAACCGGCGCAGATCCGCCACCTTCAGCTCTCCTTTGCCCACCGCCATGAGGACACCGACGATGCGGCGGACCATCTTCCAGAGAAAATGGGAGCCGACAATGCGAAACAGGATCAGCTCCCCCGCCGCCGCTACCTGGCATTGATGGATCATGACCAGCGGTGATTTCTTCTTGACCACCTGACGATCGGTGAAGGAGGTAAAATCGTGCATTCCCACAAGCAGAGCGGCGGCCTCTTCCATCCGCTCCAGATCCAGCGCTGCCGTGGTCACCTGCCAGACATGATTGCGGGCCAGGGCGGTCTTCTGCCGGGCAACCTGATAGCAGTAACTCCGGCCAATGCAGTTCAGCCGGGCATGGAAGCGGGGACCGGCCCGTTTGCAGGCAATGATGACGATGTCCTGGGGCAGGGCGGCGTTCAACTTCTTCAGGATATCCCCCGGCGAAAGCTCCGTCTCCGCCTCAAGATGGGCCGCGTAGTGGAGGGCATGGACACCGGCATCGGTCCGGCCGCTGCCCTGCACATCCACCTGATCGCCAAAGAGTTTCCCGGCAGCCTCGAGCAGTATTCCCTGAAGGGTTATGGCATCGTCCTGTTTCTGCCAGCCGCTGTAGCGGCCGCCGTCAAATTCCAGGATCAGCTTGAATCGTTTCGCATGGGTATTCATTGTTCGTGACTCCTTGGGTAGGAAAAAAGGGGGGGACAGATTCGTTCATGCAAAAACAGCCACCAAAAAACTCTCCCCCTTAAGATAACTCTATTTATTGAGAAAGGCCCGCTCGCCGTTGGCCTGGCGGAGGCGATGGGCCAGGGTTCGGGAAATGGCCAGGGTGAGGACAAAGGCCAGGCGTTTATGTTCTTCGGCCAGAAGATTAAAGTTCTCCATGCTCAGCATATAGAGATCGGTATCGGTATAGGCGATGGCACTGTCACTGCGAGGCCGGCCATCAAGAAAGGCAAGACCACCGAAGAAGTCTCCCCGGCCAATGGTGGCAACATGATGCAACTGCCGACTGCCGCCGACGGGGGCCATGATCCGGACCTCACCGCGCCGTACCAGATAAATGGCCAGTCCCGGATCGCCGATGGCGTAGATCGTCTCCCCGGCCTTGCAGGAGAGCTGTTCCATACAGGCCTCCAGATCCACCAGGGTATCGTCCTTACGTCCGTGAAAGAGCTCCATCTCCTGGAGATGCAAGAGAACCTGCTTGTCCACCGTGGATTTCACATCCCCGATCAGCTCCTCTTCTATCCATTCAATGGCAGTTTCAAGGGTGGGGAAATCAAGGACATTGTTACTTTTTTCGGAAAGTCCGACCTGGGCGAAAAACTCCCGCAGATTCCGGCCATTGGGAAGCTGCTCATGGACATTGCTGAGCAGCAGGGCGGCGTTGCGCTCCGCCAGCATATCCCGGATCTGGATCAGCATATGGGCGGCCGTAATATCCACCGACTGCACCAGCCGCATATCAAGAATCATGTAATTCCGCTTTCTTGTCTCCGGTTCGAGGACGGAATAGAGCTCATAGGTGGTGCCGAAGAAAAGACTCCCCTGCAATTCAAAAATCACCACCTGCTCACCTTTTTGGGCGATAACCCTTCGCTCTTCCTCCGATCTGGTCCAGGTGGATGAACGCTGATGGATAAAGGACTTATGACGCACCACCGAGCCGCCCACCTGTTCCCGCACAAAAAGCAGAATGGACATGGCCACGCCGGCCCCGGACGCGGCAATAAGGCCAACGGTCAAGGCAATGACGATCACCGAACTCACCACCGCGAAATCAAAGGCCGTTCCCCGTGATTCGAGAAATTTCAGGGGTTCCAGATCGATCATGCGCAGACCAATGACAATAAGGATTCCGGCCAGGGTGGCAATGGGCAGCCAGGCCATCACCGAATTAAGGGCCAGGGCCGCCACCAGCACCAGCACCCCTTCCATAACCCCGGAAAGCCTGGTCTGGGCGCCACTGTTGAGATTCACCATGGAGGCCCCCATGGTGCCGGCTCCGGGCATGCCGCAGATCAGCGAAGACGCGACATTGGCAAGGCCCTGGGCACACAATTCACGGTTGGGTTCATGACGGGTCCTCGTCTTCTGGTCCATAACCACGCAGGTCTTCAGGGTATCGATGGAGAGCAGAGCCGCCAGGGTCAGGGCATTGCCGCACAGGGCGCCGACCTGGGCAAGTTTGATCTCGCCCAGATCATGCCAGCGGGAGGTGAGGGTTTGCAGATATCCGGCCTCGACAATTCCCAGGGGCCCGAGGACCAGCTTGTTGTCGGCAAGGATCATCATTGACGGATCATTGGCGGCAAGGGCAAAATAGGTGACCAGCCCGGCGGCGATGCCGATGATGGTGCCGGGAACCTTCTTGATCAGGCGGGGGCCCAGCAGGGCGCCAAGCACGGTGGCCGAGCCGATACCAATACTGCGCCAATCCCACATTTCAGGCGATACGACAACCTGCCACCAACTCGAGCCGACGGCGGCACCCATAAAATTGCGGATCTGCCCGCTGATGATGATAATGCCAACCCCGGAGAGATAGCCGCTGACCACGGTATAGGGAATGTACTTGATCATCCGTCCGGTCCCCAGAAAACCAAGGAGAATCTGCACCAGTCCAGTCAAGATACCAAGCACGATGAGCAGCAGAATAATATTTCCTGCCGGAGTCCCCTGTCGTGACAGCTCAAGGGCAAAGACCGACAACACCGCTGCCGCCGGCGCGCAGGGGGCGCTGATCAGCCGATCGGTGCCGCCGAAAATGGGGGCAATCAGGCCCAGCGCCGCTGCCCCAAGCATTCCCGCCAGGGCACCGAAGGGCGCGTATTGCGGTCCCAGTGTCGTATACACCGTGACCCCGAAGGCCATGGCCGCCGGCAGGGCCACCAGCATGGAAGCCAGACCACCCCACAAATCTCCGGGATTTCGAAATTTATTAAATAATATTGATGTCATACACGCTCTCCTGCAGAATCATAAAACAGTCCAAGTCCTGATGAGCCACAGAACAAAAAAACCAGATCTTCATCTCCGTGCACCCTTCAACCGTCAGCCTCCTGCCGTCTCAGCATTCCGTTCACTGCGCCAGTGGACAGAGAAGGCTCCGTCGTCAGAAACACCCGGTTGCCCGGGTTGGCACGGGTGAGCTCTTCTCCCTTTTCGCTGCGCATGGCCACCACCGTGACCGCCATCACCTCGATGCCCGGCGCCATATACTCAATCAGATCGCCGGTCTTCAGCACATTTCTGGCCTCCACCAGGGGCTCCTCGCCGCCCTCTCGGATCACCGCCACCGGTAGTACGTTCTGCGGCTCACGGGAGGCATCATAGATCATCTCGCCGCCGCCGGGGCGGTTATCGATAAAGTTCTCGGTGGCTCCCCGGGTTCCGATCTTGGCAATCTCGGTGCGAAAGATGGCGGGCAGGGCAATGGCGGCGGGGTCATGCCAGGCCGCAGCCGGCAGGGCGGCCAGATAATCAAGGGCAGCCCGATAGATACGCACCACCCCGCCCACATAAAAGATGGACTTCATCCGCCCTTCGATCTTCAGGGAGTTGACGCCACTGGCCATCAGCTCGGGCAGGCGCTCGAGCAGGCAGAGATCCTTGGAGTTGAAGATATAGGTGCCGCGCTCATCCTCCTCCACCGGGAAATACTGGCCGGGCCGTTTCTCTTCGGTGAGGGCATAGCTGTAGCGGCAGGGATGGGCGCAGTCGCCCTGATTGGCATCCCGGCCGGTCATATAGCTGGACAGCATGCAGCGGCCCGAATAGGAGATGCAGAGGGAGCCATGGACAAAGACCTCCAGCTCGCCGTCCACCCGGCCCCTGATCTCACCGATCTCGGAGAGCGACAGCTCGCGCGCAAGGTTGAGGCGGGACGCCCCCTGCTTGCGCCAGAAGGACGCCGCCGCGTAATTGGTGACATTGGCCTGGGTGGAAAGATGGAGGGCAAGCTCCGGCACCAGCCGAGCGGCCCGCGTGAGCAGACCGGGATCGGCAATGATCAGGCCATTGACTCCAAGATCCCGCAAAGAGTGGAGATACCCGTCCAGTCCGGCCAGATCCCGATTATGGGCCAGGATATTCAAGGTCACATAGACCTTCACCCCCCGGGCCTGGGCATAGGCCACGGCCTCGGCCATGGCCTCAGGGCTGAAGTTGCCGGCCCGGGCCCGCAGACTGAATTGGGGGCCCCCAAGATAGACGGCATCGGCCCCATAATGGATGGCAGTCACCAGTTTTTCAAAGGTTCCTGCCGGGGCGAGCAGCTCCGGCATCACCGGATGCGCTCCATTGCCGCTTTCATTTTTATCCATGGTGAGGTAGTATTGAGAGGTGTTGGGACGAAAGACTGACGGCATTCCAACCGGCATCTCGTGACGAAATATGCCTCAAAAAGCAGGGGCGCGCGGCGGACCCGATTTCCCCATGAACCAGGGGGAGGGAGAGGCCATCAAGCCATACCCCTTCTCACCTTAGTCTTGATCCTTACTTTTTATTTTGATTACTGTACGCAGAGCGGGAATGCAAGGAGTTCAGTGAAGAAA
>JACDZF010000255.1 GCA_013426795.1 Desulfocapsa sp. | reverse complement strand
CGCAAGATGCTGAAATATAAGTATATCACAACCTACTGAGATCCCGAAGAGCCCCCAATGTCTCGTGCTCCGGATCAAACGCAAGCATCTTCCCCAACCGAGTGGGACCAGGACGATGCGTTTGTTCGGTCGATTGCGGATACGCTGACAAGAGGGCCTGAAATGCCGGGGCCTGGGCGATGCCGGAAAAGTTGTCTGTACCGCTGATTTTGGCCGCGTAATCGGCATCCAGCGCGATGGTGCGGCGCAAGGCTTCCACGCTGCCATCGACATCCTGTTGCAAGGCAAGGCATTGCGCCTTCGTGAAATAGGGCTCAGCGGTATTCGGGTTCTTTTCGATGACGGTGTCACAACTGTGCAAGGCCTCGTCGTGGCGCCCGAGCCGGGCGAGGATCAAGCCTCTCAGGCTCCAAGCTTCGACGTGGTTCGGGTCCAATCCGATGGCATTGTCCACGCTTTCCAGGGCGTCTGGGAAACTCCCCGTGGCGTATAATACGCTGGCCCGTCCGGACCACGCCAGAGGGTCGTCGGGTCGTAGTGTCCTGGCTTTGTCGAAGCTCGCCAAGGCTTCGATCGGATGATTATAGGCGCTCAGCAATGATCCCTGGTTAATCCATGCATGGTACTTATCTGGATTGAAGCGCAGGGCCTTTTCAAAGTGCGCCTCCGCTTTTCCATATTCCCCGACGATCAGATCAAGATGCGCCAGCGCTTGCCAGGCGTGGTGATTGCGCTGCTCCAGCTTGAGTGCCTTACGACAACTGGCTCGTGCCTCTGCATATCGCTCCAGGTTCGCAAGTGCCGCCGTCATTTCGAGCCAGATACTACTGTCTCGTGGGTGTCGTTCGAGCGCTTCTTGAAAATTGATGGTGGCCTCATGGTAGCGTTTTGCACCATTCAACGCTCTGGCTCGCTTTAACCAGACGTACCAGCTCGAAGTGTTCAGCCGCAATTCGTCGTCGTAGCAGCTAATCGCCGCATCAAAACGCTTCAATGCCGCTAGTGCATCCCCTTTTACAAGATTGACACCTTGCATGTCTGTCTTCAATAATAGCGATTCACTCGTGTTCTTGATCGCTTCATCAAAGCGACGAAGATTTAATAAAAGGGTGCCGCGGGAAAACAATGCAACGGGGTCGTCTGGTTTGATCTCCAACGCCCTATCGTAACTTTGGACCGCCTGGTCACCAAATGCCCTATCAACTACAACTTTTTCAGCAATAACTAACCGCACATCTCCGTCGGTCAACGCTTCCTTTCCACGAGGCCCTGGAGTTGCCCGGACGGCCAATGCATCTCCGCGCTTCAACCAAGCCGCAAACGGATCGGGGCTCAACCTTGCGTAGTTCTCAAAACTCACAGTTGCTTGTTCGTGTCGCGCCAAGGCAAGTAATGCCTCGCTACGCTCTCGCCACGCTTCAATTCGTGACGGTTCAACCTGAATGGCATTATCGAAACTCGTCACGGCATCCTCGTAGCGTCCTATCCGGCCGAGCGCCACACCGCGATAAAACCAGAGTTCACCAGAACTCAGGCCGAGGCGTAAGGCCTCGTCAAAGCTCGTCACTGCTTCAGCAAAGCGATCAAGATTAAAATACGCCCCAGCCCGATGGAGCCAAGCTTTGGGTGTTGTGGGGGCGATATCGATAACTCTGTCGTAGCTTCGTATGGCTTGCTCGTAGCGGCAACAAAAGAAGAGCGCGTCGCCCCGCATCCCCCAAATTTCCGGACTTGTTGGCTCAAGCTTGGTTGCTTTATTCAGACTTGTCACGGCTCTATCATAATGACCAAGTGTCATCAGGATTTTTCCCTGATGAACGCGGAGTATGGCGACATCGGGGGCGAAACCAATCGCCTTTTCGATGCTCTCCAGCGCATCCTCTTTGCGCTTTTTGGCTAACAGCACCAAGGCTCGTAACCACCAGATCGCAAATTGTCTTGGATCAAGCGCGGCCGCCCGATCCAGATCAATCAGCGTCTCGTCATAGCGGCCAAGGATGAACAAGGCCCAGGCTCTAAAGATCCACGATGCGACATGGTCAGGGTCGAGTTCACACAATCGATTGAAGCTGGCGATTGCCTCCTCGAACTGACCAAGGATCAGCAACAAATTACCATGGCTGCTTAAGAGTGCGGACTTGTACGCAGCGGATTGTTGAGGTTCGTCGATCAGCGCTTGGATCTGAAGCAGATTCTCATTGCGTTGGGCCGTTTCGAGTCGGCTAAACTCAACAAGATCATCCATGTCGCGATATTGCTCCAAGAGGTGCTGTGAGCCCTCGCGCAACGCATCAGTCTCGGTTGAGAACGTGAAGATTCCGGAGCGCCAGTCAAAGAAATCCGGCGCCCGCAGCATGAAATAGCGGAGTGCAAACTTCGGCACCAGAAAAACGAAACGGACACCGGAAAAGCAATCGCGAAACCGCTCCCGCTGGAGGTTCAGATGGCCGAGCACGCGGGGTACGCTATCCTCCTTGTAGTAATCGCCGCGACCACCAAACCCCGGTTTGATATATTCCACCAGTGAACGCTCCAGACCCTCGACAAAAAGGATGTCCGGATGCTCTGATTCAGCAAGGCTCGTCACCCGATCGAACAGGCTGTCGACCGGACCAGGCAGTAGCAGGTGGGCCGCGGCCTTCCGGGGCAAGTCGTCACGGATACGCTCGATAAGACGCTCCGCCTGGATCGGGCTGCATTCGACGAAGAAGATGCCGAAGCCCTCGATCCGGTCCAGCGCGCGGATCAGGGCCGCGTACTCGCTCTCTTCCAAGAGTGGGTCGAAGGGGAGGGCGGCCGGTTCCAGGTCGATGGCCTGGGGGGCGTTCAAGGCATTTCCGCCAGGGCGCGGCGGAACTGCGGGATATCCTCGATCACCGGGTGAATATCGTACCAGGTCACGACATTCTGTTGGTCGTCCATCTCCCGGTATTCGAGGATGCAGCGATTGAACAAGAGTTTGCGGCATCCATCCGTGTTGGTGATCGTCTGGCTGCAATAGACCTCCGCCAGCTTTGCCCATTCGTCTTCCGCGATGGTGCGGTTGTAGGGGGTGCGGCCTCGACATGATGTGCCTTCAAGGAGTATCTTGTACCCTTCTCT
>JACDZF010000254.1 GCA_013426795.1 Desulfocapsa sp. | reverse complement strand
TAAAAATATCTGGAATCAGCCATGAAAGTCTATTCAGCAGTCATTGAACGATGTCCACAAACCGGACTGTTTGCTGGTTTTGTTCCCGGGTTTCCCGGTGCTCATTCGCAGGGGGAAACGCTGGACGAACTCAACCACAACCTGCAGGAAGTTCTTGAAATGCTTTTAGAGGATGGAGAGCCTGTGCTGGAGTCCGAATTTATTGGCGTTCAAAACGTTGCCGTCTCCTAAGACATGGGGAATATTCCTGTCCTCAAACCCACCGAAGTCGTCGCTATTCTTACTCATCTTGGCTTTATCGAAGTCCGCCAACGTGGCTCGCACAAGCAATTTCGCGATGCCTCGGGCCGCTGCACAACGGTTCCGTTTCATCACGGCCGGGATATTTCTCCAATACTTCTCCGGCAAATTGCCAAAGATATTGGTCTTCCGCTTGAAGAGTTTCTTCAGCACCGATAACCCCGGCCCCGCCATGCCAGACCCGGCCACCCTTCGCTACCACACAGCCCGTACTACCACACAGCCCGTAAGCCCTTGTTTTTCCTCAGTTGATCGATACGGCGCTCCAGCTCCACCCGCCATTCGGCATGGATCCGGGCGGCAGAGGGGGCAATGAGTTCGGGCAGGCCATAGACGATGCGATCCGAGGCCCGGCTGGCCTCAATCACCGCCTCGATGGAACGGGCGCCGAATTTATAGCGGCCAAGGAGCAGGCGCAGGAGCAGGCCGGAGGTCTTACGGGCCGCCTTCTTCCAGTGCGTATCCATCTGATGGGCGATGATAAAGGCCCGCTTGAGCAGTACCCGCCGCAACTCCTCGAGCTCATCACCATTGGCGGAATCACGCAGCAGCTTGTCGGGAATTTCAATGCCGTCAATATCCAGGACCACCCGCAGGCGACTCATGAAATCGGGAATCTTGAGGGTCTTCATCTTCTCCAGCATCTCCGGGTTGCCGGTATCGAGCAGCTTTTCCATGCCTTCCCAACTGGCCTTCACCCCGCCGGCAAAGACAAAAATGGCCCGCCCGATATAGTGGGGAATCCCGTTGACGTAGGTGACACCATCCTGCATGGATGGCAGGAAATAACGAAGATAGCCGAATTCATGTCCCTCATAGCGGCAGTCAAATTCATCCCAGAAGACAATGGGCACCTTGCCCCGTGCCACCGCCGCCCGCACCGGCTCAATGGCCGAGTTGATCTCGTCGGGGGAGGAAAACTGGGTCATGTTGAATTCAAAGAGATCGAAGGGGTCGCCCTGGAATTTTTTGGCAATCACCTTGGCCACCTGCCGCACGGCAAAGGACTTCCCCGATCCAGGCGGGCCAAAGACCCCGATACACAAGGGGCGCTGCACACTTTCCTTGGACACATAGGAGTCCATGACATTCTGCAGGGTAATCACCGGATCAATCTCAGCCGGATCCGTGGTGCGCAGGTGCCCCACATTAAAGATGGGCAGATTGACAAAACCGGTCTTCCGGTTCACCTCCTCCTTGAGATCATGGAGCACCGCGACAATCTCATCCAGATACCCGTAGGCCCCGGCCAGGGGCGCGTTCTGGGTCATGGGTGAGACCTTTCCCAGATAGAAAAACTTGCGCAGCGCCGATTTCTTCTGCGCCGACCAGATCTGGCTGGAGACCAGATCCAGCACCGTCTCAAAATCGGCAGACAGGGCGGGCAGTTCAAAAAAGGACGGATCCGGGCCATTGTCCACATAGGAACAGGCATACCCGCCGGGATAACTCCGGACAAAATCAAGGTTGGGAAATTCCAGGGTCTCGCGGAAATAATAGCCATGCCGATAGAGGCTGTCCCAGTTGTGCATCACCCGCTGGGAGAAGTCATAAAAATAGTTGCGGGTAAAGCTGAAGCTGCCGAAGCGCAAGGCGTCCATGGCCAGCATTGCCAGAATCAGGGTATCATAACAGGGCACGGAACCACGCTGACGCGGTGAACTCTTCTCGGGCAGACAGCCCTTGCGATGGCGGAAGAATATGGCATCCGGGCCGATATAGAGAATCCCGTGCGGGAACATCTCGACAATAATATGACAGCGGAATTTTCTGCTCTGGCTGTCCCAGAGGCCCACCTCTTCCGTGCGCAGGGACCGCAGACACATGGCGACAATGGTTTCCCAGTTCACCGAGCAGTCCATCTCCATGCGCGTGGTTTCAAGATCGGCGAGACGGCAGAACAGGGTAATCCTGCTTCCGCACATCTCGGCCCATCCCCGCCAGTGGGCCACGCTGATCCCGAGGGCGATGACCCAGGCATCGGGGTTGCGGGCAAAGTCCTCCATCGTCAAATGGGGCGGACAGCCGCAATCATCAATGACCACCAGCCCGTTATTGTTGCTGAACAGTTCAAGATTGCTTTCATCCACCCGGAAGGGCTCGGCGCTCTTGACCCTGGCACCGGAGGGCAGATACTGATTGACCATAAACCAGCCATGATCTCCATGCTCCGGCCCGGCACCGGCATATTTGCGAAAGATCTGAAAGACATCCTTCTGTTCCCCGTAGGAGAGGGAATGGACGCGGGGATTCATGTCCGACTCGGCGATATAGGCGGCAAGCCAGGTCAGGCACTGCTCCAGACGGCCATACTCAATGGACACCGGACCTGCCATCAACTCAATATGATCGCCGGGATTATAGCCATAGGCCGGCAGGCTTCCCTCTTCGAGCAGGCTGACCTGCTTGATGGGAAGATTGCGGATCTTGACGTTGGAGCCCAGCAGGGTAATTTTTTGTGATTGTCCGTCCATAACAGCCTCAGCGCGTCGTGGGAAAAAGCGGCAAATGAAAAAAGGAAGGAGCCTTCCTTCCTTTTTTCATATTCTCCAGCCCGTTGGTTATAACAGGCCGGCCTTATCCAGGGCCATAATCGCTCCCTTGTAAGACACATAAATCAGGGCTATCCAGGAAACAAGCAGAAATACGGTCATCATTGTTGAGTACCTCCTCACACTTAATTATTTTGAACATCAAGGGGGAAATCTGCTCCCTTCGATGGGGTTATTTCTTTATGGGCAGGAACTGATTTGCTCGGATGTGGCTGCCGTGGTTCATGCAAGCCACAACCGCTGGTCGAATCAGCC
>JACDZF010000253.1 GCA_013426795.1 Desulfocapsa sp. | reverse complement strand
CTCGGAATAATTCATTCAATTCAGTTTGGCGCAGTAATCAGCATAGGTTTGCTCAATTCCCTTGCGTAAAGTGGTGCTGGCTTGCCAACCAAGCTGATTCATTCTTGAAACATCGAGTAATTTGCGAGGGGTACCGTCGGGCTTGCTGATGTCGAAAACGATCTTGCCCTTAAAACCAACTACCTCCAGGACGGTTTCGGCTAGTTGTCGGATGGTGATATCGATACCGGTACCGATATTGTAAATTCCCGTATTGACCCCCTTCTGCATCAGGAAAACAGAAGCGTCGGCCAAGTCATCGACGTAAAGAAATTCTCGACGGGGCTGTCCGCTGCCCCAGACAACAAGTTCCCCGCAACTGCCCTGCTTTGCTTCATGGGCCTTGCGGATCAGTGCTGGAAGAACGTGGCTGTCGGCCAGGTCATAATTATCATTGGAACCATAGAGATTGGTGGGCATGATGCTGAAAAAATGACAGCCATATTGCCGACTGTACGATTCACAAAGTTTGATGCCGGCAATCTTGGCAATAGCATAAGGCTCGTTGGATGATTCCAAAGGGCCGGTGAGAAGATACTCCTCCTTCATCGGCTGATGGCAGTCTCGGGGGTAAATGCAGCTTGACCCTAAAAATAACAGCCGTTTGACCTGATTTTTATAGGCGGCGTGAATGATATTGGTCTGAATCGCCAGGTTTTGATAGATGAAATCGGCAGGATAGGTGTTATTGGCCAGGATGCCACCCACTTTGGCAGCAGCCAGAAAGATATATTCTGGTTTTTCCTGGGCAAAAAAGGCCTCGACGGCGGCTTGATTGGTCAGATCAAGCTCAGCATGGGTGCGGGTAATGATATTGGTATAGGGAGCGACTTTCTTCTCGTCCTTATCATCTCCCATAAGCGAAGAAGATGCTTGCAGACGGCGCATAAGGGCAGAGCCGACTAAACCTCGATGACCAGCTATATATATTTTCGAATCAGGTTGCATTATTTATTATGGAGAAAATCATCGGGTGAGATGTCTGCTTGCTTAAGAATGGCCCGAAGAGTCCCTTCTGGCATTTCCCCTGAATGATTTGGAAGAGTGGTATATTTGTCAGACTGCTGATTGTACCAGATTTCATGACTCCCTGCGGCATGACGATCAAATATAAAGCCAAATACCCGCAGTCGTTGACTATTTCCCTGTAACGAAATCCAGACAAACGCCCCATTTATGCACCAACTATCAGGGTGCAGTCAAAAGAATCCCCAATTACCGGCAGCACCTTCATTTGTTGCCTTTCCGCTTGTGATTCTAATATTTTTCGTGCAACATCACGGGCAATTTCCATAGGTTCACTCACTGTCCGGCCTTGAGCTGCCAATCCCGGGATGTCACAGGAGGTTGCAGGGTAAACCCCTTGTGGTAGTTTTTCTACATGGACATTAACAATCTTTTCCATATTATTCACCTCACTCTCGTTTTTTATCACAGAGCTACTCGTGACAATTAAGAACCGAGTATCCGTGTTTTTTCACCAGTTCATCACGCTCAGCGGACTTCAGATCTTCACGCACCATCTCGGCCACTAATTCATCGAAGGTGATTTTTGGTGTCCAGCCCAGTTTCTCTTTGGCCCTGGATGGGTCGCCAAGCAATGTTTCCACTTCTGTGGGTCGGTAGTAGCGTGGATCAACAGCGATGATGCACTTTCCGGCATGGTCATACCCTTTTTCATCTTTTCCATTGCCTTCCCAGCGTACTTTCAAGCCAAGTTCAACGGCAGCGGCATTGACAAAATCACGGACGCTGTATTGGACGCCGGTTGCAATGACAAAATCTTCCGCTTGGTCTTGCTGCAGCATAAGCCACTGCATTTCAACGTAATCCTGAGCATGTCCCCAGTCACGCCTGGCGTCCAGATTCCCTAAATAAAGGGTGTCCTGAAGCCCGAGTTTTATACGTGCCAAGGCTCGGGTAATTTTTCGGGTAACAAATGTCTCACCCCGTACCGGGGACTCATGATTAAAGAGAATGCCATTACAGGCGTACATGCCATAGGCTTCACGATAATTAACCGTAATCCAGTAGGCATAGAGCTTTGCGCAGGCGTAGGGGGAGCGGGGATAGAAAGGGGTGGTTTCCTTTTGCGGAGTTTCCTGCACCAGACCAAAAAGTTCGGAAGTGGATGCCTGATAAAATCGGGTCTTCTTCTCAAGGCCGAGAATGCGTACCGCTTCCAATACCCGCAAAGTCCCGAGGGCATCGGAGTTGGCAGTATATTCAGGTTCTTCAAACGATACCGCCACATGACTTTGAGCAGCCAGATTGTAGATTTCATCGGGCTGCACCTGCTGGATAATGCGAACCAGGCTGCTGGAGTCGGTCATATCACCATGGTGCAGAAAAAAATGTCGATGTTTCTCATGCGGATCCTGATACAGATGATCTATACGGTCCGTGTTAAACAAGGAAGTCCGGCGCTTGATACCATGCACCTGGTAACCTTTTTTTAAGAGAAATTCAGCGAGATAAGCCCCGTCCTGGCCGGTGATACCGGTAATTAACGCTTTCTTTTTCATTTGATGATCACAATTGTAAAATCGGAAATACGAAATCTGCAAAAGGTCCCTTACATATTCGCATTCCTTTCAAGGCACTTTCTGGAACAGAGTTAATAATTCAATATCGAGGCGAAAACTTATATCAGATTTATATCAAAGAATCAATTCTATTCCATTCCAGACTCACCACATTCCCTTCGTAGAATCAGGATGATTAGTACCTCACAGATTATTTTCTTGTTTATTTTCAAGAAAACCACCATTCCCACGGTGCGGTGCGAGCACAACAAAAGATGAGTGAGGCACAGACGAGAAGGTTCCACACTCCCGAGATCAAGGCTGAGGTAGCTCTGGAGGCATTGCGCGGTGTTAGGACGATCAATGAGATGGGGCAAGAATTTGAGGTCCACCCTAACTGTCGGGTGTTGGAAGAAGGAGCTTCAAGAGCAGCCAAAACGATTTTTGTAGGAAAGCGAGGCCCTGCAGCGATCGCCCGTGCCGAGAACCGGAATTGCTCTACAGCGAGATTGGCAAGCTGAAGGTGGACCTCGACTGGTTGAAAAAAA
>JACDZF010000252.1 GCA_013426795.1 Desulfocapsa sp. | reverse complement strand
TGGCTGAGTCGGCTATCAAACAGTATTAGCTAATACGTTGATGCGATAGCCCTGGCCCCGTGATGGTGACGGAGGCGGTTTTGACCGGCGCATCGACGGGTTCGTAGCGGACCCTGACAGTCAGGGTTGCCTTGCTGCAGGGGCAGGGTTGTTTCGCCGCGCCCGGGGCCTTGCCGTTGTTGGGTTTTGGCTGCTCGACCTTGCCCCCTGTCCGGGCATAGTGTTGCATCCATTCATCCCGCAGACATTCCTGAGCGGGGTCGATCGCACTCAGTGGTTTTTTCTTCCCCGCCGCATCGAACAGGGCATTTGGGCGGGGGTCCTTCTCATGCGCGGCATAGATGGTCAAGTCGGCGGCCGCAACTCCTTTCGAGTTGAGCGGGCGCGAGGCCCTGAGACAGTCGGCATTCACCGGTGGGTGTCCTGACACGGCCGCAGGGTGAAGGTACTGATGGCATCGAGACGGTCCATCTTCTCTTCCCCAGACAGGTGTGATGCGCGCAGCACTGGGGTCACCCAGGGCAGTGATTCAAAGTGTCCTCCATATTCGAAAGCGTATTCGACGAACCGCGTCACCTCATACTCGCTCAGGATGTCATGTTCGCGTGCCCGCGCCATGCCCCGCTGTATAACCTGGCGCCGGCGATCATCGTCCAGACCGTGTTGCTGTAAGACCGGGGAGAAATTCTCACGCAGATGAGCGATCAGTTCGTCCTCGAATCGGCGCAGTTGGACGGACTGGAATGCTGCCATCTGGTGTTCGGTAATCGTGATCATCGATTTGAGCGGCGGCGTCGCGTGGAGGGGTTGCGGGGACGGTATTTGTTATCCGCTGACAGGGGCCAAGGCTGGGGGTGTGGGACAAGGACCGCATTTTCCCATGTGCGTGAAACTTGTCGCTCGCTTGATGAGCGAGTACGACCGAGGAACCGGCTGCGGGAAAACTGCACGTCCGGGTCTGTGGCGGGGGCTCCGGGCAACCGGAGTCCCTACGCCGGAGACTATATCTTTCTTGCGCTTCTCGAAAAACGGAGCTGATTCCTATACCGATTCTTACTTTGCTACGCCATTAATAATCATCCGAATGCTGTTCTGCGGAGAATGCTTCAATCCGGCTGCCGTGCAGTCAAATGTGGCATTAGTCAACGAGACAGTTTGTCCAGTTGTTAAGTTAGTACAACTGACAGTTAGCCCAGTAGCTTGAAGCCCATTTACAAGTCCATCTATTTGAGGTGCAGAAATTACCCAGTCCTTTTAGTGGACGAAGTTCGAAAGCGATCAACAGTGCCAACGAAGCCCCCCCTCCCATTGATTGTTTTGCCAGAAACCAGAAACAGATTCGCCTATCGTGGGAGTATCGACAGGCGCAGAATGCGTGCCACCCCGACCAAGAAGCTGTCATAAAAGCTTCTCCGCGCCCGGTTGAGTTATAAACAGTTCGACGCTAAAGACTCTCGCTCCCAAAATTCGCTGATTACTTGATATTTGCCATATTTGTTGCTAAGCACCATACCAAATCGTCTTACATCGGGAGCGATATCGGCATCTCTGATCAGGATCACTGAATCGTTTTCTTGTTCAATTTTCCATCTACCAATGCGTTGCTCGTGCTCTGAATCAAATATCTCGCCACGTTTGATTTCTGCTACATGAATTTCCCACTTCAATGGCTTCTTTGTCTCAAGATATACAATCACAGCCTGTTATATTTCTTCTAGTTCATTTATCGATAATTTATTCAATGGCATATCTCCGTAACTTAAAGTTGGCGCAAACCAAATGCTTGCCACATAGAAGAGGGCAATCATTGATAATGCATATCGCAGGATCAAGGACATCGCAGGCAATCAGGTGAAATTCTGCGCTCTTGCAAATCTTGCGGCGGAATGTATTGGAAACGATCCCCCTCCCGTGCAGGTCTTTTGGTTCCATCCTCAAGCACAACGGTGTTGCCGCCGCTTTCTCGGTTGACGATCCGCAGTTCGCCGCTACTGTAGCCATATGCGCCATCCACATGGCTAATAATCGCTTGGCTATCAACTGACTTCGTACCATCTGGGTTTGTCTTTTGAAAGTCGCCAGTCATGCTTCTATCAATTTGCCATTATTAACTCCCTTCAATATTAGACTTGGATTGATTCAAAAAAATATAAAATTTTCGGAATAGTTGTTTAAGAATACCGATGGCATCGGTTGATTCGGTATTGATTAAAGTCTTAGCGACCCAAGGAAACTGTGGATCGGCGAGACAGCCGTGTCCTAATGTGAACATTAATCCAGCAAACAGTGGTCCAGCGACTACCCAGGAGGAGCCACGTTGTGCAGCTATTGTGTAGGCTTTGTTTGCCAGTGCGGCAATGGCAGATGCTCCGAGAGCTTGCACTTTTTCAGGATGGATTTTATAGAACACATTCACTAAGTCGGATGATGATCGTCCGGCAACTTCAATAACATTATCAAACTGCGCCTGCAGAGCCTTGTCTAACGCTAGTCTTTCATAGATGTGCTTGTCACCTGATACTGTTTCAACATATGTCAATAACGTTTCGTGCAAACGGTCAGCACGGGACATCTCATCGGCGTCATTATTATCAAATTTGAACGCGAGTGTACGGACCGCCGCATTGTGGGCCTTGCCACGCGCGCGTAACTCCTGGTAGTAGGTCCGCGCCCAGAATGAGTAGCGGATGGACATCCCGGCCCACTCGACGATACTTTGCCGGATGAACCGTGGACAGGCGTAGCGCCAATGCACCCAGTGGGATTGTCCGCTAGCAGCCTGTCGGACTTTAGGCGATTTCCGAATAAAACGCTATCAAGAATCAAGCTCCGTAGGAGCCCGCTTGCGGGCGACGTGACCTGCCGGAATCGCGTCATTGTGCCCCACCCGTCGCCCGCAAGCGGGCTCCTACGGGTTGGATCTTTCGCGGAAATCACCTTACGTTAGATTGTGGAGCAAAAAAAATGCTTTATGTTGACTGATACCCTAATCCTAGGGGCTAAGTCCGACAGGCTGCTAGCCTCGGTCACTGGCGCAACCCCTGCGTATTCTTGGATGGCCCGGGCCGAGGTGAAACGCTCGCGGTCGCTGCCGAAGGCGGCGAGTAGGCGCGGCG
>JACDZF010000251.1 GCA_013426795.1 Desulfocapsa sp. | reverse complement strand
TGGTGTACCACTATGAAGGCAAAGACAAAAAGCTCTCAGCTCCGGGTTATTTGCACCTTTTCCCAGGCCAGGGCAACTTTCTCAAACAGCTCTTCAACGTCAATGGGCTTCAGGCAGTAATCAAAGGCGCCTCCCTTCATCCCCTCAAGCCCCGACGAAACCGAGGCATGTCCGGTGAGAATGATCACCTCAGTTTTCGGCCAGAACTCTTTCACCTTGGCAAGGCACTGGATGCCGTCAAGTCCGGGCGGCATACTGACATCCATAATAACAACATCAAACTCGCTGGTCTTCAGTTTCTCCAGCGCCATCTCGCAACCACCCGCCGTCACTGCCTCGATATTGCGACGTTCAAACCTCTTGGCCATGGTTTCACTGAAATCAGCTTCATCATCAACGATGAGAACCCTGTATTTTTTCTCCATGCAAAATATCCCTGCTTACGGCTGCACGCCTTTCGGTGTTCCCAAGAGAGCATTAATCTCTGTTGAAAATTTTTCTTTATAGTGACTAATCGAGTCTTGGTTATCCATGACCATGTCAATCTGGCGGGTATGGACAGTAAGATACCCAAGAATTTTAAGACGCTCGGTGAGAAACTCCACCGACCTCTTTTCCACCCTGGCCTTCATGGAATCGCCCTTCCTCTCAACCCTGAAGCCAAAGTGGCTGAGAATCTCCTCGAGGAGCTGGATGCGCGCGATCTTCCGGCGGTCATCAGCAGCCCCGCCTTTGAAGCTGAAACTGACATAACTTTCAGTGCGCAGCTCACTGAGATAGGCCTCAACCATGGCAAAATGATAGCCGAGGCGAACGCTCAGATTACAAAAATTTTTCGATACAAGAAAGTAATTTTTAGCGGTCAGGGCCGACCGAACCGCCGGGTCAATATTGGTGTTTCGTGTGGACTGAAAGATAATGGACCCAAACCCCCGCAAACTCACGGGCGGCGGCCCCTCCCAGGGAAAAGCCATCATCCCCTCCCAGATGGCCAGCATCGGCACGGACGCGATATGATCCAGCTGCACATACCGACTCTCCGGATCAAAATCCGGACTGAAACCATTGTCCAGATCAATCACCCACCATTGGGAGGGGGCATCCACCACCAGCTGCTTGGCGGCCTTGTCATCAAATCCGTAGCGCTCCCCAAAAGTGAACATCTGAACCATGGCCTTCTCATGACAGAAACGGGTTATATCATGCAAGGTCTGGCAGGCACTGGGTCGGAAATAGGGTGAGGCAGGGTCGGTCAGATTGAGTGGCGTAATATATTCCAGGGCAGCCACCAGGGTTTTATGGACCGGACTGCCAACCATGAGATTCGGCTTGGGCGGGGCCAACATCATCAAGGCTTCCACTTCGTCACTATACACCTTGCCGGCAGTGGCATCCACCGTAATCAGGCTCTTATTTTCGAGAATCGTCATGGCCTGTTTTAATCCGAAAATGGCCGGAATTCCAAACTCACGGGCAACGGTAGCAAGATGGGCCGCCCCTTGACCAGTTTCGCTGACCACCGCCACCGCCCGGTCTAACAAGCTGGCCCAGTCTGGATAGGGGGTCTCAACGACGAGAACCGCACCCATGGGAAATCGTAACAGATCGAGGGTGGTTCGAACCTTAAAGACCTGCCCATAGCCAACTCCGGAGCTGGCGCAGACCCCGCCGGCAAGAAGCGGCAACGGCAGATCATCTGCCAACGAGCTGTCTCGACGAGGGAGCGACACTTCCTTATTCACTCCTTGGCCAAGGGGCCGGCTTTGCAGAATATATAATAAACCGGCGCGGTCGATGGACCACTCCACATCCTGGGCAACGCCGAAATGCTCTTCAAGGCGGACACCGACTTCAGCCACTTCCGATGCCTGTATGGCGGTCAAGGTCGCAGGCGATGGTGACCCGTCACTCCCGGCTTGGTTCGCGCCAAATCCGGATTCAAGAATCCCGTAAGGCGAGGTTCGACGGACCTTGAACTGCTCGGTTGCAGCGCTGCCGTCCACCACATTGCTGGCAAGGCCCAATGCTGACTGGATCAAGACATAATTGCTGCGCGGATCATCCGGGTCACGGGTATACATTACTCCACTGACGACGGCATCCACCATACGCAGACAGCCGACACACATATGGACATCCTGATCCCGAAAGCCACGCTGCTGGCGATACACAATGGCCTGACTTTTATACTTTCCGGCCACGATCTCCTTATAGGCCTGACCGACAAGATCACGGCTGACATTGAGCTGGGTTCGATACTGACCGGCAAAAGAGACGTTGCTGCTGTCCTCCCCAATGGCGCTTGAACGAAGGGCAACCAAGAGCTCGCAGCAATCCGGACCAGTGACAAGCTGATGATGGTGGGCAAGGATGGAGGTTTCCAACTCTTCCGGCAGCGGCGCGCTGGAGATCAAGCCCTGAATACCGGCGCTGACCGTGTAAAGCTCCTCCAGATTATCCAGCTCAAGGCCTTTCAATCGTCGATTTATTTCAACCTGCAGATCATTGGCCTTGATGAAACTCAAGGAGGCCACCGCCGTTATCACAAATCCTTCCGGGACTCTCAGACCGATACGATTCCTGACCTCACCGAGGTTGGCCATTTTCTCGCCGACCTGATCCACCATGCTCACATCTATCTCGGCCATGGGCAGGATAAGCGCTCCCTCCGTGGTCACCGGACGATTGGCAATAACCTGCTCAAGCTTCATGGCAACATCTCGGAAGGTCTCGTCCAATCCCGCATATTTGCCATCGGACAGCTTGTTCAGATGCTGAACCATCTTGTAGATATTCACCGAGAGGGCAGTACAATGCCCTCGAATAAAGGACATCCCAAAGGAATGACCGGCGCTTACCACCTGTTCCATCTCCGCCATCAATTCCAGAGCATTATTGTTTGCCGTCAAGAGAGCACGAAACTCTTTGTAATGACTGCGAAATGCTTCTTGCAACTGGGCCGGCTTGAGCCTGGGTTTGCTGGAAAACAGAGAGGATAGGGAATCAAAAAGAGAGCTCATGGGGGTAGCCTTTTATAGGGGCGGGTTTGCCAGCTCAGGCTGGACGCTTTTCGAATCGGTATCTCCCATCATATACCATATCAGGGAGTTCTTCTAACCCTGAT